>NZ_JBPPLY010000040.1:0-2694 GCF_051535215.1 Nitrobacter sp. | reverse complement strand
GAAATCTGCAAACCCACTATACCTAGCAGTTATATCTCATAGTTTCGGTCCCCTTAACGGAGCGACAGACGATGGCGCGCGTCACCGTGGAAGATTGCATTGACAAGGTCGACAACCGGTTCGACCTGGTGCTGTTGGCCGCGCATCGCGCGCGGATGATTTCGTCGGGTTCGCAACTTACGATTGACCGCGACAACGACAAGAATCCGGTGGTTTCGCTTCGCGAAATCGCGGAGCGGACCATCTCGCCCGAAGACATGCGCGAGGAGCTCGTTCATTCCTTGCAGAAGTTTGTCGAGGTCGACGAGCCGGAGCCGGATACTGTGCCTTTGATCGGCTCGGCCGGAGCGAGCGTCGATGCCGACGACACCGAGGTCGCGGTCGAGCGCATGACCGAGGAGGAGTTGCTGAAGGGTCTGGAAGGCCTCGCTCCTCCCGAAGAGCAGCCCGAGGAAGACGAGTGAGCGCTCGTCGCCCTCGCCAAATTGCAAGCCCGGACCTTTGGTCCGGGCTTTTTGCGTTTTAGGGTGTTTTCGAGCAAGGGATGCCGATATGCGTCAAGAAGAAGAGATACCGGTTCGCGTCAAGAGAACGTGTCAAAACATAGAACGTCGCTTCTGAATACATCAGAAGGCTCATGATCCGATTCCGGCTTTTGCGCCGGGTCTCAGCAGCTCCTAGGGGGCAGAACGCGTGCTGCGGATACGGAGCGGGACCGGCTGGGACCGTCTTTTGCTCCGCTAACCAAAATCTCGCGCGGCAAAAGTTCGAATTCGACTTTCAGCCGGGACAATCTAGGATAGATATTGGAGGGCAAGCGGACGGTTCCAGTGTGATGAAGGCGTTGAGTTCGATGGCGAGTTGGCCTCGCAGGAAGGGGCAGATGCAGACTGCGACCGATTCGGTCGGAGTGGCGCCGACGCCGGTCGCCGCGACGAGGCCGCCGCGCCCGCGCATGATGCGCCAGTATGATCTGGTCGAGCGCGTTCGCTCCTACAATCCGGACACCGATGAGGATTTGCTGAATCGGGCCTATGTCTATGCCATGAAGGCCCACGGCGAGCAGACGCGGGCATCCGGTGATCCGTATTTCTCCCATCCGCTCGAGGTCGCCGCCATCCTGACCGGCCTCAAGCTCGACGATGCCACGATCGTCGCGGCGCTGCTGCACGACACCATCGAGGATACCGAGGCTACCCGGGCCGAGATCGACAACATGTTCGGTCACGAGATCGGCGCGCTGGTCGAGGGCCTGACCAAGCTGAAACGGTTGGAACTGGTCTCGCGCGAGGCCAAGCAGGCCGAAAACCTGCGCAAGCTGCTGCTGGCGATCGCCGAAGACGTCCGCGTGCTGCTGATCAAGCTCGCCGACCGGCTGCATAACATGCGCACCCTGGAATTCGTGCCGCCCGCGTCACGTCAGCGCATCGCCGAGGAGACCCTCGACATCTACGCGCCACTGGCTGGCCGCATGGGCATGCAGGAAATGCGCGAGGAGCTTGAGGATCTGGCGTTCCGCACCCTCGACCCCGAGGCCCATGCCGTGGTTGCCCAGCGTCTCGATGCGCTGGCCGAGCGGAACCGCAACCTGATCGGGGAAATCGAGAGCCAGCTTACGACCAGCCTTGCGAACAAGGGCATCACCGCGCGGGTGAGCGGCCGTCGCAAGCAGCCGTTTTCGATCTGGACCAAGATGGAAAGAAAGTCGGTCGGCTTCGAGCAGCTCTCGGACATTTTCGGATTCCGCGTCGTGATGCCCGATGTCGAAGCCTGCTATCGCGCGCTCGGCGTGGTGCATACGACGTGGCCGGTCGTGCCCGGGCGCTTCAAGGACTATATTTCGACGCCGAAGCAGAACGACTATCGCTCGATTCACACCACTGTGATCGGACCGGGCAACCAGCGCGTCGAATTGCAACTGCGCACCGCGCAGATGGACCGTATCGCCGAATTCGGCATCGCCGCACATGCCTTTTACAAGGACAGGGCGGGTTCGCCGACCGAGTTGCTCAACCGCGAGTCCAATGCATTTGCGTGGCTGCGTCACACCATCGAGATGCTGTCGGAGAGTATCAATCCGGAAGAGTTTCTCGAGCACACCAAGCTGGAGCTGTTTCACGATCAGGTGTTCTGCTTCACTCCGAAGGGGAAGCTGATCGCGCTGCCGCGGCACGCCAATGTCATCGACTTTGCCTACGCCGTGCACACCGATGTCGGCAACAGCACTGTCGGTTGCAAGATCAACGGCAAGTTCGCGCCGCTGACGTCGCATTTGCAGAACGGCGACGAGGTCGAAGTCCTGACGTCCGCCGCCCAGGCCGCGCCGCCTTCCGCCTGGGAATCGCTTGCCATCACAGGCAAGGCGCGGGCCGCGATACGGCGCGCCACCCGTGCGGCCGTGCGCGGTCAGTATGTCAGCCTCGGCAGGCGGATCGTGGAGCGCCTGTTCATTCGCGCCAAGATCGAATACGCCGACGACAAGCTCACCGGCGCGTTGTCGCGACTGGCGCGCACGACGATCGACGATGTGATGGCTTCGGTCGGTCGTGGCGAAATGCGCGCCTCCGATGTCGCGCGCGCGATGTATCCAGACTACAAGGAAGAGCGGTCGGGCCGTTTCGGCGTCAAGAAGAGCCTGGCGGAGAAGCTGAAATTGAAGTCGCCGCCGGATCCTGCCCGCAGCCCGCTGGCTAT
>NZ_JBPPLY010000039.1:0-2923 GCF_051535215.1 Nitrobacter sp. | reverse complement strand
CGGGACCAGATGAGCTGGAGGCCTTCCTGGCCCTCGACTTCGATCAGGGTGGCGTAGATCGGAGCCGGGAAGCTCGGATCGTCCAGCTTGACCGAGAGGTAGTCGCGCTCCGTGTCCCGAGCGGTCTTCTGCCACGCCGCACCCAGCTCGACGGTGCCGGCGAAGATGCGGAAGTGCGGGCCCTTCTCGGAGGGGTTCTCGACGCGGGTCAGCTTGGCCTTGACGTTCAGCGTCAGGGTGCGGATCGAGCCGGTGAAGCCGTTGCCGTTCGAAGTGAAGGTGCCGATGGTCGCCATTGTCGTATCCTTTCAGTTATTCGGGCCGCGCCTATCGCGACCTCGATGGCTGGCGACAGACCGGAGGCGATCGACCTGCACCCCGTAGGGGCCGCAACATCGTGGAGGGCAGCCAAGGCGCGACTTTGTTGTTCCGCGAGGAATGGCGCGCAGCGCCAGGGGAAGAAAGTCGCGACGGCTGTTGCGGGGATAAGATCGAGACGGCGCGCAGCGCCGTCGGCCTTCGGTCAGACATGCCCAATCGAGGACGAAAGGGGCGAGCTTGAGACCGAAATCAGGGATACGACCGAGACCTCGCGTACCTCGTGAAACGGCGGTTCAGCGGATCGGATAAGCCAGTGCCGCACCTGTGCAAATGGCCTGAGACCGTCCGAAACCCTGCGGGGCTCCGCACCACGTTCTTCGCGCTGCCGTTCGGCACTGTTGCGTGGTTGAGCAAGCAATCGTGGACATACGCAACCCGAAGATAAGCGAAACGCACCACCGACCAGGGCCGATAGACGCCGGATCGAGGTCGGAGATCATGCGCCGTTTCCAGAACCTCGGTTCCGAACCCGACGAGAGGCGACAGAAGCGCGGCCCGCTTGAGGCGGGGCGCTCGTGGGCCGCGGCTCTGTGAAGTGCGATGGCTATGCGAACGACAGCGACCTCGCGCCGCTACAAGCCACACATGCCTTCGCATTCATTTGCGAAGAGATCGAGTTGACCGCGATCGGTGTCTGTCGAGAGGTCCACTTCGCTCAGCGGTACGGCCGACCGATGCAGAAATACCTCGCCTCGCACGCCGCGCATACCGGAGCGGATGAGCCGGTCGACATCGACCGCATCCGCCCATGCGTCCGGATCTTCATCGCGCATGGCGCGCCACACTGCATCGGAATGATAAGGGCATCCGATGCAGGCACTTTTCGGTGGCGTCGGATAGTCATGTCGCCGTAGCCAATCCAGGCAATCGCGCCTGTTCATACCAAGCTCGATGAGAGGCCAGCGGTTGACGCGCCACCTCTCGAAGGAGGGCTTCATCCGGATCGTCTCGTCCATCGAGATGCCGATCCATTGCTCGACGACGGGGTCCGGCGGCGACCGTCGTCGCGTGAGGCCGACAAGCTCCCGAACTTTTTTACGGATCGGGTCAATCTTGTAGTCGCCAGTGCATTGCCGGCGGATCATGCCGATCGATGCGCAGCCACGATGATCGACTGCACGCGTATAGGCCGGGATCGACGCCCAGCGTTCGCCGGCGGCCGCCTGGACAAGATTGTCGCGAAGACTGCCGGCCGAGACGACATGCACCGGGAAGGGCAGCACATTTGGCGACATCAGCCAGGTAAGATGATCGTACACCGCCTGAGGCTCCCATGCGGTGTCGGCGAAGATGGCGCAGTCGGGCATCGGCCCGATGACGCCATGGGCCGCGAGCAGCGCCAGCGTTGTCGATTGAACGCCGGCGCCGAGGCTCAGGACGCGCAATCGGATCGGGGATGGCGAAAGCCCATCCCCCTGAGAGAAGGCGTTCTGTTGCATTATGCCGCCTCCCCGATATCGGCGGCCTTCGGCTGCAAGTCGTGGAGATAGGCAGCGGCGCGCTGCGCATGTGCCGCGGCGGAGAAGATGAACCGCTTGTCGTTCGCAAGAACGTCGAGCCAGGACGCGAGGTAGCTCGCGTGATCCGGGCGGGGTTCAAGCTCCGGCACGATGCCGAGATCGGCGCTGAGGAAGCATGCGCCGAGATCGGCGATTAATTCCTCGCGCGCTCTTTCGCTACGATCTTTATGATATCGGCTGAGATCCCTATTCAGCCGCTGGGGCGCGCCAGCCCAATGCACACATTCGTGGCCAAGTGTGGCGTAATAGCTTGCCGCGTCGCGGAAGCTCTCGAACGGAGGCATCTGCACGACATCGAGGGCGGGGGCGTAATAGGCCTTGTCGCCGCCGTGCCGGATGACGGCCCGGGTATTGGCGAAGAACGAATCGGCATGTGCGATGCGCTCAATGGAGTCGTGCTTCGGCTGCTCAACGGGCGCGTAGAAGTGCTCTGGCAGACCGTCGATCTGATCGACGCAAAAGACGGTGTAGGCCTTGAGGAACGGGATATCCCGTTCGACTTCGTCGCCATGCGCGTCGGTCTGCGTTTTCGTGAACCGGCTGGCATAGACGACGAGGCTTCCACTTTCGCCCTTGCGAACATGCGCGCCGAGCTCGATGGCTTGCTTGAATGTCATCCAGATCGAGGAGAGGAAGCCGCGCGCGACAGCCTCGGACCAGAGCAACACGACATTGATGCCGGAATAGGGCTGGCCGTTATGGCGCAAAGGACGCGTGATGCGGTCGGCAACGTTCGACGCGCTCCAAGGTCTCACCCAGGGACGGACACCGCGTTCGAGGTCGGCGACGATTCGATCAGTGATGCGCGCGTAGATGTCGGCGCGCGGGTTTGTTTCTTTCCTGCTCATTTTCAGGACCTCCGTTTCGGAGGCCGCGCCTGTCGCGGCCCCTCACGGGGGCCGTCGCGGCGGCGCCAGGCGCACGCGCACCCGATAGGGCCGCAGCACAGCGGAGGACGGCGAAGCCGTTGCGCGTGCGCCGTATCCGCCGCAGGACCTCGGACCGTGAGGGGCCGCGACAGG
>NZ_JBPPLY010000038.1:0-3409 GCF_051535215.1 Nitrobacter sp. | reverse complement strand
CACTGGTGATGTATCCGATCTACGCCTACGGCGACGAAAGCCAGCGCAAGAAATACCTGCCCAGGCTCGCGAGCGGCGAATGGATCGGTTGTTTCGGCCTCACCGAGCCGGATGCCGGGTCCGATCCGGGTGGCATGAAAACCGTCGCAGAAAAGGTATCGGATGGTTATCGGCTGACCGGCTCGAAGATCTGGATTTCCAATGCGCCGATCGCGGACCTGTTCATCGTGTGGGCGCGCTCGGCGGCGCACGACAATCAGGTCCGCGGCTTCGTGCTGGAGAAGGGCATGAAGGGCCTGTCCGCCCCCAAGATTGGCGGCAAGCTCAGCCTGCGCGCGTCGGTCACCGGCGAGATCGTGATGGATGGCGTGGTGGTTCCGGAAGAGAACCTGCTGCCGAACGTGTCCGGACTGAAAGGTCCGTTCGGCTGCCTGAACCGGGCGCGCTACGGCATTTCATGGGGTGTCATGGGCGCGGCGGAAGACTGCATGCAGCGCGCGCGGCAGTACGTGCTGGAGCGAAAGCAGTTCGGCCGCCCGCTGGCGGCAACGCAACTGGTGCAGAAGAAACTCGCGGATATGCAGACCGATATCGCGCTCGGGCTTCAGGGCAGCCTGCGCGTCGGGCGCTTGATGGACGAGGGAAGGATGGCGCCGGAGATGGTCTCCATCGTTAAACGCAACAATTGCGGCAAGGCGCTCGATATCGCACGGGCGGCGCGCGACATGCACGGCGGCAACGGCATCCAGATCGAATATCACGTGATGCGCCACGCCGCCAATCTCGAAACGGTCAACACCTATGAAGGCGCTCATGACGTCCACGCGCTGATCCTCGGCCGCGCCATCACCGGCATTTCCGCGTTTTCATAGGGTTCTTTAATGTTCGTCATGCCCGGCCTTGTGCCGGGCATCCACGTCTTGCAGCAGCAAAAAAGAAACGTGGATGACCGGGGATGAAGCCGGCCATGACAGCATAAACTTAGGCATTCACTCCGATGTCCAAGCCCTCTGACACCGAAGGCGACATCCCGTTCAACCGCGACTTTCCGCTGAAGCCGGGCGTTGCCGAGGAGATCGTGCCCGGCGTCCGCCGCGTGCTGTGCGACAATCCGGGCCCGTTCACCTTTACGGGAACCGTGAGCTACATCGTCGGCCGCGGCAAGGTCGCGATCATCGATCCGGGGCCGGACAGCGAGACCTATGCGAAGGCGCTGCTCGATGCGGTAAGGGGCGAGACCGTGACGCACGTCTTCGTCACCCACACCCATAGAGATCATTCGCCGAACACCGCGCGCATCAAGGCTGCCACCGGCGCGACGGTGTATGCGGAGGGGCCGCATCGCGCCTCGCGTCCGCGTTTTGAAAGCGAAAAGCACAATCCGGAATCCGGCGCTGACCGCGATTTCAATCCGGACGTCCGCCTTCGTGATGGCGAGGTGGTGGTCGGCGACGGCTGGGCGCTGGAAGCCGTGGCGACGCCGGGACACACGGCGAACCACATGGCCTTTGCGTGGAGAGAGCCAAAGCTTCTTTTTGTTGGCGATCACGTCATGGGCTGGTCCACTTCGATCGTCGCGCCGCCGGACGGATCGATGGTCGACTACATGGCTTCGCTCGAGAAGCTGTCGCGCCGGGACGAGCAACTGTATCTCTCCGGCCATGGCCCTGAAATCCGGGACGGCCCGCGTTTTGCGCGTCATCTCGTGCGGCACCGCAGGGCGCGCGAGGCGTCGATCCTGCATCGGCTCGCCAAAGGCGAGGCCGACATTCCGACCCTGGTCCGTGCCATCTATATCGGCCTTGATCCGCGGCTGTCCGGCGCCGCCGGCTACTCGGTGCTGGCACATCTGGAAGATCTGGTGGCGCGTGGCGTCGTGCTTACGGATGGCGATCCCGTCATCAGCGGCCGCTACCGGCTGGCGTGAGCTGGAACCTTTCCGCTTCTGAACCGGTGGCCACTTCGCTCGAAAACGCGCTAGCGCTTGCCTTCGCCCTTGGCGGGAGGCTTGACCGGCGCGCGCGGTTGCTTCGCCGGTTTCTCGACGGTGTTTTCAGCGGCGGCATTGATGTCGTCGATCAATTTGCTGACGCGCGCGGCATTGCTGCCGAGATCGTGTTCGAAATACCGCGACGACGAGCGGATATCGACCCGCGCCCCGTCGCTGTCGGGCGTGATACGGATCGCGACGTCCTCGCGGAATCCCATGACAGGCGTTTTCGCCACGGCCTCGATATGACCGGGCTGCCGTGGCTGCGGCGCGCGCGCATCGATCACCAGCCATTTGCGCCGGGCAACGAGTTTCTGAACGATCTCGAAAGCACGCTGGGCCGTCACCTCCAGGTCGACCGGCTCGATCTCCGGATAGGCTGCGCGCTGCAGTTCGGCGGAATAGAGTCCGGCGTAGACGGCGGTATTGGCGCCATCGGTGCCGCGCAGCCGTGCCAGTTCCACGAACTGCGGCGGATTGATCGGATCGGTGGTGATGTCGTGGATCGCCGGCAGGCTGCGATACCGCACGGCCAGGTATGCGGGATAGGCCAGTATCAGCGCATCCAGAAGCAGTGCGGTCAGAATGCGGCCTATGCCGCGCGAGCCGTCCCGCCAGAGCGCCACCAGACCCGCGAATGCCACCAGGATCGACAGGACGGCGCAGGCAAGCGCGCCGAAGAGGGTCGCTAGCGCCGGCTTGATCTCGAGGAAGCCGAATCGCACGATCATGACGGACACTACCGTCGCGACCGCCGAGAACAGCGCAAGCCGTCTCGACCACGTAGCCAGCGCGGAGAACGGTTCGGATTGATACGGCGCGGAAAACCTGCGAGCCATTGGAGAATCTCGTTGCGACAGGCGGTTGTCGCGGGATCACCTCGGGTCTGATTCAACGACGTTGAATCAGACCCATCGTTTATCTCTATGTTTGAGCATGATCTTTTCCGAGAACCGGTTTCCGCTTTTCGGGATCATGCTCTAGGGAAGTGAATTTGACATTTGCGACCCGCTTGACCGCGAGTTAGCGATACGAATGTCAAATACAAACTCCACGAGTAGCCTGTAATTGCTGATGGTCCTTCGATTCTAGCATTTGCAAAGACGCTCTCTGCAACCGGATGCAAATGTCAGAATCGGACCACTAGCGCATTTTGCCTTGCGGCGAAACGTCGGCGTCTGCGCGGGAGAGTTCGGCGAACTCGGCCGCCAGGAAGTCCAGCAATGCCCGTACCGACGGCAGCAACCCTCGCCGCGACGAGAATACGGCGTGGACGATGCCGGCGCCGGGTCTCCACTGCGGCAGCACGTCCACCAGCGCGCCCGAGTCGAGATCGGCCTTCACGACCATGGTCGGAAACTGTCCGACGCCGATGCCGCGTAAAGCCGCGAAGCGCAGCGCCACCATGTCCTCGGTGAT
>NZ_JBPPLY010000037.1:0-5825 GCF_051535215.1 Nitrobacter sp. | reverse complement strand
CGCCCCGCCGCCCAACATCGGCGGCGGCTCCATCACGCTCGCCGTCCCCATCAGGTTCTCACGATGACCCGCTCCAAACGCTCATGTTCAATCCTGTTTGCATCCCTCCCAGCAATCGCAGCGACCGTTGCGACCGCAGCCCTCGCGCAGCAACAACTTCCGTCCGCGCCGCGTCCTGCTCCCGCCGTCCGCGCACAGGCGCCGTCGGTGCAGCAGCCGGCGGGACCTGTCGCGACGTTGCCGAACGGCGCATCCTCGATCAACGAGAGCTACGGCGACTGGACTGTCGATTGCCGCATCGTCGAGCGGCAGAAGCGATGCGTCCTGTCGCAGGCGCAGGGTAACAAGGAGACCGGGCAGCGTGTGTTTGCCATCGAACTGCGTTCTCCCGCCGGCGGCAAGACCGAGGGCACCGTGCTGATGCCGTTCGGGCTCAATCTGGACGCCGGCGCGCTGCTCAAGCTCGACGACAAGGATCTCGGCAAGGGCTTGCGGTTCTCCACCTGCGGGCCGCAGGGCTGCCTGTTGCCGGTGAGCTTCCCGACCGCCGCCACCGACGCCATGCGCAAGGGAACAAAGCTGGTCATCGCCTCGCTCAACCTTTCCACCAATGAACCCGTCACCTTCAACGTCTCGCTGGACGGCTTTGGCGCGGCGCTGGCGCGTGCCGCGGACCTCGCGAGATAGCGGGGATCGGAATCATAACGGGATCACAACACCGCTCCGGCCATCATGCGAGGAGATTGCCCATGCTGACGCTGGTCAAGGACGTATCGCTTCAACAAACGCCACCGCCGCCGCCACAGCGCAAATCGAAGCCGCAGCCCCGGCGGGGCGATTACAATCGCCGCCGCTTCCTCGCATGGCTGCGCGACGAGGTGACGGTGCTGCGCGCGCTCGGCATGGATCATCGCCGCATCGCCGTTGTCCTCGATATCGAGGAGCATGACGTGCGGGCCTTCTGTCCGAAGCCGAGCGAGAAAACGCCGTGCCGCAATCTGCCACGCCGTGCCGTCGAGGTGCTGCTGCATGGCCGCCACGCTTCACTCGGAGGCCGGACCGTGGCCAAACGCAGCCGCCACCTCGTCGAGATCGCGGAAGCCTACACTTGGGACGAATTGTTGTCCGAGCCCGGCGTGGGCTCAGTCACCGCAAACCAGATCCGCCTCTGGCTCGAAGAACGCGGCGCAGCGCTGAAACAACCGGAATAGGTTTTGCGCATCGCGTTTTGCGAAGCTTCCGACACTCGGTGCTCCGCAACAGAGAGATGCCGACGCGATTACCCTCCGCCGAGGGAACCGCATAGTTTCGAACCATTCAAGTTTTGCAGCTCCCGCAACGCCTTGAAGGGAAGGCACGCGCGGAGTAGGTAGTTTCTGTGCTCTCGTGAAAGGCGCAGTTGCGCGCGTGTCGTTGTTGTCCCCCGAACGGGGGGGACGAAAGAAAGCGCGATACAATGCAGAACGCTGTGGATGCCGCTCCCGGCAATCTTCGTCATGTTACGACGGGAGTATTTTGCCGCCTGTTGCAGGCACGCGCTGTTGCCGGATCGACCTCTGGACAAGCCTGCGACGGACACTGTCGCAACGGCATTCATCCTTGTGGATGGCGACCATTTCCCGACGTCGAACGCAGGCCGCCTAGAGCCACGCGTCGCGCCGTTCGGCACGTCATTCGAGCGACGGGTCGCGTGTGATGCGAGACCCGGCCGCCATCGCACAGGGCGGCGGGACGCTTCGCTTCGCTGCGCGTAGCGCTGCAACCTGCATCGCTCTTGCTGCGCATATCGCGGCGTTGGCCGCGCTGGCATACGATCCGAGTGGCAAGCAGGTCGTCGACGAACCCTCTGGTCCGATCGCGGTCGAAATTGTCGTCGCTCCTCCGAAAAGCGCAGCCATTGCCGAGCCGCAACAGGCGGCAGCAGTCGAACAGGCATTGGCCGTCGCTGCCATATCTCCTCAACCAGCCGTGTCCGACCAAAATCCGCTGCAGGTCACGGAACGAGAGGATACGACAGCCACGCGTGAACCGGCGGCGATACCGGCGCCGCGTCCGAAACCCGTTTCAAGGATGACCGTGCCTCCCTTGCCGGCCGTGCGCCCAATGCCGACGTCGACACGTGTGGAGGTCACACAATCGCCGGCCGCCATCGACAACCGGGAGAGCGCGTCGAGCGGAATGGGCAACCCTGTTCCAGCGTCAGTCGATGTGCCGTCGGCCTGGAAAGCGCGGCTGCTGTCCCATCTCGATCGCTACAAGCAATATCCAAATGCGGCGCGTGCAAAAGGCATGGAAGGAACGGCGCTCTTGAGTTTCGGCATGGATCGCAATGGCCGGGTGCTCGGATATCATCTGGTCCGATCTTCCGGATTCCCCGAACTCGACGACGAAGCCTTTGCGATGATCGCGCGCGCATCTCCATTGCCGCCTGCGCCAGCAGAACTCGGTGCGCAAGTCGTCCAGCTCGTGGTTCCGGTCCGGTTCCGGATGTAGTCCGCCGGGGGCCCGCATATCTGGATCGCTCACCTTCCGTGCTTATGTCCTGTCGATACAAGCCTGAAAGGTGAAACAATGCGCCGGAATTTTAGCCTTGCTGTGGTTCTTGCTATTGTCATCCTTGCGCCGGCATCGAGCTTCGCCGGAGTGCAGGTGCGTTTCATCGGCTCGGACCGCTATACCGATGCCGGCTCGTTTGAGTCCTCGCGCGCGTCGACCGAAGCCGCGTTGCGCGCTCATCTCAATCGCCTCGGCAAGCGATACCTCGTGCCCGGGCAGACCCTCAGCATCGACGTTCTGGATATCGATCTTGCCGGTCAGAATGAACCATTGCGCTTTGGCCCTTCCGATTTGCGGGTAATGCGTGGCGTGACGCCGCCCAGAATCAAGCTGCGCTATGCTCTGACCGAAAGAGGCCGGCACATACGGAGCGGCGAGGAGACCCTCAGCGATATCAACTATCAGATGAATCCTTCCGCGCATCTTTCCAGCGACCCTTACGTTTACGAAAAAGCGCTGCTGGATGACTGGTTCCGGCGCATCTTCCCCGGCCGGCAGATCGATCGACCTCACCGGTTCTGACATGCCGGTGGTTCGGACGGAACGAGAGAGTTGATCGGCAGAGCACGTTGATCGTCATGCACGATCCAAACCCCTCCGCGCAGGAACCGCCCTTGTGCGCGTGCCAGCTTTGCGTCGGCGGAGCACCGCTCTAGAACTCGTCTAGATTATTGTCGTTGTCTGGGAATTTGAAAGCTCTTATGGCTCGGTCGCTGGAAGCGCTTAAATCGCGTCCGGCATTTGGTCAGCTTGGGCTCTCGCGGACGCATCGGCATCATGACGGAGATTGCGGTTTTCATTGTCGACCGGAAGTCCAGACTTCAGCGGCGCTGGCTGGATTTTGTCAGACCGGAATCCGCTTGCTTTGTTGCATGGCGCGGGTCGTCTGCCGCGAGGCATTCATGATCTGGGATATTCAGAATCTGTTCCGGCGGCATGCGCGCGAGATTGACCGTTTTTTGCGTCGACGCGGCCATAATCCGGAAGCTGCTGCTGATCTGACCCAGGACGCCTTCGTCCGCCTGTTGACAGCAACGCCGAGCAGCGGCGACGACAATCCACGGGCCTATTTGCACCGGGTGGCGCACAATCTCTCCGTGGATCTCAAGCGGCGCGAGCGCAGGATGCTGAACGTCTATCTTCCGGACGAGGAGATCCGGCAGGTCGCCGACACCGCGCCATCGCCGG
This sequence comes from Nitrobacter sp., assembly GCF_051535215.1. Classification (NCBI taxonomy): domain Bacteria; kingdom Pseudomonadati; phylum Pseudomonadota; class Alphaproteobacteria; order Hyphomicrobiales; family Nitrobacteraceae; genus Nitrobacter; species Nitrobacter sp. The sequence goes on along the minus strand of NZ_JBPPLY010000037.1, from coordinate 2,081 downwards.
AGGTCGTCGTCTACGACCGGCAGCGCTTGCAGATCGTCGAACGAGCGATGCTGGAACTGCCGGAGAAGACGCGCCGCGCCTTCGAGATGCACCGGATGGGCGAGAAGACCATGGCGGAGGTTGCCGTCGAGCTCGGACTCTCCACCTCGCGGACATGGATGCTGATCCGCCGCGCCTACCGGCATCTTCGCGAACGTCTGAACGACGACGCGATTTAGGCACGTCGCCGGGAGAAAATTGCTCCCCTGTCATCGTTCTAGATAATGTAAGTACGGATTCGGCGCGCTTATCACGCGATGGCGACAGGGGCCTTGCGGTCGAATGACGGAAGAAGAACCGCACGACGACAAACTGTTCGAGGAGGCACTCGATCTCATCATTCGTTTGCAGGACGACCCTGCAAACCCGGTTGCGCGCGAGCTGGTGCAACGCTGGCGGGCGCGGGGGCCGGAACATGAGGCGGCGTGGTCTGAAGTTGCAGAGATCCACGGCATGGCGGGCCAGGTGCTCGAAGATCGCCGTAAGGCCGCGCAGGAGACAAAGACGGTATCGCGGCGCACCGTCATCACAGGCGGCGTCGCCGGCCTTGCCGTGCTTGGAGCGGGCGCGCTTTACGGGCCGGACGTTCTCGTTCGCCTCCGGGCCGATTACAAAACCACGACGGCAGAGGTTCGCAACGTTGTCCTGTCGGACCACACCGTCGTCACGCTCGGTCCCGACAGCGCGATCCAGACGGATTTCATGCCGTCGCTGAGGCGGGTCCGGCTCCTGTCCGGAATGGCGTTCTTCGATGTGGCGAAAGACGCCGCGCGCCCGTTTCAGGCAGCGGTGGCGGATGTGACAGCCACGGCGCTCGGCACGGCCTTCGATGTGAGCAGCGATGCCGGGTTTATCGGCGTTTCAGTTCATGATGGCGTCGTTGAAGTTGCGGCTCCGGATTCGCCTCTCGCTCTCGGCGAGAAGCTCGCGCAAGGTGAATGGCTTGCATTGGACGGTAAGACTCACGTCGTCGAACGTGGCCACCGCGAAAGAAGCCAGATCGCGGCGTGGCGCGACGGCATCATCGTCTCCGAGCGCGAGACGATCTCGTCTGTTGTTGCCAGGATCGCGCGCTGGCAGCCCGGCCGTATCGTGTTTGCGGATCCGCGCTTCGGCGCGGAGCGGATCAGTGGCGTGTTCGATCTCCACGATCCGATCACGGCGCTCGAAGCGGTCGTTCACCCCTATGGCGGAAAGGTTCGTCAGCTCTCGCCGTGGCTGACCATCATTTCCCCGATCTAAAAAAGCATCCCGGGGGAGAAAATCAGAACGCTCCGGTCGTTTCACCTGATGAGGCCGCCGCCAATCGAGCAGCGGTCTCTCAGGACAAACGACTGGGGGCGTCATGATAGGGCGGACTGACAACAGGGGTAATGTGCGGCGGCTGCGGGCAAGGTTCCTGAGTGCGGCGCTGGCGGGCACAGCCTGCGTCGGGCTCACATTAGCCGGCATAGCGGGGCATGCCACGGCACAAACCGCGCAAGCGACGTCATTCGATATCCCGCCCGGCCCGTTGTCCGGTGCGCTCGCGGCATCGGACGGCAGGCTGCCCTGCAGATTACCTATCTGCCCGAGATCGCTTCCGGCAAACGTTCGCCCGGCGTTGCCGGCCGTATCAATGCCGGTCAGGCGCTCGGACGGCTCCTGCAAGGTTCAGGTCTGACCTGGCACTTCACCAATGCACGAACCGTCGCCATCGAACGCCCCGGTACAACGACCGCCGCGGGCGGCGCAAATGTCGCGGGCGCGATCTCGCTCGATACCATCGACGTGCAGGGCGCCGGGAGCGATCCCGGCATGACCGAAGGCACCGGCTCCTATACGCCGAGCGTAACGGCGACCGCAACAAAGCTTCAACTCACTCCGCGCGAGACGCCGCAGTCGATCAGCGTCATTACCCGTCAGCAGATCGAGGATTTCGGCCTGAAGTCGGTTGATGAAGTGGTCAATCACACGCCGGGCCTCAGCACCGTGAACGCCGGAGGTGAGCGGATCACTTTCTATGCCCGTGGTTTTCCCGTTCGGAGTTTTCAGTATGACGG
>NZ_JBPPLY010000036.1:0-9631 GCF_051535215.1 Nitrobacter sp. | reverse complement strand
TGACCGTCAAGCACCACCTGCGTTGCGCCGGGAGCGCGGAATTCCACTCGGCTGACGGCCCATGATGCAGCGTCGCCGCGCAAGTCAGTGTGGAAATTTTGTATCGAGCGGCTGCCCAGCATGATCTGGTCGGCACTGATCCCGATGTCGGAGGCCAGCGGAGCCAGCGGAATCTTGGCCAAAACACCCTGTAGCGCGGCTATCGCCATTGCGGGCGAGTCCTTGGCCACCAGACGATCGGCATCGAGCTGACGTGCGAACAATTCGGCATGAATCCGCGGCGATGCATCGAAACGAACGTCGCCAACGCCTACGAGCTTCAGCGCAGCCTCCCCCGCACCGTAGCTCGCTTCGACCTGCTCCAGCCGCGCACCGCTCGGGGCGGCCTTGGTCCTGGCCGACACACGCCATGGTCTTTGAGACGGATCGCCAGAAAAGTTCTTGGCGGCGGATTCGGATGCGCCTGCCAGAGTCACCGCGCCTTCGAAATGTGGCACGCGCTCATCGAATGACAGAATTCCGTCCAGATCGATTGATGGAGCGCGCATTCCGGGGTCGATCGTTACATGAACACGGCTGGCGTCGTCATCGCTCACCGGTCCGGACGATATCCGAAATGGATAACGCTCTCCTGACAGCACGAAATTGCCGTCGCCGCGAACGGCCGCTCCGGATCGCACGTCGCCGCTGAAAGCGATGTCGCTCAATTCAAGCGTGGTACGGCTGGCCGCATCATGAAGCGCCACACGGCCCGTAAGGTTCAACCGGTCGATGGAAACCGGATTGAACGACCGCGACAGCGGCAAATCGATCCTACCGCCGCTATCGAGGCCGAGATCCAGTGCTACGTCGTTGATCGTCAGTTCGGTCGCGCGCCATTCTCCACGCATCAGCGAACCCAGACTGAATTCGACGCCGAGATTGCCGGCGCGCACCTTGCCCGGATCATTCGGCCCTCCGACCACCACTGAACGAAGCTGCAAGGACGGCGCCGGGAGCAGCCGGACGTCAAGCCCGCCCTCGATCCGAACCGGAGCGCCGATCATGCGCGCCGCTTGCGCCTCGAACCGGGGCCGAAAGCGGTTCCAGTCGATCAAGTAAGGCCCGATCAGCGCAGCGACGAGCGCAACGATGAATGCAATCGCCAGGCCGAGCAGCGAAGTCTGCACGGTGTCTCCCCTTGAAACGTTCCGGCAAAATCGAATTCCGATTCAGTCACGGTTCCAGACGCGTGTCAGAGGCTCAAGACTGCCGCATCGATCCCAAGCCTGCAAGACCGAGCCAAAACGAGCCGATCAACATCGTATAATATGGCTAACTGTGGCGAAGTAGCAGCGACGGTGGGGTCAATCCCCCGCGACGACCGGGGACTCGCATCGCGCCATCAGGATGGTTTCCAGGATTGACGGGGACAAAGCAAGGGAACGAACATGATTGGCACGCCTGCCCAAGTGGACCGGCCGCAACTGTTTCAGTCATCCGTCATGCGGATCGAACCGCAATGGATCGACTACAACGGACACCTCAACATGGCCTACTACAACGTCCTGTTCGACCGGGCGCTCGATGAGTTCTGGGTGGAGCTTGGATTGGGCCCGGACTACATGGAGACACGCAACGGCTCGACCTTCACCGCCGAGTGTCACGTTCGTTATCTGCGAGAAATCCGTCTGGACGATCCTGTGCGGGTGTCCGTGCTGCTGATCGCTGCCGATGAGAAACGTCTGCATATCTTCGAAGAGTTGCGGCACGCGACTGAAGGATGGCTATCGGCGACCTCCGAAAACATGACCCTTCACGTCGATATGGTTGATCGTAAAGTCGCGCCCTTTCCGCCTGACATTCGTGCGTGCATTGAAATTGTCGCTGATGTTCACAAACCGGTCCCGCGTCCCGAGGGCATCGGCCGGCGAATAGCGATGCCCTCGCAATCCCGTTAGGGGGCTATCGCTACACTCCGGTGCGACGGCCTCGCAACAGTCCGACCACCGCCGAAACCACAAACAGGATCAGCGCGATGAAAAAGATGATCTTGGCGATTTCTATCGATGCACCCGCTATGCCGCCGAAGCCGAGAATACCGGCAATCAGCGCGATAACTAGAAATGTCACGACCCAGCTCAGCATGACTTGATCTCCGTTGTCTCGGCGCCCGCGCCGCTGAGAAAACAATCCGTCCCTGAAACAATAGTTCCCTGCTATGAGAGAGAGGTTTTTGCGGAACAAAACTACGATGGCCGGCGCGGATCGCGAGTGAGGCCGGCAGAAAATCCGATGCAAACACGTCGTCGTGCCTATATATCCACGCAATCCTGCTAACGAGGCTCCCCTTCGCCGCCCCGCGGTGCCATCGTGGGAAGAAGACGATTCGCATGACCGAGCCGAACAGACTGATTCACGACGTTCCCGAGCACCGGCCCGCCGCCGGCGGCATCGCTGCGCGCGCCCGCGCGGCGGCCACGCCGCCGTATCTGACCGGACTCAATCCGGAACAGCGCGAAGCGGTGGAAACGCTGGACGGGCCGGTTCTGGTGCTGGCCGGTGCGGGCACGGGCAAAACCCGCGTGCTGACGACCCGCATCGCGCATATCCTCAGCCAGGGGCGCGCCCGCCCTGGCGAAATCCTCTCAGTGACCTTCACCAACAAGGCCGCGCGCGAGATGAAGCAGCGGCTTGGCCAGATGCTCGGACAAGCCGTGGAAGGCATGCCGTGGCTCGGCACCTTTCATTCCATCGGCGGTAGAATTCTGCGCGCACACGCGGAGCTTGTGCAGCTCAAGTCCAATTTCACCATCCTCGATGTGGACGACCAGATCCGTCTGCTTAAACAGCTTCTGCAAGCCGACAACGTGGACGACAAGCGCTGGCCGGCGCGGATGCTCGCGGGATTGATCGACGGCTGGAAGAATCGCGGCCTGGCGCCGGCGCAGGTGCCCTCGGGCGAAGCGGCCGTGTTCGGCAACGGTCGCGGCGGCAAGCTCTACGCCGCCTATCAGGCGCGATTGAAAATCCTCAATGCCGCCGATTTCGGCGATCTGCTCCTGGAGAATATCCGCCTGTTCCGCGAGCATCCGGACGTGCTGCGGCAATACCAGAACCGCTTCAAATTCATCCTCGTCGACGAGTATCAGGATACGAACGTCGCACAATACCTGTGGCTGCGGTTGCTGTCGCAGACCCCGACACGCACTCCACTTCCCTCTCCCCTTGCGGGAGAGGGTGCTGAGCCGCAAAGCGGCGAAGCGGGTGAGGGGTCGCTGTCCGCAGCCAATCACCCATCACCCGGCTCGCTGCGCTCGCCACCCTCTCCCGCAAAGGGAGAGGGTTCGTCAGCACCGATCGAGGCTCCGCGACAGAAAAACATCTGCTGCGTTGGTGATGACGACCAGTCGATCTATGGCTGGCGAGGCGCCGAGGTCGACAACATCCTGCGCTTCGAGCATGATTTTCCGGGCGCCAAGGTGATCCGGCTGGAACGCAATTACCGCTCCACCGGTCATATTCTCGCCGCCGCCTCGCATCTGATCGCACACAACGAAGGCCGGCTTGGCAAGACACTGCGCACCGAGGATGTCGACGGCGAGAAGGTCACTGTCACCGGCTCCTGGGACTCCGAGGAAGAAGCCCGGGCTATCGGCGAGGAAATCGAACAGCTCCAGCGCGCTGGCGAGAAGCTGAACGAGATTGCGATTCTGGTGCGCGCCTCGTTCCAGATGCGCGAGTTCGAAGACCGCTTTGTCACGCTTGGCCTGTCCTATCGCGTCATCGGCGGTCCGCGCTTCTACGAGCGCGCTGAAATCCGCGACGCGCTCGCCTATCTGCGCCTCATCAACTCGCCGGCTGATGACCTTGCCTTCGAGCGTATCGTCAACGTGCCCAAACGCGGCCTGGGCGACGCCACCGTGCAGATGCTGCACGAGATCGCCCGCAAGCGGCGGATACCGCTCAGCGAGGCCGCGCGCTCGGTCGTCGAGACCGACGAGTTGAAGCCGAAAGCGCGCGGGTCGCTGCGCGCCTTGCTCGACTGCTTCGATCGCTGGCGCGCACAGCGCGAGACCATGCCGCACACGGAACTGGCCGAGATCGTGCTCGACGAGAGCGGTTACACCGAGATGTGGCAGAAGGACCGCTCGGCCGACGCCGCAGGCCGGCTGGAGAACCTTAAAGAACTTGTACGCTCGATGGAGGAATTCGAGAACCTGCAAGGTTTTCTCGAACACATCTCGCTGGTAATGGATCGCGAAGGCGGTGCGGATGAGGATGCCGTTTCCGTCATGACGCTGCATTCCGCCAAGGGACTCGAATTCGACAATGTCTTTCTGCCCGGCTGGGAGGAAGGACTGTTTCCGCATCAGCGCGCGCTGGATGAGCAGGGACGCGCGGGCCTCGAGGAAGAACGCCGCCTCGCGCATGTCGGCCTGACGCGGGCGCGCCGTCGTGCGAAACTCTACTTCGCCACCAACCGACGCATTCACGGCTCATGGTCGACGACGATCCCGTCCCGCTTTCTCGACGAACTTCCTGCGCAAAATGTCGAAATCACGGAATCGAAGGGTGGCTCGGGCTGGGGCGGAACGGGCGGCTATGGTCCCTCGCGCTTCGACAACATGGAGTCCTTCAGCTCGAATTATTCGACGCCCGGCTGGCAGCGCGCGCAGGCCAATCGCGGTCGCGGTGGCTTCAACGAGGACGGCGCAGCATATGCTGCGAGGTCGAATTCGAAGCGCGCACCGGTCACCATCGAAGGTGAACTGGTCGCCAAATCCACCGGCACGGCGTCCGCGTTTTCAACGGGGGACCGGGTTTTTCACCAGAAGTTCGGTTACGGCAAGGTGACGCGGATCGACGGCAACAAGCTGACCATCGCCTTCGACAAGGCCGGCGAGAAAAAGGTGGTCGATAGTTTCGTGGAGCTGGTGTAGCCGATTGCGAAACATCACGCGCGTTCCTATCTCTTGACCCGGACTTTCATCTCGCCGCCAGCCGGCTTCGTTAATCCCAATTCCTGCTTTCATCCATCAGTCAGCGTATCAAACCCGCATGTCACCCATTATTTCCGTTTCCGATTTGTCGAAGGTTTATGCATCCGGCTTCACGGCGCTGAAGACGATCAATCTCGACATCAACCGGGGCGAGATTTTCGCGCTGCTGGGTCCGAACGGCGCCGGCAAGACGACGCTCATCAGCATCATCTGCGGCATCACGAACCCTTCCATCGGACAGGTTCTGGTGGACGGCCACGACATTCAGCGCGACTATCGGGCGACCCGCTCGCTGATTGGTCTCGTGCCGCAGGAACTGCATACCGACGCGTTCGAAACTGTCTGGGCCACCGTCAGTTTCAGCCGCGGGTTGTTCGGCAAGCCCAAGAACCCGGCTCATATCGAGAAGGTTTTGAAAGATCTGTCGCTGTGGGACAAGAAGGACAGCAAGATCGTCACACTGTCCGGCGGCATGAAGCGACGCGTGATGATCGCGAAAGCGTTGTCGCACGAGCCGCAAATCCTGTTTCTCGACGAGCCGACCGCGGGCGTCGATGTCGAGTTGCGTAAAGCCATGTGGGATGTAGTGCGGAGGCTGCGAGCCTCCGGCGTCACGATCATTCTGACGACGCATTACATCGAAGAGGCCGAAGAGATGGCCGACCGTGTCGGCGTCATCAACAGAGGCGAGATCATCCTGGTCGAGGAAAAGACAGCACTGATGCAGAAGCTCGGCAAGAAGCGGCTGAAGCTGCATTTGCAAAGCAAGGTCGATGCCCTACCCGCGTCGCTCGCCGCCTACAATCTCGATCTGGCCGAAGGCGGCAAAGAGTTGATCTATACCTACGACACCCGAAGCGAACATACCGGTATCACCAGCCTGCTGGGCGATCTCCGGGCCGCCGGCATCCGGTTTTCCGATCTCGACACCACCCAGAGTTCGCTGGAAGAAATCTTCGTCAGCCTGGTGAGGGCCTGACATGAACCTGGAGGCTGTGAAAGCGATCTACCGTTTTGAGATGGCGCGAACCTGGCGTACGCTGCTGCAAAGCATCTTGTCTCCCGTGGTGTCGACTTCGCTCTATTTCGTGGTCTTCGGCGCGGCGATCGGCTCGCGCATCACGCAAGTCGAGGGCGTCAGCTATGGCACCTTTATCGTGCCCGGGCTGGTGATGCTGTCGGTGCTCACGCAAAGCATCACCAATGCATCGTTCGGCATCTATTTCCCGAAATTCATCGGTACCATCTACGAGATCCTGTCGGCGCCGGTGTCCTATTTCGAAATCGTGCTGGGCTATGTCGGCGCAGCCGCCACCAAGTCGATCATCCTCGGCCTGATTATTCTGGCGACCGCGGGCCTGTTCGTGCCGCTGCACATCCATCACCCGGTTTGGATGCTGACATTCCTGGTCCTGACTTCCGTGACCTTCAGCCTGTTCGGTTTCATCATCGGCATCTGGGCCGATGGTTTCGAGAAACTGCAAATGATTCCGATGTTGATCATCACGCCCCTGACATTCCTCGGCGGCAGTTTCTATTCAATCAGCATGCTGCCACCGAACTGGCAGACGGTCGCGCTGTTCAATCCGGTCGTTTATCTCATCAGCGGCTTCCGCTGGAGCTTTTACGAGATCGCCGACGTCAGCCTCTCCGTGAGCATGGGCATGACGGTGAGTTTTCTCGTGATCTGCATGACGGTCGTGTGGTGGATCTTCAGGACGGGCTACCGGCTGAAAAGCTAGGCTCGCTATGCCACAAAAGAGAGCGGCCCGGTTCGATCCGGGCCGCGCTTGTTGTTGTGCCGAATGCTCTTATCGATAGCAGTGGAAATGGCCGTGGCGCCAATAGCCGCGGCACCGATGGCCGCGGCGAGGTCCGCGATCGGGAATGCCGAGGACACCCTTGACGCCGCCAACCGCGCCACCGACGCCGGCGCCGATCGCGCCGCCGATCGCACCGCCGACCGGACCAGCCGCACGGCTGCCTTCCCGCGCACCCTGGTTCGCACCACGCTCCATGCCTCCGAAGACGCCCTGCGCGTGCGCCAGATGCGGAATGGAAACGAGGGCCAGAGCGGCTGCAGCGGCCGCGGCCGCGAACTGAAGCCGGATTGAAGCTTTCATCGGCATTGCTGCGGTTCTGGTCTTCATGGGCATCTATATCCTCTGCTGGCTCGGCCGCGAACGGGCCATGATGAAATGGATTGCGAGAAGCATAACGCGATCGTGTTCCAAAAGTTCCCGAACCATGGTTTGGTTGCGGTCGCCTGTTACCGACCTCCTCATCTCACAGGGTTTTAGCCCCATCTTGGCCTTTGTTATGCCGCTTCGAGATTTAACGATGACGCAAATCCGCTACTGGAAGCAGCACCGTTTTGAGCGCATATAGGACACGGGGACGTTAGCTGCATCCGAGGTCCAGGTAAAATGCGTAGATTTCTTATTCCCCTCACCAGTCTATTGCTTCTTGGTGCCGTCAGCGCCGCCCAGGCCAAGGTGTCGATCCTTGTCGACAAGGATAATCAGCAAATGACCGTCTCCGTCGACGGCGTCGAGCGCTATCATTGGCCGGTCTCGAGCGGAAATCCGTCTCACGAAACCCCGAACGGCCGCTTCCAGGCCTTCCGCATGGAAGCCGACCATTTCTCCAAGGAATTCGACGACGCGCCGATGCCGCACTCGATCTTCTTCACCAAGATCGGTCATGCCATCCACGGCACGTTTTCGGAAGGCAGCCTCGGCGTTCCCGTCTCGCATGGCTGCGTGCGCATTTCGCGCGCCAATGCCTCGACACTCTATGCGCTGGTTCAGAAGGAAGGCGTCCTCAATACAACAGTCACGCTGACCGGCTCGTCGCGCATCGCACTGGCGCGCAATCCCCGCGGCAAGCGCAAAACCGATGTCGCCCGCCGCGATCCGCCGGACGATCAATCTTATGACGCCGTCGGAAATCCGGTCGATCTGACGCAGGGACGGATCGTCCCAAGTCAGCAGCCGCAAGCGGCCGTTCGCGACGACGGTTATATCTACCCGGCGGACGGCAGTTCCAGCGATCAGCGCTATCCCGCGCCGCGCAGCTCTCGCCGCCTCCGCGACGCGCAGAACGTTCCCCGGCAGTATTACTATGGCCGCGATCAAGCCGATTACGGTTATGCGCAGCCCTCTCCGCCGCAGGTGTACGCGCCGCAGCCTTATCGACCGCGCGGCCTGTTCACGGACTTCGGCGACTGACGGCTACGCCCGTCGCCGTCCCGTATCAATCGAAGCGGACCATGCCGGATACCGACGTCGTCATCATCGGCGCAGGCCATAACGGGCTTACCTGCGCCGCCTATCTCGCGATGGCCGGACTGCGGGTCAGGGTCGTGGAGCGGCGCAAGGTGGTCGGCGGCGCTGCCGTGACGGAAGAATTCCATCCCGGATTTCGCAATTCAGTCGCGGCCTACACCGTCAGCCTGCTCAATCCGAAAGTCATCGCGGACTTACGGCTGCACGATCACGGCCTTCGGATCGTCGAGCGCCGAGCCCAGAATTTTTTGCCCGCGGCCGACGGCCGTTACCTCCTTACCGGCGAAGGCCGCACCACGGCTTCGGTCGCCCGCCTGAGCGAACGGGATGCCGTCGCGATCGAAGGCTTCATGCGCGAGCTGGAAGAAATCGCGGACGTGATCCGGCAATTCGTGCTGCGCGCGCCGCCGAATCTCGTCGAGAGATTTGGCCTCAACGCCGCGCGTGAATTCGCCAACGCGATCGGCTCAATCGGAATCCTGCGCGGTCTGTCGCTGGAGCAGCAGCGCAACCTGCTCGATCTCTTTGCGCGATCGGCCGGCGACATGCTCGACGACCGCTTCGAAACCGATCTGGTGAAGGCCCTGTTCGGCTTCGACGCCATCGTCGGCAACTATGCCAGCCCCTATGCGGCCGGTTCTGCGTACGTAATGCTGCATCACGCCTTTGGAGAGGTGAACGGCAAGAAGGGCGTCTGGGGTCACGCCATCGGCGGCATGGGCGCGATCACCCAGGCGATGGCCGCGGCCGCCCGCTTGCGCGGCGCCGAGATCGAGACCGACGCCGGCGTGAGCGAGATCATTGTCGAGCGCGGCCGCGCGACGGGCGTCGTTCTCGATGACGGACGAACGGTTCGCGCAAAGTATATCGCCGCAAACGTCAACCCGAAGCTGCTCTATACGCGGCTGCTGCCAGCCGGCTCCCTCTCTCCCGCCTTTCTCAACCGCATCAGCAACTGGCGCAACGGCTCCGGAACGTTCCGGATGAACGTCGCGCTCTCCGCCCTGCCCTCATTCTCGGCCTTGCCGGGCGCGGGCGATCATCTCAGCGCCGGCATCATCATCGCGCCGGGTCTTGAATACATGGACCGTGCCTGGCAGGACGCACGCCGGTTCGGCTGGAGCCGCGAACCGGTGGTGGAGGTTCTGATCCCATCCGTGATCGATGATTCACTTGCGCCGTCCGGCCGCCATGTCGCGAGCCTGTTCTGCCAGCACGTCGCGCCGCAGTTGCCCGACGGCGCGTCCTGGGACGACCACCGCGACGAGGTCGCCGACCTCATGATCGCAACCGTCGACCGCTACGCGCCCGGCTTTGCCGCCAGCGTGATCGGCCGGCAGATCCTGTCTCCGCTCGACCTCG
>NZ_JBPPLY010000035.1:0-9949 GCF_051535215.1 Nitrobacter sp. | reverse complement strand
CCGCAAACGCCGATCCACTCGCGGCAGCCGCCGCTACTCCAAACGCCAATCCCAGAAACCGGCGGCCAAACCGGCGGCCATCAAGGCCATTCGACATCTTCATGCCGCTCGCGCTCCTTGTCATAAATAAACCCTAAACAACCCCCTAAGCAGTTCCCGCCGGCGGCAAGTCTGCTGGTCGACATGACGCCTCCGCGAACAGCCTGCGAGCTGTTTAGCTAGAACGCGTCCAAAGCCGCCCCTCTCAAACCATAATTCGTCGGCCCTCGCAAGGACCAAGACGGCAAGCCGGCGACGCTTTTGAGCGCCGGTCCGGCGCACCCGGCCGGCAACTGCATTTGGCTGAGAAATCAGAGCGGAAACGCGCCTTTTGCGGCCTTCCGACGCTTGACAGGTAGATTGTCCGATGTAGGCACAGGCGCGGCCGGCTTCACAGATTCGGCCGAGGTTCGGCCTGATCCGGGAGGTAAGCGCCTTCAAGGCGCCTTCATTGCCCCTCAGTCCAGCGCCGGACCGGTTTGGCCCAAGGTTAATGGCACGCGAGAGCAGGGAATCGAGCGGGATGGGGCCTTCGAAACAGTTGACCGGACCCGCGTCGGGCCACATCGCCAGGGTTGCAGCCAGACGGCCTGCGTCCCGCACGCTGACGGGCTGGATCGCCGCTATTGTCGTCATCGGCTTCGCCGGCGCGGCCGTTGCGCAAGGCGCCGTCAAATCGGTCCATGGCGACTGGCAGATCCGGTGCGACACGCCGCCCGGCGCCAAGGCCGAACAATGCGCCCTGATCCAGAGCGTTGTGGCGGAGGATCGCTCCAATGCCGGTCTGACCGTGATCGTGCTCAAGACCGCCGACCAGAAAAGCCGGCTGATGCGCGTGGTGGCGCCGCTCGGCGTGCTGCTGCCTTCCGGCCTTGGCCTGAAACTCGACAATGTCGACGTCGGACGCGCCGGGTTCGTGCGCTGCCTGCCCAACGGTTGCGTCGCCGAGGTCGTGCTGGACGACAAGCTGCTGGGGCAGTTGCGCAGCGCCAAGACGGCGACCTTCATCATCTTCGAGACGCCGGAGGAAGGCATCGGCTTTCCGCTCAGCCTGAACGGGCTGGGCGAAGGTTACGACAAGCTGCCATAGCGATTTGATCCCGGCGCTGCGAAACAGATGAAGGTTTGGAAAGGGCCTCCTTTTCGCGGCAATCATGCCTATCTTGAACCTCGACCGCTTCGCGCGACACGGAACGGCCGCATATCCGCGTTGAATACGGAGCAAGCCATGACCAATCCCCTCACCACGTCCCTGTTCGACCGTGCCGATCTCGATCGCGATTCCGTGCGCAACGAAGTGGCGCGGGGCCTCAGCGGCGCTGACGACGGCGAGTTGTTTCTGGAGTACAGCCAGAGCGAGGCGCTGATGTTCGACAACGGCCGCCTCAAGCAGGCGACCTACGATACCTCGCAGGGTTTTGGGCTGCGCGCCGTCAAGGGCGACGCTGTCGGCTACGCCCATTCCTCCGACGTGTCGCTGCCAGCCCTGATCCGGGCCGCCGATGCCGTCGGCGCCGTGCGCGGCGGCTATCATGGATCCTTCGCGGCCGCTCCCTCCCGGACCAACGTGCGGCTTTACGGTGACGAGAACCCGCTCGACAGCCTCGGCTTCGAGACCAAGGTGAAGCTGCTTGCCGAAATCAATGCCTATGTCCGCGACAAGGATCCGAGGGTGCGTCAGGTCTCCGTCAGTCTTGGCGCGACATGGCAGGTCGTCGAAATCATGCGTCCGGACGGCGAAAGCTACCGTGATATCCGCCCGCTGGTTCGGATGAACATTTCCGTCGTCGCCGGACAGGGCGACCGGCAGGAAACCGGCAGCCACGGCTATGGCGGACGCGAAGGCTATGCCCGGTTCATCGAGACCAAGGCATGGCGATCGGTCGCCGACGATGCGATCCGGCAGGCACTGGTCAATCTGGAATCGATCCCTGCGCCGGCCGGCGAGATGGACGTGGTGCTCGGCCCCGGCTGGCCCGGCGTGATGCTGCATGAAGCGGTAGGCCATGGCCTTGAGGGCGATTTCAACCGCAAGAAAACCTCCGCCTTCGCAGGGCTGATGGGTCAGCAGGTCGCGGCCAAAGGCGTCACGGTGGTCGACGACGGCACCATTTCGGCCCGGCGCGGCTCGCTGTCGATCGACGACGAAGGCACGCCGACCGGCCGCACCGTACTGATCGAGGACGGCATCCTGGTCGGCTACATGCAGGACCGGCAGAACGCGCGGCTGATGGGGATGAAGCCCACCGGCAACGGCCGCCGTCAGGATTATGCCCACGTGCCGATGCCGCGCATGACCAACACCTATATGCCGGCCGGCGATCGCGATCCCGCGGAAATCCTGGCGTCGGTGAAAAACGGCATCTACGCCGCGAATTTCGGCGGCGGCCAGGTCGACATCACCTCGGGCAAATACGTGTTCCAGTGCACCGAGGCCTACAAGATCGAGAACGGCAAACTCGGCGCGCCACTGAAGGGCGCGATGCTGATCGGCAACGGTCCGACCGACCTGCATCGCATCACCATGGTCGGCAACGACACCGCGCTGGACGACGGCGTCGGCACCTGCGGCAAGAACGGCCAGGGCGTGCCGGTCGGCGTCGGCCAACCAACGCTGCGCATGGATCGGATCACGGTCGGAGGAACGGGCGGATGAGCTTGGAGCCGTCAACGTCGGGTTCGATGGTTCGCCGCTGGGGCGGACAGGTCGTCCAGATCGCGGCGATCGTGCTGGTGGTGCTGCTCGCCAAGGGCGCGCTCGCCGAGCCGTTCTACGTGCCTTCGGCCTCCATGGAGCCGACGCTTCTGATCGGCGACGCGCTGCTGGCCTCGAAATACCCTTACGGCTACTCAACCGCCTCGATGCCGATCCATGTCTCGTTTCCCGAGACGCCGCGTGTTTTCGGCGAACTGCCCAAACGCGGCGACGTCGTTGTCTTCCGCTGGCCGGGCGATCGCTCGCAGGTCTGGGTGAAGCGCGTCATCGGCCTGCCCGGCGATCGCATCCAGATACGCGGCGGCCAGGTCTGGATAAACGGACAGGCCGCGACGCTGAAACCTGACGGCATCGGCGATGCCGAGGACGACAACGGCTCCAGCGAGCCGGCGCATCGTTACGTGGAAACACTGCCGGGCGGCGTCTCGCACACCATTCTCAAGATTCACGACAACGGCCGGCTCGATAACACGGCGGAAGTGACCGTGCCGCCGGGCCATCTGTTCGTGATGGGCGACAACCGCGACAACTCCGCGGACAGTCGCGTGCCGGTCCGCCAGGGCGGCGTCGGCCTGCTGTCGACCGACAACCTGGTCGGCCGTGTCGATGCGATCGTCGGCTCATGGGATTTGGGCATGCGAAGCCAGCCGGTCTGGACCTGGCTCTCGGGCTTCCGTCTCGCGCGTTTTTTCACGGCGGTGCATTGACGGAGCTCGCCGGCGAACGGCCCGGCGACCGATAGAGCATGATCCCGAAAAGTGGAAACCGATTTTCGGAAAAGATCATGCTCACACAAAACAAAAGCGACGAGTCTGATTCATCGCAGTTGAACCAGACTCTAGCGGCCATGCTGTCGGATAAATTCATCGCGGCCGCGCTACGCAATCCGGTCAACGAAGCGATCGCTTCGGAGTTGTCCCGCATCAGGACCGCCCGACGCGTGGGTCGTCAGCGACGATGACGTTTACTGCTTCGATGCCGACGCCTCATGGCAGGCTGCGGATGCGACAATCCGGGACGTGCAGACACGCCTCACGCATTTCAAACGGTGGAAGGCCCTGTGGCCGGAACTCACGGTGTTGCCTGCGTCTACGTCTTAAGGAACGCTACCGCACCACCCCCGACGTGAAGCCGGGCCTGCGATGCGGCGGCTTGATTTCCTTTTTCAGGAAGCATCGCGCGGCTTTGCCGGCATAGCCCGGCCGCGCATAGGTCCATGCCCGGCACTTGCTATCGGCATCGCAGGCATGTCGGCAGACCTGATCGGCGTCGGCTCTTTCGTCTTTCTTGAGTTCGAAGACGCGATAATCGCCACCCGAGCGATCGGTAGAAGTTTCGACCGGGCCGATCCGCCGCTCGATCACACCAGCCCCGCGCACGCCGGACACGCAGCACGGATTCGCGATCCGCGACGGAACGGCATTTTTGAGCCAGCACACCGCTATCTCCGACCCCTCGCCGGGATAGCTGAAGCTCCAGGAGCGGCAATGACGGTCACGCTCGCAGGCCAGCGCGCAGTCGGCCGGGTCGCCCGACCGCAGCGTCATTCGTTGATAGTCGGCGCCGGGCCGGTCGAAATTCGTCTGCGCACGCGCCGAGCGCGCCGTTGTAAGGGCCATCATCGACAGCGCAGCCAGCACCATCAGGCCAGCCTTCAATGCATTGACTTTCAACACAGGCCGCAAAGCTAAGTGTCCCAAACAAGAAGAGCGCGGATAATGCTCATTAAATCGCCACGTTGATGTATGGCGGATGAACGAGCCGCCGCCAACCTGCCGCTGGTCCAAAGGCCGGACGAGACTCGATTCTGTGGCCCAATCCGAACCCGAAGTTCGCTTCACGCGAATTCAGAACGCGTATTCGCTGTACGCTGGTTCCACGGACCCTGCCCACGCGCCGTTGAATTTTTCCAGCATCTCCTCGGCGGGAGAGCGGCCTGAGTCCAGGATGCGATCGAGCGCCTCCAGATGCCGTGACTCGTCGCGGCCGAGATGATCGACATAACCGCGCCGGCGCAGGCCCGCATGCGCGAGCACCAGACATTCCTTGGCGATCTCGAACAGATAACGATCCTTGATTCGGGCCTTGAAACCCATGCGCGGCACGTCATCGCGCAGCGCCTGACGTTCCGGCGCAGTCCAACGCTTCACGATGTCCCAGGCCGCATCGAGGCTGGTGTTGTCATAGAGCAGTCCGACCCAGAATGCCGGCAGCGCGGGCAGGCGCCCCCACGGCACGCCGTCGGCGCCGCGCATTTCCAGGTAACGCTTGAGCCGCACCTCGGGGAAAATCGTCGACAGGTGATTGGCCCAATCCGAAAGAGTCGGCCGCTCGCCGGGGATGGCCTCGTTCCTGCCGTCGAAGAAATCGCGGAACGAGGTCCCGGACACGTCGATATAATTTTCGCCGCGCTTGACGAAGTACATGGGAACGTCGAGCGCATAGTCGACCCAACGTTCGAATCCCATGCCGTCCTCGAACGCCCATGGGATCATGCCGGCGCGGGCATTGTCCGTGTCACGCCAGATTTCCGAACGGAACGACAGGAAGCCGTTCGGCTTGCCTTCGGTAAAAGGAGAGTTCGCGAACAGCGCCGTCGCAATCGGCTGCAGCGCCACCGAGACCCGCAGCTTCTTGACCATGTCGGCTTCGGACGAGAAGTCGAGATTGGTCTGGACCGTGCAGGTCCGGAACATCATGTCGAGACCGTATCGGCCGACCTTCGGCATGTAGTCACGCATGATCCTGTATCGGCCCTTCGGCATCATCGGAATCTGTGCCCGCGACCACGACGGCGTCATGCCAAGCCCGAGAAATCCGATGCCGAGCGGCGTCGCGATCTCCTTGACCTGCGCCAGATGTGCAGCCAGCTCCGACTGGGTCTGGTGCACCGTCTCCACCGGCGCCCCGGACAGTTCGAACTGGCCCCCGGGCTCCAGCGAGATCGCGCCGCCGCCGGTGACGTCATGGAGGCCGATGATATTGCCCTGCTCCATGATCGGCTCCCAGCCGAGCAGGAGCTGCATGCCCTCCAGCAATGCGCCGATGCCGCGCGTGCCTTCATATGGCACGGGCTCGTGGCCCTGAAGCGTGAACGGCGTTTTTTCGTGCTCGGTGCCGATGCGGAATTCGGACGCGGGCTTCACGCCGGCTTCCAGCCACGCCACGAGTTCGTCGCGCGATTGCAGCGGCGTCATATCGATCTGGTCACGCGCCATGAAAAATCCCGGTGTGGGGCGTTTCGATCGAACGCACGCAGTGTCGGTCCAGAGAATATCGAGCCGAATGGCCCGTAACCGCGAAAGACGAAAGAGACCTCATCGCGCGGACGCACCATCTCTCACAGCAAGCGCCTGAGCCTCATTGCAGGAACAACCGAGCCGGTCAAGCAGCCCGCAAAGCTTTGCGGCGTCAGCGTCGGAGAGTTTGGAGCCGACATGCTTTTCGATCGCCGCCGAATAGGCCAGCCACATCCTTTTCTGCAAGTCGCGCCCGGCCTCGGTGATTTCGACGAACTGACCGCGCTTGTCGGCCTTGCATTCGTGCCGCGCCGCCAGCCCCTCATCCACCAGGCGATCGATCAGGCGGGAGGTCGCGTATTGCGGCAACCGCATCTGCCTTTCCAGCTCGACCGGCCGCAGTTCGCCGGCCTGCGCGCAAGACAGTGCCGACAGCGCGTCGTAGCAGGCGAGCGGCGGAAAACCTGCCTCCTTCAACTCGTGCTCCACCGCGTTCAACACACAGCTCTGCACACGCATCAGGCGGATCCAGGCTGCGGTCGCCTCGACGGAGGGTTTTCGTCTCATCATGAAGCCCCTGTGTCCCGTGCCCAGCTTACCGTATTCAATGCAACTGCATCAATCGCGGCCCGTGCGTCCGTGCGCGACCAACAATTCAGCAAAGGGCGGGTACGGCGAAGGCGCCTTCGTCCGATCCCGGCTCGCTCAGCCGCAACGGGCGGTGGTGGTGTGAGCCACTCCGGGTCGTCGGCGGGTGGGGCGTGTCGAGCAGGGGTGGTCGTATCAAAGCTTTTCGCGATGCATCAAATAGGCTGCATCTTTCGATAGTACAATCAAGGATTGCGTTAGACGGGCGGTTGGCGGTTCATTCCTTCATTCAAATGCAACTTTTGGCCGTAACCGCACTACTCCTTAACCCCTTGTTTACCGTAACACGAAAAGGTTGGGCCTCGCAGGAAGACCCTGCGCCGCTTTGAATTGACTATTCAAAAGGCGCGCAGGGAGCCTGAAGGCGCACGGGGTGCGCCGGACAGACACCGGACGAAAGCATGAACTCGCGCGGATCGTGGAGCGAAGACGGAATCGAACCATCCGTTCGCGAGCGGGCCGAAGCCGCCGCGCGGAACGCCGGCATGTCCCTGAACGAGTGGCTCAGTTCCACCGTCGGCGACGCCGTGCCGGAGTTTCGGATAGCGCAAGCCCCGGTCGCGAGCGAGGGCAGCCATGATGTCGCGGACATTCATCGGCGGCTGGATTCAATCACGCGCCAGATCGACCAGTTATCAAGCCCGGCCCAGCCCGGGGAACCGGCCGTTGCCCGCCAACTCAACGACGCGATCTCGCGGCTGGATGCCCGGCTCGCACGAGTCGCCGCACAGACGCCCGCGGCGGATCCACAGCACCGTGCCGACAGGGTGGAGCGCGCCGCCACCGAGGTCTATAGCCGGACGTCGTCGTCCGATCCAATTTCGCTCGAATTCGCGATCGCGCAGGTCGCGGCGCGCCAGCATGAACTCGACGGCGCGGCGCGCGCAGCGCCAGCCGGCGCGCGCACTGCCGCCCCGGCGATGACAACGCCGCGGCCGGCATCGGATTTTTCCAGCCTCGAGCGGCAGCTCTTCAAGATCACGAGCCAGATCGAATCCTTGCAGCACCCGGACGGAATCGAGCAGTCGATCGCCGCATTCCGCAGCGAGCTTGCCGGAATCCGCCACATCATCACGGAGGCAATGCCGCGACGCGCGATCGAATCGATCGAAACCGAGATTCGCTTGCTGTCGCGGCGCATCGACGACATCCGCCAAAGCGGCAGCGATGGACAGGCGCTGGCCAATATCGAACGGGCCCTCAACGAGATCTATGACGCGCTGCGATCGCTGAAACCGGCTGAACAACTCGCGGGATTCGATGAAGCGATCCGCAATCTCGGCAACAAGATCGACACCATCGTGCGCGACAGCGGCGACAGCGGCGTGGTGCAGCAACTCGAAAACGCGATCGTCGCGCTTCGCGGCATCGTATCCAACGTTGCCTCCAACGATGCGCTGGCGCGGCTTAGCGACGATCTCACCATGCTGTCGTCGAAAGTCGACCAGCTCGGCCGCTCCGAAGGCCATGGCGATTCCTTCTCCGCACTCGAACAGCGCGTCGCGGCCCTGACGGAGGCACTGGAAAACCGCGAACGGCCCGCCTCCGGCAGTTCCGAGCAGCTTGAAGAAGCCGTACGCGCGTTATCCGACCGTCTCGACCGTCTGCCGGCCGGTCACGATTCATCGTCGGCGCTGGCGCATCTCGAACAGCGGGTGTCGCTGCTGCTCGAGCGCCTGGAAACTGCGAGCGGCCATTCAGGAACCAATCTGGGGCGCGTCGAGGAAGGCTTGCAGGACATCCTGCATCATCTGGAACGCCAGCAGGCCGGGCTCGCGACGCTGACCGAAAGCGCTCCGCGCAGCACAGGACCGGCCATGGACAGCGAGGTCGTCGAGGCGATCAAGCGCGAACTGTCGGAGATGCGCTTCTGCCAGTCGGAAACCGACCGTCACACCCAGGACTCGCTCGAGGCCGTTCATAATACGCTCGGCCACGTGGTCGACCGACTGGCGATGATCGAGGGTGATCTGCGCGCGGTGCGCGCCATGCCTTCCGCCCCGCCTCGCGGACCGACGCCGGAGCCGCCGGGTCTGCCGCCGAAGCCCGAATTGCCGAATCCCGTGCTGTCGCAGATGACGATGCCGCAGCCTGCCCCGGCGATTCCCACGCCGCCGCCGATCCCGTCGCGCGCGATGGATGAAGGCTTGGGCGCAGAGGGCCTGGGCGCAAGAGAGAGCTTCGAGCATTCGGGAACGCGGCGCACGCCGCACCCCCGTCCCGCGATCGATCCGGACCTGCCGCCCGATCATCCGCTGGAACCCGGCACCCGCCCGGTCGGACACGGAGCGTCCCCCACGGAGCGCATTGCAGCCTCCGAAAGCACGATCGACCAAATCACGGATGCGCTCAACGAGCGATCGGGTTCATCGTTCATTGCCGCGGCGCGCCGCGCAGCGCAGGCTGCCACCGCCGCGTCCCCATCGCCTGACAAGGCCGGGCGAACCAAGATCGCCATCGAACCGGCCCGCCCCGCAACCGGCGGTGGTTCCGGCCTCACTTCCAAGATCCGCTCGCTGCTCGTCGGAGCCAGCGTGGTGGTGATCGTGCTCGGCGGTTTCAAATTCGCAATATCGCTTTTCGATGGAACGCAGCGTGCTGCGGTCAGCGATACCAGCCGGGTCGTCCCGTCCGAAGCGACGCCGACGCCGCCCGTCGATGCCAAGCCCGCTTCCGACAATCCGGCGACGCCGTCGATGACTTCGCCCACGCCACTCGACCGGCAATCGATGATTCCGCCACAGTCCGAAAGCAGCGCGCCGTCCGAAGGCGCGCCAGACACGCCGCCAGCGAGCCAGCCGGAAACGCCATCCGCCGATGTCACCGGCGCGATTTCGGGCGCGGCTGCACGCGCTCCGGCCGCGCACACACTGGAGCCGATCGCGATTCCCCGCTCCGAATCCCTCCCCGACAGCATCGGCAGCCCGAAGCTGCGCAGCGCCGCGCTCCACGGCGACGCCGCGGCGGCGTTTGAAATCGGCGCCCGCTATGCAGAAGGCAAGGGCGTTGCCGTCAATTACGTCGAAGCCGCGAAATGGTACGATCGCGCGGCGCAAGCCGGCGTGGTGCCCGCCATGTTCAGGCTCGGCACCCTGCACGAAAAGGGTCTCGGGGTGACCAAGGACGTCGACGCGGCGCGGCGCTATTACATGCAAGCCGCCGAGCGTGACAACGCCAAGGCCATGCACAATCTCGCGGTGCTCGACGCCGATGGCGGCGGCAAGGGCGCCAACTACACGAGCGCGGCGCAATGGTTCCGCAAGGCGGCCGAGCGCGGCGTCGCCGACAGCCAGTTCAACCTCGGCAT
>NZ_JBPPLY010000034.1:0-10130 GCF_051535215.1 Nitrobacter sp. | reverse complement strand
CATCTTCTGTCCGAGATGTTTCGCCTGCATCATCGCGAGCTGGTGCGCTTTGCCACGCGTCTGGTCGGTGATCGTGACGACGGCGAGGAAATCGCGCAGGACGCCTATATGAGCATCGCCGGACGCGGAACTCAGGCCGGCGCGATCGGGCATCCGAAGAGCTATCTGTTTACTGCCGCGCGCAACGCCGCAATTGATTTTACCGCCCGACGAAAGATTGAATGGTCCTATCGGGTTGACGTCGATGGCATCGAGGATCTTGCGTCGGACAACGATCCGCTTGCAGCGCTCGAGCAAAGACAACAGCTTGCGCGGCTCATCGTCGCGCTCAACGAACTCCCGCCAGCCTGCCGTCGCGCATTCATCCTGAACAAGATCGAGGGGCGCGGCCATCAGGAAATAGCGCGATTGCTCGGGATCTCGGTGAGCATGGTGGAAAAGCACATCATGCGGGCACTGCGGCAGGCCCGAGACCTTCGGCGCGATGATGGGTCCTTTTAAGGGTCGGGATTGAGGATTATGGCGCTCAATCCGGTCTATAGAGACGGGAGTTGAAATTTCACAACTCTGCCGTCTCTGATGGATCGCCGTGAGCCGAGATCATTCCAAACGCCTGCCGCCATCGACCGAAATCTCCGACGAAGCCTTGCGCTGGGTCATGAGGTTGAATTCGGGGACCGCTACGGCTGCCGATCATCGTTGCTTTGAATCGTGGAGGATGCTCAGCGGCGAGCATGAGGCAGCCGCACGGGAGGCCGAAGCCCTGTGGGCTGATGCCGGGAACCTTCACCTTGATCCGGTCACCGGCATCGTGAAGGCCGGCCGCCGTGGAGAGGGGCCGACGCGCCGTAAGGTTCTGACCGGCGCGGTGGCGCTCGCGGCGCTGGGAGGAGGCGTGTGGGCAAGCGGCGTCTTCCGCAACCATCGAAGTGCCGACTATGCCACGGGTCTGGGCGAGACACGGACAGTGGCATTGCCGGACGGCTCGCGGGCAACGTTGAATGCCCGTTCGGGGATTGCGCTTGCGTTCTCCCCGTCGGAGCGCCGCCTCCATCTGGTCGAAGGACAAGTCTTCTTCGAGGTCGCGCCCGACAGAACCCGGCCGTTCGGGGTCGAGGTCAATGGCGTTCTCGCGACAGCGGTAGGCACGTCCTTCGATGTCGACTCCAATCTCGCGGATGGAGCCGTCTCGGTTTCGGTAACGGAGCATGCCGTGGATGTCACCTCGTTCTCCGACCGGCGGTTTTCGGAACCGGTGAGGGTTCTCGAAAGCCAGGCCGTCGTCGTCGATGCGGAAGGCCGCATCGGCGCGATCGCCGCGCAATCGTCGTCGGTGACCGCGGCGTGGCGCAGCGGCATGTACATCGCGGAGAACAGAACGCTCGGGGATGTCGTAGCGGCCCTGCGAAGCTATCATCAGGGGTGGCTCGTCATCCGCGGAGAAGGAACAGCCAAACTCCTCGTCAATGCGGTTCTGAACTTGCGGGCGCCGGACGACTCGCTCGACGCTCTCGCGAGCGGCCTTCCGATCACGGTTCACCGCCTCTCTCCGTATCTGGTTGTTATCTCAAGCTGACGCTTCGTCTGTTTTTTGTCTGCCCCGTTGAGGATTTTCCGCGCCAGCCGGTCTAACTCCTTGAGGGCCAGGGATGGTGCGAATGCCTCGGTGTCCTCGGGAACGAACTGAAGCGGGGACATCCGATGGATTTTCGAAAGCGAGGTCATTTATTCAGGGCCGTTCTGTCGGCATCGACGGCAGTCGCCCTGATTGCTTCGCTTGATAAGGCGAGCGCGCAGCCTGCCGGCGGTATCGTCACCTATAATATTCCAGCGCAGTCTCTCACGGCGGCGTTGACGGCCGTCGCGCAGCGGAGCGGCTTGCGGCTTGCCTATACCGCGGATCTCTCCGCCGGACGCGCCGCGCCCGCGTTGCAGGGATCATTCACGCCGGCGCAGGCGATCGGCCGGTTGCTTGCGGGCAGCGGGCTGACCTATCGCTTCACCTCCCCGAACACTGTCACCATCGAGCGTCAGGCGGCGTCAGCATCGGGAGTAGGGGCGGTCCCGGGTGCGATTTCGCTCGATACCATCGACGTGCAGGGACGGGCGACAAGCGATCCAGGCGCCACCGAGGGATCGGGTTCATACACCACCACACAGATGAGTTCGTCGACGGGTCTGCCGCTGTCGATCCGCGAAACGCCGCAATCGGTGACCGTGATCTCGCGGCAGCGCATGGACGATCAGAACATCCGCACCTTCAAGGATGCGATGGAGAATACCACCGGCATCACCTCGCAGAGCTGGGACAATGACCGCGTCGAATTCATGTCGCGCGGCTTCAAGCTGACCGAATTCCGCTACGACGGTGTGCCGGTCGATGCGGACGGTGCTATTGATCACGGGCTGTCGACGGTGGACATGGCCATCTACGACCGGGTGGAAGTCACCAAGGGCGCCAGCGGCTTGCTGCAGGGCGCCGGCAGTCCCGGCGCGGCCATCAATCTGGTTCGGAAGCGGCCGACCAAGATATTTCAGGGATCGATATCTGAAAGCATCAGTTCCTGGAATAACTATCGAACCGATCTCGATCTCTCCGGACCTCTCAATGAAGCCGGTACTGTACGCGGTCGTTTCGCCGGCGCGTTTCTCGACGGAGATTCCTGGCTCGACCACTACCACAAGCGACGTAATGTGCTGTACGGGGTGATCGAAGCCGATCTCACCGACAACACCATGCTGACGATCGGCAGCGACTACCAAAAGGACAAATCGCGTGGCGCACAGTGGGGCGGGCTGCCTCTGTTCTTCTCCGACGGCGCGCGGACCAACTGGGATGTATCGAAAAATCCGGGTGCGGTGTGGAGCCGTGATAACCTTTCGGTCAACACCTATTTTGTGACCCTTGAGCACAGCTTCGACAATGGATGGAAGGCGATCGGATCGTTCAATCATCGCCGCAGCGTATCGGACTACATGCTGGGTTCCGCGAGCGGCGGGTTTCCCGATCCGGTAACCGGCGAGGGTGTTTCGCAGTTCATCTGGAAAGAGCACCCCCGGTCCATTCAGAATACAGTCGACCTCAAGGTCTCGGGTCCGGTCGAAGTGATGGGGCGGACGCATGAATTGATGTTCGGCGTCATGTCGACGCATAGATCAGAGAAGGGTCCCTATTATGACGACCCGTCCAACCCGTTTTTGGGCGACCCGCCTACTTATGACCCTTCTATTCCCAATTTTTTCACTTGGCGGGGTAATTCATCGGTGCCTCCCTTCCAAATTTTGGGAAAGGTCGAGAGTTCCTATTCGCGCACCGGCACGTTTGCCGTAGCCCGTCTCAAGCCGGTGGACAAGCTGTCGATCATCCTTGGCGGCCGGCTCGACTGGTGGAGCTTCAACGACAAGGGAACTTATATCGATCCATTGGAAGAATGGTTGTATCCGGCTGAATATTCCGTTAATGCTCGCATCACACCCTATGCGGGCATCGTCTATGACCTTACCGACATCTATTCGCTGTACGGCAGCTATACGAGCATCTTCGCGCCGGACGGATTTCGCGATGTCAACCGCAATTTTCTCCCTCCGACCGAAGGCGACAGTTACGAGGCCGGCGTCAAGGCCGCCTATTTCGGCGGCGCGCTCAATCTCACCGCTGCGGTGTTCATGATCCAGCAGAAGAACTTCCACGAATTTGCAGGGTTCGATCCGGTTACCGGAGACAACTACTACCGCTCGATCGACGGCGTTACATCGAAGGGCTTCGAATTCGAGCTGTCGGGCCAACTCGCTCCGGGCTTGCAGATCAATGCCGGCTATACTCATACGCACGCCCGGACGTCCGACGGATCGCTGGTCTATTCGTACATCCAGACCACCGCCCCGGAAAACGTGGTCAGGCTCTTTGCGACCTATCGCCTGCCGGATCAATGGGACCGATGGACCATTGGCGGCGGTGTCCGCTGGCAGGATACCGTTCACGGTTACGTCAATTCCAACCCGTTCGGCGAAAGGCAGGATTTGACGCAGGGCGATGTGTTTCTTCTCGACGTGATGGCGCGCTTTCGCCTGACCGAAAAGGTCGAGATCGCCTTCAATGCGACTAATCTGCTGAACCAGAAATACTATTCCGTATTCGGGAATTACGACACGGGTGTTTATGGCGAGCCGCGTCGATACACCCTGTCCACCAAGTTCCGGTTCTGAACTTTCGGGAGCAGGCGTTGGTGGCCGACCTGGCGAATTGTTGAGGGAGCTAAAAATTTGCAAGGCGGGGTTCAAAAAACGGCTGCTCAAACGTCTTTACCATAGAGGGGGCGCCTTTGCTGTGATCGGCGGTCGATGCCCCAGGCCATGCAGCCGGCGTCGCAGCCGAGGGAACAGCGGGAGTGAATGGGACAATATCGCGTAAATCCTCCAGTGCCCGTCTTTGGTTTGTTGTTCACGGTTGGCTTGCGCTGCCGATTTGGGCGTTTCTGTTCTTTGTCTGCCTGACGGGGTCGATTGCGACCGTTAGCCAGGAGATCATGTGGCTGGTGAGCCCTGCGGTGCGGGCCAATGCGCCGGCGGATGAGGTGCGGCTGCTCGGCTACGACGAGATTCTGGCGGCGGTGGAGCGCGAGGTGCCCGGCGCGCGGGTGCGGTTCATCTCGCGGCCGGTGAAGTCGATCTTCGCTCTGACCGTTTCGGTCACCCGTCCCAATGGCAGCACCGAAACGCTTTACGTCAACCCCTACACCGGCAAGGTGCAGGGCGAGCAGGGCGAGTTCGACTTCCGTGATTTCGTGCGCGCGCTGCACGGCTGGCTGTTGGTGCCGTTCAACGACGGTTTCTCGCTCGGCTGGTACGCGGTGTCGGCGCTGGCGATCCCGCTGCTCGGCTCGCTGATCACCGGGATCGTGGTCTACAAGCGGTTCTGGCGGGTCTATCTGCGGCCACGCCTGCGCGTGAGCAAGGGCAGGCGGGTGTTCTGGGGCGACCTGCACCGGCTGGCGGGCGCATGGTCGATTCCGTTCATCGCCATCATGGCGGTGACGGCGGGCTGGTTCCTGGTCCGTGCGATCCTTGACGACAACCATATCAGCATTTCGACGGCGGGCGTGCCGCCGGTGGTGGCGCGGGGCGATGTTCCTGTGGTAGCCATGGGCGCGCCTGCACCGCGGATCACGCTGGGGCAGGCGGCGGAAGCGGTGCGGCGGCAACTGCCCGATCTCGAGCCGAGTTTCGTGCAATTTCCGAGCAGCGCCTATGACCATATCAGCGTCGGCGGACGGGGCGCCTATCCGCTGCTGTTCGAGACGGTCGACGTCAATCCTTACAACGGCAAGGTCGAACGGACGCGGCGTGTCTCCGACCGCTCCGCGCTCGAACTGGTCACCGGCTCGATGCGGCCCTTGCACACCGGCGACTTCGCTGGACTGTGGCTGAAGCTGGTCTATCTGGCGTTCGGCCTGATGCTGACCACGCTGGTGTTCTCCGGGATGATGGTGTGGACCAAGCGCACCGCGATCGAGACGGTGAAGCTCGTGCGTGAACATGCGCCCGCGCGGCTTGGACTGGAGGCGGCTGAGTGATGGCGACGCTCGCATCCCCGTCGCGCGGCACGTCGCTATGGCAGCGATGGCGCTTTCACCTGAGTGCGCTTGTGATGATCGTGCCGATCGTTTTCACGCCGGCGTTCTTCCACGAGAATGCGTTTTTCGACGGCAGGAAAGGTCTGGGCGAGCGCGAGATCGGCGAGATCGCGGTCGGACCGTGGAGCGTCCGGCTGGCCGAGTTCAAGGTGGTCGAGCCGGATACGGAAGGCCGCGCCGGCTACGCCAAGGAGTTCGCGCTGGCGCTGTGTCCGGCCTGCGTCGACCAGGTCAAGGCGGCGTATCTGCGGGTCGGCAAGCCGCGCAATATCCGCACCGCCGGTGCGCTGTTCTCCGGCACGCCCTATCGTCAGACCGCCGAGATGCGAATTCCGGACCGAACCACGGCCGACGATGTGCTGTGGCTGACGCTCGAGGGCTGGGACGGCGCGTTGCATCAGGCGACGATTCCGATCCGCACCGCTTCGCCGGTAACCGCGGCATGGCTTGCGAGGAGGCGGTCATGAACGCGCTCTCCAGATACGTCGCGGCATTCGCGGTCGCGCTCGGCGTGGTGTCTCTGTTCGCCGGTTCGGCTTCTGCGCACCCGCCGTTCTGCATCTGCAAGAAGATCGATGCCGCGATGATCCGCTGCGAGGGCGGTTTCGCCGACGGCACCGGCGTTCCCGGCGTCAGGCTCGACGTGATCCGTTACGACGAAACCATTGCGCTCGAGACGAAGTTCGGCGCGGATTCGACCGTCAGCTTCCGCGCGCCCGAAGGCGAGTTCTACGTCCTGTTCGATGCCGGTCCCGGACAGTCGTTCGACGTCGATTATAAAGACATCCAGTGAGGGACCGGCGATCATGAACGCCCCGATCTCCCCGGATGATGTGAACAGCGTCACGGTGCCGCCGCCATGGACGCCGCCGGCTCCCGCCGCGCGCAGGTCCGGGAAAATCATCCTTGGCGTGTGCCTGGCCGGGCTGGTTGCGCTCGGCGCGCTCGTCCTGATGGGATTGCGCGCGCCGTCGCCGGACAGCCTCTACGAGACCGTCGTCGTCAAGCGGCAGGACATCGAGAGCACCGTTGCCGCGACAGGCAAAATCCAGCCCCGCGCCTATGTCGATGTCGGGGCGCAGGTGTCGGGCCAGTTGACGCATCTGCACGTCGCCGTCGGCGACAAGGTGACGGCGGGGCGCGTCGTGGCGGAAATCGATGCCGAGGTGCAGGCGGCCAAGGTCGAGGGCATCGAGGCTGATCTGGCGCGGCTGACCGCCGAACTGGCCGAGCAGGAAGCCGGGCTCGCATTCGCAAAGCGCAATGTCGAGCGTTATCTTCAACTGTCACAGACCAGCGCGGTTTCGAAAGCCGCTCTCGATGAGGCGATGCGCGACCGCGACATCCTGATCTCGCGCATCGATGCCTCGAAAGCGCGCATCCGGCAGATGGAGGCCGACCTGCGGGCGCAGAAAGCCGCGCTGCGTTACGCCCGCATCGTCGCGCCGATGGCCGGTACGGTTGTCGCGGTGGATGCGAAGGAGGGCCAGACCCTCAATGCGAACTATGATACGCCGCTGATCCTGCAGATCGCCGACCTTCAGACCATGACGGTATGGACCGACGTGTCGGAGGCCGATGTCGTCAAGCTGCATGAAGGCATGCCGTTGTGGTTCACCACGCTCGGCCAGCCGGATCGCAAGTGGAATGCGACGCTCCGCCAGATTCAGCCGGCGCCGCGCCGTCCCGACAAGAAAGCCGAGTCCACCAAGGCTGCGCCGCAATCGGGCAATGTCGTGCTCTATACGGCGCTGTTCGACGTCCCCAACGAGGACGGCAGCCTGAGGGCGGGAATGACCGCGCAGGTGTTTTTCGTCACCGCCGCGGCGCAAAATGTCCTCGTCGTTCCGGTCGCGTCGCTCAACGACAAGGGAGAGATTCGGGTGCTGCGGGACGACGGGACCATCGTCGTCCGCAAGGTTCAGACCGACGTCCGCACCCGCTTTCTGGTCGGGATTACGAGCGGGGTGACGGACGGCGAGCGGGTCATCACCGGCATCAAGGCGTCCGGCCCCTCCGCGAAGCTGAGGGTGGAGTCATGAGCGCGTCGCGCACTCCGCTCATCGAACTCGCAGGCGTCTGCCGTTCCTATCGCAGCGATGATGTCGTGACGCACGCATTGCGCGGCGTTGCCCTGTCGATCGATGCCGGCGAGTTCGTGGCCATCATCGGAGCCTCCGGCTCCGGCAAGTCGACGTTGATGAACATCATCGGGCTGATCGACCGACCGAGCCACGGCAGCTATCGATTTGACGGCAGGGACGTCGCAGGATTGAACCGCGACGAACTCGCCGCGCTGCGCCGCGGCTGCTTCGGCTTCATCTTCCAGCACTATCACCTGATCCCGACGGTGAGCGCGCTCGGCAATGTCGAGATGCCGGCGGTTCACGCCGGTGCGCCGCGCGGCTTCCGGCATGCCCGCGCGGCGGCTCTGCTGGCGCGGCTCGGCCTTGCCGGGCGCATGGCCAATCGCCCGTCGCAATTGTCGGGTGGCCAGCAGCAGCGCGTGTCGATCGCCCGCGCGCTGATGAACGGCGGCGCGGTGATCCTCGCCGACGAACCGACCGGCGCGCTCGATACCAGGAGCGGGACCGAAGTGCTGGCGATCCTGAGGGAGCTTGCCGCCGCCGGACACACGATCATCCTCATCACCCACGATGCAAAGGTTGCCGCCGCGGCTGAGCGCATCATCCGGATCGAGGACGGTCTGATCGTCTCCGACAGCGGCCGCGACGCCGCCAGGGTGTCGTCGTCGATTGCCGTTGCTGCATGTCGAACGAACGGTGCCTCGCCGCCGCTCTGGATCTGGCTGGAGGAGGCGGCTCGTTCCGCCTTCGCCGCGCTTGCGGTCAATCCGGTGCGCACCGCGTTGACGCTGAGCGGCATCGTCATCGGCGTCGCCTCCGTTGTTGCGATGATGGCGATCGGACGCGGCGCGCAGGCGTCGTTCATGGAGCAGGCATCCGCCATCGGCACCAACTGGGTCGTGGTCAGCCGTGCGGGAGAATCTGCCGCGACCAGCATGCCCATGACCTCCGCCGATGCGGAAGCCATCAAGGATCTCGCCAACGTGTCCGGATCGATGCCGGCCGTGTGGGAAGCGGGTACGCTGCGGCGCGGTAACACCGATATCACCACCGAGGTGATCGCCACCACGGCTGAGTTCCGGACGGTTCACAACTGGGATGCGGCGAAGGGAGCGTTCTTTACGAGAGAGGACGAGATCAGCGGCAGCGCCGTGATGCTGCTCGGCGCAACGCTTGCATCGAAACTGTTTCCCGACATCGCCGATCCATCCGGCAACCATATCCTTGTCAACAACATTCCCTTTCTTGTCACCGGGGTGCTCGAAAGCAAGGGCCTTTCCGAGAGAGGTACCGATCGGGACAATAACGCGGTATTGCCGCTGCGGACGGGTGCGATGCGTCTCTACGGCAAGGACGATGTCACGGAGATCGTTGTCTCCATCGCCGATATGTCCCGCCTGCAGCAAACCAAGGATGCCATTAAGGCGCTGTTGATCCGTCGTCACGGTCGCGAGGATTTCTGGCTGCACGATGCGGCGTCGGCGTTCCGCAAGGCCGAGGACGAGCGCCGCTCCACCAACCTTCTGCTCGGCGCGATCGCCGCGATCTCGATGCTGGTCGGCGGCATCGGCATCATGAATATCATGCTGATCACGGTCGCCGAGCGCGCCAGGGAGATCGGGGTTCGAACCGCGATCGGCGCCAGGACCGCCGACATTCTGGGGCAGTTCCTGACCGAGGCGGTCGTCCTGTCGGCGATCGGCGGCGTGGTCGGACTCATGCTCGGCGCGCTGATCGGAATAGTTGCCGCCACGCTGTTCGGCATGACGGTGATCTTCTCAGTCACGATGGCGGTCAGCGCCTTGCTGGGGGCCGTGGTCATGGGAACGTTGTTCGGCTTCATGCCGGCGTTCCGTGCCGCGCGGCTTGACCCGGTCATGGCGCTGTCAGGCCAGTAAATATGGAACGGGGACGATGACGCGACGAACAGCAAAGATCGTTTATGGAATGCTTGCGGCGGTGATGCTCGCTTTTGCTCCGTTGGCTTTGGCGCAGGCGCAGCAGCAGGGAAACCATCCGGCTGCGGCGGGATCGGCAGCGGGGACCGGGTCATCGGCGCATCCGGCATCCTCGACACAGCCGTCGTCTTTGCAACCAGCGTCCTCCCAGCCATCTGCTGCGCCGACATCTTCTTCGGGTGTTGCTGCGAGCGCGGTACCGAAAGAGGCCGCGACCACGCCGGCGGCCGATGCGCCCTTGCCGTCGGGAGATGCGTCCACGCCGCCGGCATCTGATGCTGTGTCCCAGGATGCGGCTGCACCTGTCATTGCGCCGTCGCCCCCCGCTTCGCCTGCTGTTTCTGCCTCTTTGCTTCCGCGGGATTTGTCGCCGTTTGGGATGTTCCTGCAGGCGGACGCGGTGGTGAAGGCGGTGATGATCGGGCTTGCGTTCGCCTCGCTGGTGACGTGGA
>NZ_JBPPLY010000033.1:0-12080 GCF_051535215.1 Nitrobacter sp. | reverse complement strand
CGCCCGCATTGGCAAGCCCGATCACCTTGGCCTTCGATGCCTGGGCCTGCAGCAGATAGGACGAGAAGTCCGCCGTGTTCAGCGGCGCCTTGACGCTTCCCAGCACCTTGCCGCCGTTGGCCTTGACGACCGCGGTCGTATCGTTCTCCAGGGCATGTCCGAAGGCATAGTCCGCCGTGATGAAGAACCACGTGTCGCCGCCGGCCTTCACCATCGCGCCGCCGGTGCTTTGAGCCAGCATGTAGGTGTCGTAGGTGAAGTGGATCGTGTTCGGCGTGCACTGCGTGTTGGTCAGCTCCGAGGAGCCGGCGCCTGAATCGAGCAGGATGCTGTTCTTCTCCTTCACGATGTTGTTGACGGCAAGCGCAACGCCGGAGTTCGGCACGTCCGCGATGATGTCGACCTTGTCGGTGTCGATCCATCGGCGCGCGATGCCGGCGCCGACATCGGGCTTGTTCTGGTGATCCGCGGAGATGACGTCGATCTTCCAGCCCTTGGCCTTCAATCCGGAATCCTCGGCCGCCATCTCTGCCGCAACCACCGATCCCTCTCCGCCGAGGTCGGCATACAGGCTCGAAAGGTCTGTCAGCACGCCGATCTTGACGTTCTTGTCCGTCACCTTGTCCTGGGCCATCGCGGCGAAGGTCATGCTGAAAGTCAGCGCCGTGCCGACGAGTAGAGCCGTCAATCTGGTCCTCATTTTCTCCCACTCCGTTTTGGTCCCGTCCGGGGACGCTGCCTAAACACCGAGATAGGTATGAAGTTTGTCCATGTTGGCCTGCAACTCGGAACTCGCGAAGCCATCGATGATCGTGCCGTGCTCGACCACATAGAAACGGTCGGCGAGCGTCGCGGCGAAGCGGAAATTCTGCTCCACCAGAAGGATCGTGAATCCCTCTGACTTCAATCGCGCGATGGTGTGGCCGATCTGCTGGATGATGACGGGCGCAAGACCCTCGGTCGGCTCGTCGAGCATCAGGAAGCGGGCGCCCGTGCGCAGGATGCGCGCGATCGCCAGCATCTGCTGCTCGCCGCCGGACAGCTTGGTGCCCTGGCTGCGCAGCCGCTCCTTCAGATTGGGAAACAGCGTGAAGATCTGATCCAGCGACAGCCCGCCGCTGCGCACTTCCGGCGGCAGCATCAGGTTCTCGCGCACATCGAGGCTTGCGAAGATACCCCGCTCCTCCGGACAGAACGCAATGCCCAAACGCGCGATCTTGTCCGATGAAGCGCGCGAAATGTCGTGACCATCGAAACGAATCGATCCCGTGCGCTTGCCGATGATCCCCATGATCGACTTCAGCGTCGAGGTCTTGCCGGCGCCGTTGCGGCCGAGCAGCGTGACAACCTCTCCCGCCGCGACGTTGAAGCTGATGCCGTGAAGGACGTGGGATTCGCCGTACCACGCTTGCAGATTTTCAACCGCGAGCATGACGTCGCCGGCGCGCTTTGCGGAACCGGCAACGCCTGGCGCAGTCGTCGTCCCGTCAGCCATGACCAGCTCCCAGATATGCTTCCCTGACGCGCTCGTCCTTGGTTAGGTCGGCGTAATTGCCCTCTGCGAGCACGTGTCCGCGCGTCAGCACGGTGATGATATCGGAGAGGCTCGCGACCACGTTCAGATTGTGCTCGACCATCAGGATCGTGTACTTCGCCGAAATGCGCTTGATGAGCGCGGCGATCCTGTCGATGTCCTCGTGACCCATGCCGGCCATCGGTTCGTCGAGCAGCATCATTTCCGGATCGAGCGCCAGCGTCGTCGCGATCTCCAGCGCGCGCTTGCGTCCGTACGGCATCTCGACCGCGGGAGTTTGCGCGAACTCGCTCAGGCCCACCTCGTCCAGCAATTCAAGCGCCCGACCGTTGAAGCGATCGAGCACCGTTTTGGAACGCCAGAAATCGAAGGAATGGCCGTGCTGACGCTGCAGCGCGACCCTGACGTTTTCAAGCGCCGTGAGATGCGGGAATACCGCCGAAATCTGGAACGACCGCACCAATCCGAGCCGCGCCACGTCGGCCGGCGCAAGCGCCGTGATGTCCCGCCCGTTATAGAAAATCTTCCCCGCCGAAGGCTTCAGGAATTTGGTCAGCAGATTGAAGCAGGTGGTTTTTCCTGCTCCGTTAGGACCAATCAGTGCATGAATGCTGCCGCGGCGAACACGTAGACCGACGTCGCGCACGGCGACAAAACCAGCAAACTCCTTGGTCAATCCATGGGTTTCAAGAATGAACTCATTCGCCACTCAAAAATCCCCCTCAGCTATCGCTCGGTGTCCCCTTCGCGGCTGAGTCTTTGCTGCCGAATCCGTTCAGTGCGCTGGACACCAACCCGGACACGGTCGTCTTTCAGAATATGATGTCAACAGGCTGGATTGCGCAAGGTGCAAAGTAGCATTCGGCAGGAGTCCGGAGCCGTCCCTCCCTCAGCCATTAGTCGAAATGGCGATGTCCGGGCTTGCCTTCCTTCGACGATCGGCACCGGCCCAAAGGCGCCGCCATGATGGCGCAGATCGAGGCCGCGTTATCGCTTCGACGCCCGGAGTTCTTTTTCGTAAACCTCCGGCTTGAATCCGACCAGCAGCTTGTCGCCGACCTCCAGCACCGGACGTTTGATCATCGAGGGCTGATCGAGCATCAGGGCCAGTGCGCGGGCCTCGGTCAATCCCGCTTTGTCCGCGTCCGGCAATTTTCGAAAGGTCGTTCCGGCGCGGTTGAGCAACGTTTCCCAGCCGAGTTTCGCGGCCCACGTCTTGAGCCGGGCGCGCTCGATGCCAGCGGCCTTGTAGTCGTGAAACTCATAGGCGATGCTGTGGCCGTCGAGCCACGCGCGCGCCTTCTTCATGGTATCGCAGTTCTTGATGCCGTAGATGGTCGTGGTCAAGGTTTGACACTCCGGGGATGCGGCTTGAAATCGGCGCAGGCTCTTCGCAACGCGCCACCTGTGAAGCCGACGTGTCCTGATCGGTCGTATTGTAATCGGATATATAAGGAAATTCCGGTGCTGACGAAACTCTTTGCCGCGCTCGTCGTGCTCTGGAGCCTCATCGGTTCGGCGATTGCCGGGCCGGATGAGGACGCCGTGCGCGATCTGCTCCATTCGAGCTTCGACAAGCCGGACACAAAGCTCGTCGTCGCACCGGTGGTTGCCACGGGAGGCTACGCGATTGCCGACTGGACGCAGGGCGAAATGGGCGGCCGCGCACTCCTGAGGAACAAGCACGGGCGCTGGACCATCATCCTCTGCGCCGGAGACGGAATCCGGAACGCCGAAGCGTTGCGTCATGTTGGCATGGCGCCTGACGTCGCAGATGAACTCGCCGGGGCGCTTGCGAAAGCCGAGCGGACGGTGCCCGCCGACCGCCTTGCGATGTTTGCCCGGTTCGAGGGGCTGCTGCGGATGGACGAGGCGGGCAACCACCCTCCCGTCCACGACCGGACCCACTGATCGACGATAAACGGGCCGTCTTTCGGGTCGGCGGTAACCGTGCGCGCGGGATAGCTCGCAACCGGACCTTTTCTGAACTCCCGTCAAAATCCGAACAATTCGGCGTTTTGCGCCAGGGCGGAACTTTCAGCCGTTGCAACGGGCGAACCGGCTGCTATACCGCTGCATCCCCGCTTACCTGCGCTCGTTCGCAGGAGTGAGCCACAGGAGAGATCGATGTCCGACAAGAACGAACCCGCATCGGGATTCCAGTATGGCCTCGCCAACCTGAAGCCCGTCTCGCCCGCCGACAACGTCTTCCTCACCTTTCCCGACGGCGCGCAGCGCGAGTTCCCGAAAAACATCACCGGCCTCGATATCGCAAAAGGCATCTCGCCATCGCTGGCCAAGCGCACGGTCGCGATGGCGCTCGACGGCGTGGTCAGCGATCTTGCCGATCCGATCGACCGCGACGCCAGCATCGAATTCATCAGCCGCGATGACCCCCGCGCGCTGGAACTGATCCGCCACGACGCGGCGCACGTTCTGGCCGAGGCCGTGCAATCGCTATGGCCCGGCACGCAGGTGACCATCGGCCCGGTGATCGAGAACGGCTTCTATTACGATTTTTTCCGCAACGAGCCATTCTCGCTGGAGGACTTCCCGGCGATCGAGAAGAAGATGCGCGAGATCATCGCGCGCGACAAACCCTTCACCAAGGACGTCTGGGACCGCGAAAAAACCAAACAGGTGTTCCGCGACAAGGGCGAGGCCTTCAAGGTCGAACTGGTGGACGCCATTCCCGGCAATGAGCCGATCAAGATCTACTATCAGGGCGACTGGTTCGATCTCTGCCGCGGCCCGCACATGACCTCCACCGGCAAGATCGGCAACGCCTTCAAGCTGATGAAGGTGGCAGGCGCCTACTGGCGCGGCGACAGCAACAACCCGATGCTGACGCGCATCTACGGCACCGCCTTCGCCAAGCAGGAAGAACTCGACGCCTACCTGAAGCAGATCGAGGAAGCCGAGAAGCGCGATCACCGCAAGCTCGGCCGCGAACTCGACCT
This sequence comes from Nitrobacter sp., assembly GCF_051535215.1. NCBI lineage: Bacteria > Pseudomonadati > Pseudomonadota > Alphaproteobacteria > Hyphomicrobiales > Nitrobacteraceae > Nitrobacter > Nitrobacter sp. Next base: position 7,586 of record NZ_JBPPLY010000033.1, on the reverse strand, counting down.
GTTCCACTTCCAGGAGGAAGGTCCCGGCGTGGTGTTCTGGCACGCCAAGGGCTGGACCATTTTCCAGGCCGTGATCGCCTACATGCGCCGCCGCCTTGCGGAAGATTATGACGAGGTCAACGCGCCGCAGATGCTCGACAAGTCGCTATGGGAGACGTCCGGCCATTGGGAATGGTATCGCGAGAACATGTTCGCGGCGCAGTCGGCCGGCGACGAGGCCGAGGACAAGCGCTGGTTCACGATCAAGCCGATGAACTGCCCCGGCCACGTGCAGCTCTTCAAGCACGGGCTGAAGAGCTATCGCGACCTGCCGCTGCGGCTCGCCGAGTTCGGCGTGGTGCATCGCTACGAGCCGTCGGGCGCCATGCACGGCTTGATGCGCGTACGCGGCTTCACCCAGGACGACGCGCATATCTTCTGCACCGAGGACCAGCTCGCCGACGAATGCCTCAAGATCAACGAGCTGATCCTGTCGACCTATGCCGACTTCGGTTTCGACGGCGAGTTGACGGTGAAGCTCTCGACGCGGCCCGAAAAGCGGGTCGGCTCGGACGCCGCGTGGGATCACGCCGAGGCAGTCATGGCCGATGTGCTCAAGCGCATCGCCGCATCGAACAATCGCATCAAGACCGAGACCAATCCCGGCGAAGGCGCGTTCTACGGACCGAAGTTCGAATATGTGCTGCGCGACGCCATCGGCCGCGACTGGCAATGCGGCACCACCCAGGTCGACTTCAACCTGCCGGAGCGGTTCGGCGCGTTCTATATCGATGCCGACGGCGCCAAGAAGGCTCCGGTGATGGTGCATCGCGCGATCTGCGGCTCGATCGAACGCTTCATCGGCATCCTGATCGAACATTTTGCCGGCAATTTTCCGCTCTGGCTCGCGCCGGTGCAGGCGGTCGTCACGACCATCACCTCCGACGGCGACGAGTATGCCAAAGAGGTCGCCGCCGCCGCACGGCGCGCAGGACTTCGCGTCGAGATCGACCTGCGCAACGAGAAAATCAACTACAAAGTGCGCGAGCACTCGCTGGCGAAGATTCCGGCGCTGCTCGTGGTCGGCAAGAAGGAAGCCGAGAGCCGGTCGGTTTCCGTGCGCCGCCTAGGCAGCGAGGGTCAGAAGGTGATGCCGACCAGCGACGCGATTGCGGCGCTGGCGGAGGAAGCCATACCGCCGGATATCAAACGGGAGCGAAGCAAGGCCTGACGCATCACGTCCTGCGCTCCATCAGCAGATTCAAAGAGCATCCATTTCGAGAGAGCATCCATGTCCGACGTTATCGATTTCCTGCGCACCCGCCGCTCGGTCAAACCGCGCGACATGAGCACGCCCGGTCCCTCAGTTGAGGAGATCGAGACGATCCTCACCATCGGCGCGCGCGTGCCGGATCACGGGAAGATCGCACCGTGGCGGTTCATCTTGTTCGAAGGCGATGGTCGCGCCCGTGCCGGGGACGTCATCGCCCGTGTCTATGCGCGCAAGAACCCGTCGGCTCCGCAGGAGGAGATCGAAATCGAAAAGCACCAGTTGACGGAAGCGCCGCTGGTGATCGGCGTGGTGAGCTGCATCAAGCAGCACCCCAAGGTTCCGTCATGGGAGCAGGTGCTGTCGGCCGGCGCCAGCGCCATGAGCATCGTCAACGCCGCCAACGCGCTCGGCTATGGCACGAACTGGCTGACCGGCTGGTTCGCCTACGATCGCGACGTGCTCGACGGCCTCGGATTGAAGCCGGATGAAAGATTCGCGGGATTTATCCATATCGGCACGCCGACAAAACCGAACAAGGACCGCCCTCGCCCCGCCCTGTCGGACATCGTGACGCGGTTCTGAGCTAAAGTGTTTTCGAGCGAAGCATGTCCTCGGGCTTGACCCCAGGATGAATGCCGGTTCGAGTCAGGAAAACGCGTCAAAACAGCAAATCCAGAGTTTCGCTTTAATCAGACGCGAAAATGTTCTGGCGCATGGATGCTTACGCTTTTCCCGCCGCCTTTTCCGCGCCGGCAAGCGCGGCAATGGTTTCCGATGCAATCTGCGCATTGGCTTCGAGCGGCTTGCCATGGACATGCTCGTCGATAAGCGCAAACGCTTCGTCTTCGGGCATTCCGCCCCCGATCAATCCGAGCGCGATGACGTTTTCCACGTCCTCGGCCGAGTAGACCTTTTCGACGAAGCGTCGGTGACAAGCCGCCGGGGAGTCGCCGTATTGTCCGGCGAACGGAGCCCTGCCTATGCCGAGACGGGCAATCGTGACCATTCTCGCGACCTGCTTCAATTTCGCCCCGCCGGCGATCATGGCGAGAACCTTGGGCTCGTTCAAATTGAAGATACGCGTCTTGCCGGCGAACTCAATCTTGCGAGCGCCGGGATTGGTGCTTTGGTTGGTCATTTCAAAACCTCATGGGTGACATTGGCGGCGATCTGCGACGGAGCAAGCCGGCATTTGGAGCCGTCAGCGAAGCTGGCCGTTGCTTTCGGAAATGACGCGGACAGCGCAATCGAACCGGCGACAGATAATCTCATGCAGCGGGATTACTGCGGGAGTTGGGGTTCTCTGTGCACTGTGCGGACGCCCACGGGCCGAAACGATATTCCGTCTCGAGACCTTGAACGTAACGATATTGCGAGATCATCACCAACTACTTGATCTTGTTAAGAAACACCCTGGAGCGGGTGAAGGGAATCGAACCCTCGTATTCAGCTTGGAAGGCTGCTGCTCTACCATTGAGCTACACCCGCGCAACGCATAGCGTTCTGATTTTATTGCCATTTGCAGATGCTTTTCGCAAGGACTTTGCGACAAATGGCCCTGTAACCGCATCCATCCAAGTCTACAAGAACTTTTCCATTCCCACGACGTTATCCAGTATCACCGCGCGGCTCTGGGTATTTACCGGTGATGAGAACGCCGGTTGCGCTCCCGCCTTCCTTCCTTTGGAAAGGAGCGCTCTTATGTCCAAGTGGCGACATGTCGAACCCACGCGATCATTGAGAGAACGCCTCGGCGCATTCGCGAAGCTCATGCGAGAGAGGGCAGCACTGATGCCTTTTGGCGCGGAGAAAACTGCCACGCTGGCGAAGGCCGAGCAGGCCGAGATCGCAGCGGATGTTGAACGTTGGGCTAATTCCCCGGAACTCCGCCCGCCCAAATAAAGAGCTTCACGGCGCGGCTTTGCGCGATCTTGGTTCTGGAGCCGGCGACAGGAAGCGGGAGCTTTATGCGGCGCGTTGCGTCAATTCCGGGTTCTGATGCATGCTGCTGGTATGGGCGGTCCCATGATCTGCCCTGTGAGCTGCTGAGAGCAGCGCACTTAAGCCGATCAGGGTTCCTATGGCCAGAATTGCTACGAGGGCAATTTTAGTTTTCATGTCGACTCTCCACCACGCTATTGAGAGACACGCTTGCTATCCTAATATGCATTGGCGTTAGCAAGTTATAAGGCCGTTAAAGAGGATTTTGAAAAAACGCGGTGGGCGTGGCTTTGATCCGGTTCCGTCGGAAGCGAGAAGGAGCCGGGCTTTTTCGACCCTGATCAGAGGCAGTTCAGCGCCCGGTGCCGGCGAGACAATATCAGGCGCGGCGCGCAGGAGCTCGTTGCGCCTTTTTCTCTGCCGCGGAAGGCCAATGCGATGCGACGGCCGCGCCGACGCATTCGCATCGAGCTTTAGCGACGACGCGCCGGAACGCATGGGCCGATCGCGGCGAAGAAAAACGTCACATCGGTATTGATGGATCGGTCATCGGGCGTTGGCGTAGTGTTCACGACGATGGGAGTGGCGACGGCTCGCATAATGCCGCCCTCCTCCGCTCCAGCCGCCAAGCTGGAAATGCCCGCTGTCTGAATTTGCCCATTGCGCGCCGGAAATCAATCCGCAGGAGTTCGCCAGCGCGACCTCGTTATGAGGCATCCTCGGACGCGTGACGTTGCGCGCGTATTGGTTGATGTCGAGCGCCAGACCTGCCGGATGCAGCGAGGCGCGGACGCTGCCATGCGCCCGCCATCCGCCCATGAAGCGGATCGGATAACCCTGCCGGTCAAGAGCCGAAACGAGGCACTGGAAAGCACCGGTGGCGCGGCCTGCCACGTGCGCCGTGGCGCCGGAGGAGGAGCGGACCACGCCGGCTACCCTTCCCGCACCTTCGGCCAGAACCCGCGCGAGCCCTTTGGAGATGCGGCGGTGCGATCTGTGATTGGATTCATGTCTGGCGGCGGACTGACGGGAACGCCCGGCGTCATGATCCTCGAAATCAAACAGCGACGCGCCGTTGCCAAAGCAGGGACGCATTACATCACATCCTGTGCCGACCTGAATTTTTTTATGGGAATGCCTGGCAGATGAAGGTGTGGCGGCAATGCAGAGCATCGCTGAGGCAATAAGCAGTCGGATCATCATATCTCCGGGAACGCTGGAGTGAGGGAACGCAGCAACGAAAGCCCTGCTTTGAAATATCCGTAGGGAACCCCTGGTCATGATACCTAGGGCCGGCGGTCCCGACCTGTCTAGCTAGACCCGAAACGCCATTTGAATTAAGATTGAGAGTTTAGGTTAAACGTCCTGCTGGATCGGTCGCTCACGGGGATAAAGTTGTTTTAAATCAAATATTTGGATTAACCCTGTTCATCGATCCGTGCGACGGGAGACGGTCTGCGCGACAGGCAAACCAAATTCAGACCGGCCGAGAGACGGGTTGGCGGATCTCCGTCGGCCGTCGTAAGGGGCGAAAAGACCTGAAACGGACCGCAGATCGGATACAAGCGACCGCCAGCTGAAGGCATCCAGCACGGGAATGCCGCCTGCTCCTCGCGCGCCAACTCACTGGCAGCCCCTGTCCCCTACGCTTACCTAAGGCTGGCTTGCACGGCGAACGGAGTGAGACACCCGTTACGATAGGACCGCATTCATGCGGACATGCAAAAATCGCCGGACGCCGCCGGGAGAACATGGACCTCAGCGGTCATTTCGATTTCCGGGCTTGCAAATGTCTCTCTAATCCTAGACGAGGACCCATTGGCTTCGTGAAGGCATCAATCTAAAGCTGCTACGGCACTGAGACGACGGAGGCGTAAACAATGAACGACTTTTGGGAATGGCGTAGCTCGATGCGGGCATTCGAGGGGTCGAAGAAGACAGGCCGCCGAAACGCTTACATTATCGGCACGTTGCTGGCGTTGCTGTTTCTCGCTTTCATCATCGGAATGGCGGTCTCCGGATAAGCGAAACGACCAGCGGGCGCGAGCGGAGCGAAAGCAAGCGTGCGAACGGCCGCGGGATCGGCACGATTATGACATCTGGAGCCATGAGGCGGCTGATCAGCAAGATCATGGTTTCATGTCCGGAAAATCAGTCGCACGCTAGGCCTGAGAAGGTCGCCGCTCCGTCCCGCCATCACTGCCGCGACCCGTTGAAAGCTGTTGCCGCTCCAGCCGGATAAGGCTTGCCAGCGGTCCCGCCATGCGACGCGCCCTATCAAGCTCCAGATGTAAATTCTGAGTTTGACCCAAAGCGATTTTGAAACGCAGCAAGGTTGCGTTTCAGTTCGACGGGTCAGGTGAGCGACCTCGGCAGAGACATCACAAGTCGAGCTTGTTAGTCCCGACGGCTACAAATCACCATCGATTGACTGGTTGAGTACCTTGGGATAATGGCGCGGATATCGAGAAATCTGCCCCAAACATCACGGATATAGCTATTGCTGTGCGTCACGTTGCAATTATAGGGATCGTCGTCACGGAACGCGATCACCGTTTTTCCTTCCGGAATCGTTTTCACGTTCATGAGATCAGGACGGAATCCCTTGATTGAGTCCTTCAAGACGCGGTCCGGATTAGACCAGCATTCATCGTTCACGACCGTGATACAAGCAATTCCACCCTTTGCCAAAACACGCCTGAGTTCCAGCAACCAGCTTAATTCGCTTTCGTTTATGTGCGTGAACACGGACAGCGCTGAGATCAGGTCAAAACATCGATCTTCAATCGGCAGCGATGGAAACGACGTGTTGCAGAACGACCGAACGCCAGGAAGATATTTGAGGCAGAAATCTATCGAGATCGATTTGAAGTCACATAACCAGACGTCCCAATCCATTGATTGAAACGCAAAATGCCGCGAGACGCGTCCGGTCGAACCGCCGAAGTCGAAATATCTTCCGCCCCGGACTCCATGCGGCATCGCAAAATCTGAGATCATCTTAAACTGCGCATATCCGCTGAGCCAGTATGCGAGATCGCGGCCTGAGGCATAACCTTCGCGGTTAGATGAAGAAGGAATAGGTCTGGTATCCCGTTTCATCGCGGCGGCCAGCCCGTCGACATTCAATCCACTTTTTTCCAGAAGAACCTTCAGTTCCTCGCTGCTGGCAATCTCACCTTCAAGATCAAGGGTCTGAAGCAGTTCTGATGGTGACATGGATGGCTGGTCAGGCTTCGGAGACTCTGCATACGCAGGACTGAATTTCATCAACCCTCTGACCTGCTCTCCAATTGACTTTGGTTGCGCAGGAGGAGGCAGGCCCGAACGATCGACACTCACGTGTTTCAGAGAGATGGCCGGTGATTGCCCTGCATCCATTATGATAACAGCCAGCTTATCCAACTCATCCGAAGTCAACGCGCGCGTAAACATAATGACAAACGCATGATATCCGGAGCCGATATTCGCGCGTAGCAGATCGCGCCTGAAGCCATCTGCAATTGCAGATCCCACCATTTCGTCTCCGACACGGACCTGGATGCTGACACACGCAGCCGGAGCATCCGGATTCCAAGCCCAACCGACGATGAAAGTTGGCGCGAGTTTGTCAATTTGAACTCGAGTCGGCATGCATATCTCCGGTGTGATAAGCTACAGTGATTATTTGTAGCCACCGCACATTGACAGATCAATGTATGCTCACTGGCCGCATGACATGCATTGAACGCTGCTATTAATTTAAAGTTGCGTCACTTTGAAGCGAACTAATCGGCCGTCATCTCTGACGTGCTTCCTGACCTTCCTGCCGTTGATAAGTTTGGTTCATCTTGGAGAAGAACCACGTCGCGAAGACGTTACGGAGCAGACCATCGCGGTGATGGATCAAGCGAGATGATTCCAATTGTCTCGTGATCGCGGCGCTTGCCCGCATAGAAGCGCCAGCGCCGCTGCTCACCTGCCCTAACTTCATCGAGAACGCGCCCGCACCGCTTATGGCGGCCCTGCTTATTGCGAGCAACGGATGACTATCGTCACCGCCGAGATGCTGGCGAATGGCATGCTAAAGCACCAGGCCCCTCTGCGCCTTGGCCGCTTGATCCTGTCTAATATGTTACTGTTATCGTGGAAGCGCACGGCGATTTGGGTGGTGCATCGATCACGTCAAACGTGGTTTCGCAAAGCTCTACCACCGCCACCATTTGCTATCTTTTGGCCACGGAGACCAAAGGAGAAACGACGAATCTTGCTTAAGAGCATGCCCCAATCTTACCGAGCGAACTTGATTGCCAACTATCAACCCGATCAGTCCTGTTGGAATCCATCCCCACACGAGACCCCAATCCCCCACAACCGCAATGACGATCAAATCGAGGATCACGAACGTGATCAC
>NZ_JBPPLY010000032.1:0-12201 GCF_051535215.1 Nitrobacter sp. | reverse complement strand
CCGCGCGCCGCGCCGGATCGGCGCTTGCCGCCTGGGGGACGATCACGCCGGCCACGTGCATTGTCTTTATCGGTATCGCGGGGCATGAATGTTCTCGCAAAAGCAACCGGCCGGCGGCGACGCCGACCCCAAGGATGAGCATAACGGTCTCGCGCGCGGCGAAGCACCGTCTTGCGAAAAACCTGTTCGAGTTTTGAACGCGCCTCTTAACAGGGTTCTCACCGGAGCGCGATCAGCAAAAGCAAATGCGCCCGGAAAACCAGACATGGCGGCATCAAGTTTCATGGATTTGGCGCTTGCAGCCGCCGAAAAGGCCGGAAAGTCGGGCGAGGTGCCGATCGGCTGTGTCATCGTGCGGAACGGCGAAGTCGTCGCATCGGCCGGAAACCGCACGCTGACCGACCGCGATCCCACAGCGCATGCCGAAATCCTGGCGCTGCGGGCCGCCGCACACGCTATCGGCACCGAGCGGCTGACCGGCTGCGATCTCTATGTGACGCTGGAACCCTGCACGATGTGCGCGGCCGCAATCTCGTTCGCGCGGATCCGGCGGCTCTATTACGGGACGGCCGATCCGAAAGGCGGCGCGGTGGATTCCGGCGTTCGCTTCTTCGCCGCGCCGACCTGCCACCACCGGCCGGAAGTGTATCCCTCCGTCGGCGAAAGCCAAGCCGCGACGCTGCTGCGGGATTTCTTCAAGGCGCGGCGGTGAAGAACTGCTTCAGTGCCCTCGCGGTCTCGTCGGGCGCTTCTTCCGGCAGGTAGTGGCCTGAATTCACCGCGCCGCCCGTCACGTTTGCCGCCCAGACCCGCCAGGTATCGAGCGGCGTGGCCGAGGCCGCGGCGGCGATACCCGCATCGCCCCACAGCGCCAGCATCGGAACGGTGATCTTTTTGCCCGCTTCGAGATCGGCCTTGTCGAGCTCGAAATCGGCATGGGCGCCGGCGCGATAGTCTTCGCACATCGCATGGACCCGCGAAGGATCGCGGCACGGCGCGAGATAATGCTCGAGCGCGCGGGGATCGATGGCATCGAGCGTGCCCGATCCGGTCTGGCGCGCCATGGTCTGCTTCAGGAAAAAATCCGGTTGCCCGGTGATGAGTTTCTCCGGCAGCGGATCGGGCTGCGCAAGAAACGCCCAGTGATAGATTTTCAGCGCCGACAGCCGATTGAGGCGCGACCAGTAGTCGTAGGTCGGCAGGATATCGAGCACGGCGAATTTCGACAGCCGTCCGGGATGATCGAGCGCGAGCCGATAGGCGACGCGGCCACCGCGGTCGTGCCCCGCCAGCGCGAAATGCACGTGACCGAGTTTCTCCATAGCCTCAATCAAGGTTTCCGCCATCGCGCGCTTGGTATAGGGCGTGTGGTCCGCATCGCTCTCGGGCATGTCGGACCAGCCGTAGCCGGGCAGATCGGGAATGACGAGGGTGAAGGCCTCGGCGAGTTGAGGCGCCACCTTGTGCCACATCACGTGAGTCTGCGGAAAACCATGGAGCAGCAACAGCGGCGGCCCCTCGCCTCCGACGCGCGCGAAGATGCGGCCCGACGTGGTGTTGATCCATTCGGAGGCGTAACCGGGAAACAGATCGGCAAGGTCGGGCATGGCTGATCCCTTCATCTCCGGTATCCGAGCGGCACGTTCCGGAACGTACCTGACGCCGGATTCGAGACGATTGCGGCCGCCAATGCAACCCGTCGCAACAGCCGCACGGAATGAAACTATCCGCCGCTCTCCCGCTCAACCGCCCGGAATCCGATGTCGCGGCGGCAGAAGCCGTCGGGCCATTTGATGCGATCCACCGCCTCGTAGGCGCGCGCCTGCGCCTCTGCAACCGTCTTGCCCGAGGCGCAGACATTCAGCACGCGTCCGCCATTGGCGAGGATGCGACCGCCCTCCTCCTTCGTTCCGGCCTGGAAAATCTCCACGCCCTCGACCTTGGCTGCGTCGTCGAGCCCATCAATGGGCGTCCCCTTTGCATAGTCGCCGGGATACCCTTTCGCCGCCATGACAACGGTCAACGCCGGATCGGAAAACCAGCGCAGGCTGAAGTGGTTCAACTGTCCGTCGCAGGCCGCGAACAGCGCCGGCACGATGTCTCCCATCATCCGCAGCATCAGCACCTGGCATTCCGGATCGCCGAAGCGGACGTTGTATTCGATCAACTTCGGCCCATCGTCGGTGATCATCAGGCCTGCGAACAGCACGCCCTTGAAAGGTGCGCCTTTCGCGCGCATGGCGCGCAATGTCGGAAGAATGATCTCGTCCATGGTGCGGCGGCACATCTCGTCAGTCATGACGGGCGCCGGCGAATAGGCGCCCATGCCACCGGTGTTCGGTCCCTTGTCGCCGTCGAAGGCGCGTTTGTGATCCTGCGCCGTCGCCAGCGCCAGTGCGTGCTCGCCGTCGCACAGCGCGAAGAACGACGCCTCCTCGCCGCGCATGAACTCCTCGACCACCACTTGCGCGCCGGCCGCGCCGAAACCGCCCTCGAACATCGTGTCGATGGCCGCGTTCGCGTCCTCGACCGTCATCGCGACGACAACGCCCTTTCCCGCGGCAAGCCCGTCGGCCTTGATGACGATCGGCGCGCCGTTCGCGGCGATGTGGGCCTTCGCCGCCGCGGCATCGCTGAAGCGCTCATAGGCGGCGGTCGGAATGTTGTTGTCGCGGCACAGATCCTTGGTGAAGCCCTTCGAGCTTTCAAGCCGGGCTGCGGCTTGGCTTGGCCCGAACGCCTTGATGCCGGCTGCCGCGAGATCATCGACGATGCCGGCGGCAAGCGGCGCTTCCGGCCCGACCACCACCAGATCAATCTTGTTGGCCTTGCAGAACGCAATCACCGCGGCATGGTCGGCGACATCGAGCGATACGCATTCGGCGACGCGCGCGATCCCCGCATTGCCCGGCGCGCACCAGAGTTTCGTCAGCAGCACGGAGTCGGCGATTTTCCAGGCCAGCGCATGTTCGCGACCGCCGGAACCGAGCAGGAGAATGTTCATGGGCGACTGCCGATAAGGATTTTCGATGGTTGACCGACGCTTTAGCATGGTAAGGCGGAGGCGCAAGAGAAGGGAGCCAGATGCCCGCAGGCCCTGCACAATTATTGCCGAACGCGCCGGAATATACCGTCTCCGAACTGTCCTCGGCGCTGAAGCGCACCGTGGAGGATACTTACGGCCATGTGCGTGTGCGCGGCGAAATATCGGGCTTTCGTGGTCCCCACGCCTCGGGCCACTGCTATTTCGCGCTGAAGGACGAGAGCGCCAAGATCGAGGCGGTGATCTGGAAAGGCGTTCATGGCCGGATGCGGTTCAAGCCGCAGGAAGGCCTCGAAGTCATCGCAATCGGCAAGCTGACGACCTATCCCGGCTCGTCGAAATACCAGATCGTGATCGAGGCGCTGGAGCCCGCCGGAATCGGCGCGCTGATGGCGCTGATGGAGGAGCGCAAGAAGAAACTCGCGGCTGAAGGCCTGTTCGACGAAGCCCGCAAGCAACTGCTGCCCTGGTTGCCCGAGGTGATCGGCGTCGTGACCTCTCCGACCGGTGCGGTGATCCGCGACATCCTGCATCGGCTGGAGGACCGTTTCCCGCGCCGCGTGCTGGTCTGGCCGGTGCGGGTGCAGGGCGAAGGATCGGCGGAACAGATCGCGGCTGCGATCAAGGGCTTCAACGAGCTGCCCAAAAACGGACAGATCCCGCGTCCTGATCTTCTGATCGTCGCGCGCGGCGGCGGCTCGCTCGAAGACCTCTGGTCCTTCAACGAGGAGATCGTGGTCCGCGCGGCCGCCAACAGCATGATCCCGCTGATCTCCGCAGTCGGCCACGAGACCGATATCACGCTGATCGACTTCGCCGCCGACAAGCGGGCGCCGACACCGACCGCGGCGGCCGAAATCGCAGTGCCGGTCCGCGCCGACCTGTTTGTTGAACTCTCCAACCTCGCGGCACGCGCCATGGTCGGATGGCGACGCGGTCATGACGACAGGCGCACCGAATTGCGCTCGGCCGCCCGTGCGCTGCCGGAAGCAGGCGAGTTGCTGGCGATACCCAGGCAGAAGCTCGACGGCGCCACCGCCGCGTTGCCGCGTGCCTTGCGTGCGAGCACGCACCTGCATCATCGCCGCTTTACGCAAATCTCGAGCGGTCTCACGCTGCGCGTTCTGCGCGCGCAGGTCAGCCACGCCAAACAATCCGTCGCCACGACCGGCGCGCGGCTCGCACATTGCACCCGGGTGGTCTTGCGGCATCGCCGCGATCACTTCACCGGACTGGCTGTGCGGCTCACGGCTTCGCGCCTCGCCAATGCGCAGGCCCAACGCGCCCAGATCGCACGCGCCAACGAACGCACCCAGCGCCTCGCCGAGCGGGCGCGGCGGGCCCTCGTCACCTTGCTGCAGCGGCATGAGGCCCGCATCGCGCATTCCGGCCAGTTGCTGGCGGCGGTGTCCTATCGCGGCGTGCTGGCGCGGGGCTTCGCGCTGGTCCGCGACGATGCGGGACAGGCGTTGCGAAGCGCATCTGCGGTCGGGCCCGCGGCACGGCTCTCGCTCGAATTCGCAGACGGACGGGTGAACGCGACCGCCGACAGCGATCGATCGGATGTGACCGCGCCCGGCCCGAAAAGCCCGTCCAAGCCGGCGGCCGCCCGGCGCACGGTGAAGCCCGATCAGGGAAATCTTTTCTAGAGCATGATCCCGAAAAGTGGAAACCGGCTTTCGAAAAGATCATGCTCAAACAAAAAGATAGGCGATCTGATTCAACGCAGTTGAACCAGACTCCAGGTCTCTAACGCGCCAGCCAGCTCGCGACCCGGCTTTGCGAGTCCGCTCGCGCCTTGGAATCGGCTCCGATGTGTCCGCCTCCTCCGGTACCAGCATGGACGGGCGCATTCACCCTGTCGAAACCATGCCGGGCATTGGGGTAGACGACAATCCGGGCGAGCGCGCTGCGCCCGCGTGCATCGTCGACCATCTGCCGGCAGGCGGACGGCGAACTGAGGTCGTCCGCGGCGCCGATCAACAACAGCGTCGGAACGCGCGTGCTCCACCCCAGACGCGACGAAATCCTGCAGTCCGGATAGAACACCACAGCCGAACGAAAATCATCATGCCGGCCGGCCCATGCGATTTGCGGACGTACCGCCCACAAAACGGCGCTGGCGCCGTTGTCCCATCCGAGCAGACCAATACGCCCCTGGAGAACCCAGGGCTGCTGCATCAACCACTGTTGCGCGTCGCGGATATCGGCGACGCGCTCGCGGCGCGCGAATATCTTGCGCTGTTTGGGCTGGCATTGCTGACCGACGCCCCGCGAACCATAACTGTCCGGGAACAGAACGGCGTCGCCCGCCTTCAAAAACCGCTCGGCCCAGTCCAGATAGCGCGGCTGGATTTGCCCGCCGTGTCCCAGGCCACTGCAGCCATGCAGCGCGATGATCGTCGCGAACGGGCCGTCGCCTTCGGGTTTGTAGAGCAGGCCATGCAGCACGCCGCCGGTCCGCTGGATCGCGACCCTTTCGGGCTGGGGGGGACCGGACGCCGCGAACGCTGCGACGGTCGAAACAGACACCGCAATCGAGACAAATGCTGACAGCAGGCGCATATATCTTGCCGGACGATCTGGTATGCTGCAAAAAGGAAACCTGAATTCAGACCTATCATGTGGCCGGAGACGCAATTCATCACAAATCGGTGGGTTTGACGCAGCCATTTGCGAGCCTATCTTCGGAGAATAAAAAGCCAGCCGGCATGTTTGCAGGCAGGCGATTCGGGAGAGAGACGTGCTGAACAAATTTGGCCAGTCCGGCCAGGGCGAAGCGCGGGTGCAATATCTCGACGGCGATTTCCGCGTGCTTTCGGCGGGAACCTATGTGCGATGCGCGATCACCGACGCCCACATTCCGCTTGATGAGTTGAAGTACTGGAGCGTCGACCTGCAGGAGGCTTACGCGCTTCCCAGCGCGGTCCTGCAACGGCATTACCCGGACGCGCTCAAGGATTCGTCATAATCTCATCGCCGCGCCTGTGCGATCCGCTCCACGAGGAACGACCGCAGCGCCGGCTCGTCGTCGAACGCGAGCGTGACCGCGAAGGGAACGACGGCCTGAGCGAACGCTTTGAGGCTTTCGCCGTTGCGCAGCCGCGCCAGATCCTTTTCGGTCGTCACCAGCGCAAGACCGTCGCGCGCAGCAGCCTCCTGCAACTCCGTGATGTCGCGCTGCGAGAACGGATGATGATCTGAGAATGCCCGTTCCGCTGCCACATCGATGCCGCAGGCGCGCAGGCTGCGGAAGAACCGCGCGGGATCGCCGATGCCGGCGAAGGCATAGACACGCCTGCCGCGCAATGCCGCAATCGGCGCGTCATCGGGGACGAGCTTCGCCCGCAACACAAGGCCTCCCCTCGCATTGATGTTTGCCGCAACGCCGTCCGCGGCGGCGCCAAGGCCGACGATGACGAGCGCATCGGTGCGGGACAATTGCGCCGACAGCGGCGCGCGCAATGGCCCCGCCGGAAACACCCGCTTGTTGCCCAGGCCGCGGTCGGCGTCGATCACGATCAGCGAGACATCCTTTGATAGCGCCGGGTTCTGAAAGCCGTCATCCAGCAGGATCACGCTCGCCCCCAGCGCGCGAGCCGGTGCAATGCCCGCCGCCCGTTGTCGTGACACGATCACGGGGATCGTCCGCGCCATCATCAACGGCTCATCGCCCACTTCAGTGGCCGTATGCCGGTGCGCATCGACTTGCAGCGGACCGTGCAGCCGCCCGCCATAGCCGCGGCTGAGCACGACCGGCGTTTCGCCGAGCGAGCGAAGAATGCCGGCCAGCGCCATCACGGTGGGCGTCTTGCCGACGCCGCCAAGACCGTAGTTTCCGACACAGATGACGGGCACTCCGGCGCGGAGACCTTTCCGCATCAGCCGCCGCGCGGAGACCGCGCCGTAAAGTGCGCCAAGAGGCGCTAACAACTGCGACAGCAGCGATGACGGCCTGTGCCAGAAGGCCGGCTCACGCATCAGCCGCTCGCCTTTCCAGCCGCAACTGCAGAAGATACGGCTCGAGCGCGGCCAGCGTGCGCTCCAGTGCGCCGCCGAGCCGATCCACCACGTCAGCCGCAGCCGCCCTCGCGGCATCGCGGGCGGCGAGATCGCTGAGCAGATGGCCGAGATGCTTGACCAGCGCATCGCCGTCGTCGGCACGGCGCGCGCCCCCGGCGCGGTCGAGCGCGTCATAGACCTCGGTGAAGTTGAAGACATGCGGGCCGTGCACGATGGCGGCGTCGAGCTTGATTGCCTCGATCGGATTCTGGCCGCCACGCGGCACCAGCGAGCCGCCCATGAAAACGATCGGCGCCAGCCGGTAAAACAATCCCAGTTCGCCCATGGTGTCGGCGATATAGATATCCGTCCGCGCCGTCGGCAATTGCTCCAGCGAGCGTCGCGCGGCCTGCGCGCCGGACGCCGCGATCATGCGGGCGATCGCCTCGCCACGGTTGGGATGGCGTGGAACGATCACGGTCAGCAGCGAGGGGAAGTAAGCTGCCAGCCTCCGGTGCGCATCGAGGAGAATCTCCTCCTCGCCCGGATGGGTCGAGGCCGCCACCACCACCGGGCGGCCGCGCGTGACAAACAGCAAACGTTCCAGCCTGCCCTCGTCGGCCGGCGGCGCGCGCACGTCGAGCTTGAGATTGCCGGTGACGGTGACATTGCGACCGCCGAGCACGGCGAAACGCTCCGCATCGATTTCGGACTGGACGAGGAAGATGTCGAACCGGCCCAGCAGCGCCGCGATCGTTCCCGCCATCCTGCGCCAGCGCGGAAACGAACGCTGCGACATCCGCCCGTTGATGAGCACCATCGGCAGGCGGCGCGATGCGCCTGCCAGAATCAGATTGGGCCAGAGGTCCGATTCGATGAACAGCGCCAGACCCGGCCGCCAGTGATCGAGAAAGCGCGCGACGAAGCGCGGCGAGTCGTAGGGGATGTACTGGTGAATGATGTCCGGAGGAAATCGCTTCGCGACGACGGCAGCCGAGGTCACGGTGCCCGAGGTGAGCAGAATACGCAGGTTCAACGCCCGCAGTCGCTCGATCAGCGCGGCGACGGCCAGCACCTCTCCGACGCTTGCGCCATGGATCCAGACCAGCGGACCTGCGGGACGCGGTTGGCGGGCGATGCCCCGCCGCTCGTCGATGCGCGCGGGATCTTCCTTGCCTTGCTTCAGCCGGCGTTTCAAAAGCACGGGCGCGAGCGCGCCGGCCGCGGCGGACAGCCTGCGGTAGAGGCGCAGCGTCGCCGGCACCGGACTAGTACCCGCTTTCCGAAGTTCGTGAGACATCGCAGCACCTTCTTAACGAACTTCGGAAGGCAAAGGCTACCAGCAACTTTATAATTCCAGTACCGCTTTCGATTTGAAATTCCGAAACGAACCCGCTGCAGGTGCTGCGGGAATTTCAAATCGGCGGGACTAGTACCCGCTTTCCGAAGTTCGTGAGACATCGCAGCACCCGGCCTCGAGTTCGGGCCGGCCAATCCTGGCGTAAGCACGGCGCGTGGCGTCGTTCAGCGTCGCCTCGAGCCGGGCCCTCAGCGTCTCCATCATCTCGGCGTCGGCGTCGGCAGGCACCGAGATCGGCTCGCCGCCGACCAGGGCGCCGCGCCCGAACGGCAGGTTGATGGTGGTGTGGTCCCAGTTGTTCAGGCGGATGCAGCGGCTGGTCGCCATCGCAAACGGCATGATCATCCGCCCGGACTCGCGCGCAAGCATGATGACGCCGAGACCCGCAACGCGCGAGCGCTTCGGCACATCGGCGGTGAGCGCCACGTTGTAGTTCTCCTCGAGCGCGCGAACCATTTCCTTGAAGGCGCCGACCCCGCCCTTGCGATTGAACGCGGAGCCGTGATCGCCAGAGCCGCGGATGGTCTCGATGCCCAGCCGCTCCGCCGCCAGCGCATTGAACTCACCGTCGCGATGGCGGGAGATCAGCACCTTGCCGCGATGGTGCGCCCGCTTGATGAACGGCGTCATGAAATGCTGTCCGTGCCAGAACGCGAGGATGACAGGCATCTGCGGCTCGACGAGGTCGTAGACATCGTCCGGATCATAGCTGAATCGATTGGTTGTCCAAACCAGCCGCAGAAAGCCCGCGGCCAGGAGGCCTGCGAACTGCTGAAACCAGCGGGCGCGCAGCAGATTGCGGAGCAGCTTTCTCAAAGGGCGGGCTTCGTGTCTTGACCAGGATCGAGAAGCCGGTGGAGGTGCACGATGAAATACCGCATGTGGGCGTTATCGACCGTCTGCTGCGCCTTCGCCTTCCAGGCGACATAGGCCGATGCGTAGTTCGGGTACAGGCCGACGATCTCTACCTCGTCGAGGTTCTTGAAGGTCGTCTGCGCGAGATCGGCCAGTTCGCCCCCGATCACGAGGTGGAGCAATTGCTGAGGCGGAGTATCCGGCGGCATTTGCGCGTTGTCCTACTATGTCGGCGGCCGTCAGGCAAATATCCCGAAAGTCGGCACCCTCTTACGGCAGCGGCTCCCCCTGAAGATGCGCAAGAATGCGCGCGTGGCGAAGGCGCCCCGCCGCCAACAGCACGTCGTGCGTCACCTCGGCACGGTTATAGAGGATCGGCTCGCCCCCGAGCGACGTCAGTCTACCATTCGCCTCCTGCACGATCAAATCTGCGGCGGCGATATCCCAGTCGCGACTCTCGGCGCCGGCGAAGGCTGCGTCGATACGGCCGTCCGCGACACGGCATAGCCGCAGCGCCAGCGAAGCGATCCGCGGATGAGGCGCGGCATCGCTTCGGTCGAGCTTGTCCACAAGCGGCTTCGGTCCCGCGATCTTCGAAAAGTCCAGATCGTCGCCGGGCGTCGCCTGCACAGGCACGCCGTTGCAGGTCGTGCCCTGCCCGCGCGCGGCGAGGAAGAACTCGCCGGTGGCCGGCGCGAACACGGCCGCGAGCAGTGGCGAAGCGCGCTCGACCAGCGCGACGCTGACGCACCAGTCGTCGCGGCCGGCGATATAGCCGCGCGTACCGTCGATCGGATCGACGATCCAGACCCGCTGCCTGTCGAGCCGCGAGGGATCGTCGGCGCTTTCCTCCGACAGCCAGCCGTAGTCTGGCGTCGCCGCGCGCAACTTGTTTTCGATGAGATCGTTGACAGCGATATCCGCTTCCGACACCGGCGACGAGACACCCTTGGTCCAGGTTCGCAGCCGGGTGCGGAACATCGCGCGTGCCAGTTCTCCCGCCTCGCGCACCGTTTCGATCAACAAAGCGCGGTCCCGCGCCAAATCGTCAACACGGCTGTCAGTGGAGTGGGTTTGACGTTCGCTAACCACCTGACCGCAATCTCCCGATGCGAACGTCAAATCCAAAACTCCGCTGGAGCTTTATGGTGCTAGGGGTCCTTTTGATTTTGACATTCGAAAAGACGCTCGCTGAAACGGGATGCGAATGTCGGAATCGGACCACTAGCGCCCGCCAACCGTCAGCCCTTCGATGCGCACGGTCGGCGCGTTGGTCGCATAGCGGAAAGCAAGATCGTTGGCGGGCGTCAGCGACTTGAACATCTCGATCAGATGTCCAGCGATGGTGATCTCGCTCACGGGATAGGTGATCTCGCCGTTCTCGATCCAGAATCCCGACGCGCCGCGGCTGTAATCGCCGGTCACGCCATTGACGCCGGAGCCGATCAGGTCGGTGACATAAAAGCCCTGCTTGATGTCGGCGATCAGTTCACGCGGCGTCATCTGCCCCGCCTCGAGATGCAGATTGTAGGATCCCGGCGAGGGCGACGACGAGACGCCACGATGAGCATGACCGGTCGTCGTCAGGCCGAGTTCGCGCGCGGTCGCCGAATCCAACAGCCATGACGTCAGCACGCCATCGTCGATCACCGCCAGTTTTTTCGTCACGACACCTTCCGCGTCGAAGGGCTGCGAGCGCAGTCCGCGCACGCGCAGCGGATCGTCGACGATCCGGATCCCTTTCGCGAACAACTGCTGCCCGAGCCGGTCCTTTAGAAAACTGGTCTTGCGCGCGACCGACGCGCCGTTGGCCGCACCGACGACATGGCCGACCAGCGACCCCGCAACGCGCGGATCGTAAACCACCGGCACTTTGCAAGTGGCAACCTTGCGCGGATTGGCGCGCGCCACCGTGCGTTCCCCGGCGCTGCGACCGACGCTGGCCGCAGGCAGCAGGTCCGAGGCATGAAGCGCGGAGGAGAAATCGTAATCGCGTTCCATGGCGGTGCCGTCGCCGACGATCGCCATCATCGAGATGCCCTGGCTCGAACGCAGATAGGATCCGCGGAAGCCGGTGCTCGTCACGAGCACCATGCCGGCGATGCCGGCCGACGCCGAGGCGCCGCCCGATTTGGTCACGCCCTCGACCGCAAGAGCCGCCGCCTCGGCTTCGACCGCGCGGCGCTCGAGTTCCGCCGTCGACGGCGTCACCCGGTCGAGCAGATCGAGATCGGGAAAATTCCGCGCCAGCAATGCAGGATCGGCCAGCCCGACATATTGATCGTCGGGCGCAACGCGCGCCATCGCGACCGCGCGTTCGGCGAGTTTCGCGACGTTGTCGCCGCCGACGTCGTTGGTCGAGACCGTGGCCTGCCGCCGTCCCACCAGCACGCGCAGTCCGACGTCGTCACTCTCCGAGCGTTCCGATTCCTCGACGCGTCCGTCGCGAACCTCGACGCCTTGCGAAACGCCGCGCACCGCGACCGCATCCGCCGCATCGGCGCCCGCGCGCTTCGCCGCCTCAACCAGTCGCTCGGCGAGTTCGCTGAGCGCGGATTGATCGAAGAGTTCGGATTCGGCGGATTTCGGTAATGATGTGTTTGGTGAAGAGATCACGAACAAAATCCCGGGAATTCGACAAGACCGGAGCGCCAGCGGTCCCATCATGAGATGTGCTTATTTTATGCGGACTTCAAGCATTCAATGAAGCGGGCCTCGAAGATTATCCGCGCTCCGGCAAGGACCCGTCAAGCATGTCGGCGAAGGGTCTGTCAATCATGCGCGCGGATGAGGCGGAAGGTACCTTCGATTAACCAGCCTTTTTAAGCAAATCCGGACCGCGCGCTGGCATGCTCTCGCCCATCGACCGGGAACATAATCCCGGCGGGGAGACCAAGCCGTGAGGCGTCAAACATCAACAGGTGGACCGGACTCCGCCGGG
>NZ_JBPPLY010000031.1:0-13770 GCF_051535215.1 Nitrobacter sp. | reverse complement strand
CTGAAAGAGGGCGATATCGTCAATGTCGACGTGACCCTTATCGTCGATGGCTGGTACGGCGATTCGAGCCGGATGTACGCGGTCGGCCCGATCGCCCGAAAGGCCGAACGTCTGATCGAGGTGACGTATGAAGCGATGATGCGTGGCATCGCTGCGGTCAAGCCGGGAGCGACGACCGGCGACATCGGCCATGCCATCCAGAGCTTCGTCGAGCCGCAGGGCATGAGCGTGGTGCGCGATTTCTGCGGTCACGGGCTCGGCCGGATATTCCACGACGAACCGAACATCATCCATGTCGGCCGACCCGGCGAAGGCGTACCGCTCAGGCCCGGCATGTTCTTCACCATCGAGCCGATGATCAATCTGGGCAGGCCGCACGTGAAGATCCTGTCCGACGGCTGGACCGCCGTGACCCGTGACCGCTCGCTGTCGGCGCAATTCGAGCACTCGGTCGGCGTGACCCAGACCGGAGTCGAGATCTTCACGCTGCCACAGCGCAGCTCCGACAACCCACCCTCCGGAGGCTGAGAACCTTCAACCCGGTCAAAGATCGCGTTGGACTGCTTGTCCTTTCGTGACTCGCATCCCTGAATGGGGGTTGCAAATACCGTCGACCACGGCAAGGTTGCGGTAACCAACCGGTTCGCCGCATCCTGATGCCCGCAGACGCCAAGAGCCCCCCAGGATTTGCCGAAGCGCCGCACTACCACGGCCATCGCGAGCGGCTGCGGGAGCGATTCCGCGACGCGGGGCCAGATGCGCTCAGCGACTACGAACTGCTCGAAATGGTGCTGTTCCGCGCGCTGCCACGCCGGGACGTCAAGCCGCTGGCCAAGTCCCTCATCGGCAGGTTCGGATCGTTCGCCGAAGTGGTTCATGCACCCGATGCCCGGCTCCGGGAAATCAGCGGACTCGGGGAAGCGGCGATCATCGAGATCAAGCTGATCGCGGCGAGCGCCAGCCGCGTAGCCAAAGGACAATTGAAGCAGCGGACGATGCTGTCGTCATGGGCCGCGGTGATCGACTATTGCCGGACCTCGATGGCGTTCGCTGACAAGGAGCAGTTTCGCATTCTGTTCCTCGACAAGCGCAACCAGCTCATCGCGGACGAATTGCAGCAGGTCGGGACCGTCGACCACACGCCGGTCTATCCGCGCGAGGTCGTCAAACGGGCGCTCGAACTGTCGGCGACCGCGATCATCATGGTCCACAACCATCCCACTACCCCCTCTTTGATCACGCTGGATCACGCACAAGCACGTTGAAACACTGACGAAATAGCGATTTCTGGGTATTGCGTAGTGGGGGCGGTTTTGGCAAATTGGGGGCTGTAAAAGGGGTAGAAAACGGCCTTCCGCTCCCAGCTAGCGATCCCTGCTTCTCCTCGACCGCTCCCAGTTCCGGAAAGGAGGAAAACGCTATGCCCGCCCTAACCGATACCGCGATCCGACATGCGCTGAAGCGCGTCGAGATCAGTCGCAAGCAGGAGAACCTCGCCGATGGCGAAGGGCGCGGTACGGGCCGTCTCGTCCTTGTTCTCAAGCCCATGCCGAAACGTGTCACCGCTGACTGGATGGCTCAGCAATGGCGGGACGGCAAACGCACCAAGAAGAAGATCGGCGCCTATCCCTCAATGTCGCTCGCGCAAGCCCGCGAAATCTACAAGCGCGACTTCGCAGACGTCATCCAGAAGAGGCGTAGCATCAAGATCGCCACCGACACTCGCCCCGGCACCGTCGCCGATCTGCTCGAGGGCTATGTCGCCGCGCTCAAGGATGCGGGCAAGCCATCCTGGAAGGAAACGGAAAAAGGCCTCAACAAGATCGCCGACACGCTCGGACGTAACCGCCTCGCCCGCGAGATCGAGGCCGAGGAAATTATCGAGCTGATCCGTCCGATCTACGAGCGCGGCGCAAAGTCGATGGCCGACCATGTGCGCTCATACCTCCATGCGGCCTTTAGTTGGGGCATGAAGTCCGACAACGACTATCGGCAGCAATCCTCTCGTCGCTTCCGGCTTCCTTTCAATCCGGCGACGGGCATCCCGACTGAACCCAAGGTCAAAGGCACTCGCTGGCTCGACGAAGACGAGTTCGTGCAGCTCTATCGCTGGCTAGAGTGCCCCGACACGCCGGTTCACCCCTCCTATCCGCGCGCTGTGCAGCTTATTTTGCTGACCGGCCAGCGCGTCGAGGAGATCGCGCGGCTCCATGTCGATCAGTGGGACGCCAAAGAGCGTATCATCGACTGGTCCAAGACCAAGAACGAGCAGCCTCACGCCGTCCCCGTGCCTCTGCTCGCCGCCGAGTTGATCGAGTCGATCAAGCCGAACGAATACGGCTGGTTCTTCCCCTCGGCCAAAGACCCGAAGCAGCCCGTCAGCCACGGCACGCTCTATAGCTTCGTCTGGCGCCAGCGGGACCGCGGCGTGATCCCTTATGCGACGAACCGCGATCTCCGCCGCACCTTCAAAACGCTGGCCGGCAAGGCGGGCGTGCCGAAGGAAATCCGCGATCGCCTCCAGAACCATGCGCTACAGGACGTCAGCTCCAAGCACTACGATCGCTGGCACTACATGGTCGAGAAGCGCGCCGGCATGGCGAAATGGGACAAATTCGTTCGCGCCATGCTGGCGAAGAAGCGTCTGAAGGCGGCCGCATGAGCCGCCCTCCAGCCAAACCGACGCCCCACCGCGCCAAGGCCGCGAAAACGGCCGCCGAGATCGACGCGCAAAGCTATACTGCCTTCGTCGGTGACTTGAAGCAGAAGATCACCGAGGCGCGCTATCGCGCCAGCCTATCGGTCAATCGTGAACTGATTCTGCTCTACTGGGGCATCGGCCGTGATATCCTGGCCCGGCAGGAGCGTGAGGGTTGGGGCGCCAAGGTCATCGACCGCTTGGCTGAGGATCTCCGCCGGGCTTTCCCTGAAATGACCGGCCTCTCGGCTCGAAACCTGAAATATATGCGCGCTTTGGCCGACGCCTGGCCGGACAGCGAATTTGTGCAACGGGTCATTGCACAATTACCCTGGGGCCATAACATCAGCCTGCTCGATAGCGTCAAGGCGACCGAGGAACGCGCATGGTACGCTCGACAGGCCATTGAACATGGCTGGAGCCGTCCGGTCCTCGTCCACCAGATCGAGAGCAATCTGTTCGCCCGCCAAGGCAGCGCGCTCACCAACTTCTCGCGAACCCTTCCTGCCCAACAGTCCGAGCTTGCCCAGCAGCTCCTCAAAGACCCTTACACATTCGACTTCCTCGCGCTCGGCCCCGACATGTTGGAACGCGACCTCGAACGCGGGCTGATCGAGCATCTGCGCTCGCTCATCCTCGAACTCGGCAAGGGCTTCGCCTTCGTCGGCAGCCAATACCATCTCGAGATCGGCGGGCAGGATTACTATCTCGACCTGCTTTTCTATCACCTTCGGCTGCGGTGCTTCGTCGTGATCGAGCTGAAGATCGAGGACTTCAAGCCTGAATTCGCGGGCAAGATGAACTTTTACCTCTCTGCCGTCGACGACCAGCTTCGGCATAGGGACGATCAGCCGACCATCGGCATCATTCTGTGCAAAGGCCGCAACGAAGTGATCGTCGAATACGCCCTGCGCGACGGCAGCAAGCCGATGGGCGTGGCCCAGTACCGTCTGTCACCCGCGCTACCGCCTCAGCTCCAGCATGAATTGCCGACCGTCGAAGAATTCGCACGCGAATTCCCGCTGATGTCAGTGGTCAAGCTCCGCATCGAGATCGAGCGCGCCCTCCGCGACCTCGCCGCAGCGAGAGGTGTCGTCGTCAATCGCCCAGTCGGCATCATGAACATGCTGCGTGACCTCGAGCGGCAGGGGCTGGCGCCGGCCAGCACCGAGCAGATGCTTGGCTCCTTGCGCGTGATGAACGAAGCCTCACACGGCGTGGACGTCGACACCGACGTAGCGAAGCGGGCGGTGGAGATCGGCACGGTCTTCTTGGCCGAGCTCAGGGCAATAGACACTGATGACTGATGCCCTGAACGAGGAGGCGATTGAGCGTCACAAACGGGAACTGATCGAGCAAGCCGCGACCCTCTATGCCGTCCAGAAGGTTTATGGCGACCAAGCCAAGGCCAAATCGATGGCCGTCTACGGGCGGCTGATCGATGCCCATTTGCTCGTGACGGGCGTCCTCGCCAGCGGCCTGTTGCGTATCAACGGCACCGTTGTCGAAGGTGACCGGACCGCTTTCGAGCGTGACGCCCTGTTCGCCGCCTTCGTGATCGGGATGGCCCCTTGTGAGACAGCGCTCGCAGAGGCCCGCTACCTGCAAGCGCACGCGATGCTGCGCCAGGAACTTGAGATACTCGCTCAGCTCAAGGCAGTTCGTGCAAACCGGCGAAAACTCAATGGCGCCCCCAATATCGCCGCCCTGGAACAATCACTCGCCCGACTCTACGGCGGGCTGTCGGCCGCCGCCCACGTTTCCCAACATGACGTCGTGCAGAGCGCGACAGAATGGGACGGCGAGATGGATGGCCTCCCCGGGCCAACGAACCTGACGCGCTACTTTCCGGAGACCGATGAAGGTCTCGCCCGACGGTCCTACGCGCTGCACATCTACATGGTCGTGCGCCTGATCGAAGAGCTCAGCATCGACCTCGCTACCCGATATGACAACGCGCGCTTCACCGAGAACGAAACCGAGGCCCTCGGCCTCGCTATTGATCTGATGGTCGCGGAGGGAATGCTCGAACTCGTCGATCCCTCCCTCCGCGAAATGCAGACTAGCGCCGTTCCAACCGGCGGTAAAAGCGCTTCTGGTTGTTGGCTGGATCAACATATGTGAAGCAGTCTGCCAGCGCATCGATGCTCTGCAGCACACCCAGCAAGGCATAAGCGTTGAAGGGAGTACCTGCGCCGGTCTCGTAGTGGCTGACGAAATTGCCAACGATCGATGGCACATGATGGTTTTGGAGATCGGTGATCTGCTGAGGCGTCAGCACACACCGATTGGCCGCATGATAAAGCTTCACTGCCTCGCCGATCGCGTCGATGTAGGTCGAGAGCGTCCGCTTGTCGCCACGGGTGGCATAGTCCGGTGGAACCGGGACCTCCAGCTTGGCGATGATCTGTCCCAGCTTGTATTCGAGATACTGCCGCAGAAACGGCGCACCAATATCGATCTGGCCAGCATTCAGATGCTGCAACGCCTGCGCCTTGAGACGATCAGCCTCTTGAGCCGATACCATGAGCCGCCCCTTCGGAGGCATGCCCTGCAACTTCTGGTGATGCCAATCCGCGGTGCCGTTCAGCTTGTCGAAGTATTTCTCCAGGCTGGTGTCATGGCTCAAGAAAATGAACTGCAGCCCGTCCGGCACTGCGCCATAGCGTAGCAACGTCCGCACCGCGTCCATCAACGCGAACTGGTGACCCGCGTCAAAGCTGGACGTCACGTCGTCAAGTACCATGAAGCGCGGAACGCCGCTGTGCTTGGTCGCAGCCGCCAGGAAAATCGCGGCTGCCACGGCATTCCGATAGCTTTCCGAGAGGAGAGCCCGGGCGCTGAGGTCCTGAAGGCCGAAGAAGTCCGCGAGCTTCAGATCAACGTTCTCGCTGTTCTGCGCCCGGCTCAGGGTCGGCTTCACATCAGGCCCGCCGCGCACGAACCGACCAAACAGATCCTGGCAAGCGGTCTGAATCTCGGCAATCCGCTCGTTAGCCAGCGCGGCCTCGGCGTCGGCGAAGCTCCGCCCGGCACGCGTGATGAACGTCTTCCAACGATTCAGAACTTTGAGCTTGTCCTGTTTCGCCTTGAGCGCTGGGGCACCGCTCTCGTATTCCAGCACGGCATCGCGGAACTGCTTTGCGAAACTGAGGATGCGGGTCACCTGCACCAATGACGGCGGCAACCGCGCCTGCAATGCGTCAGCCTCTCCCTGCACCCGAGCAAGAGTCTCGCCGCGCTGCGTTTCAAGAACCCCGAGACGCGCCTTGATGCCCTCCAGGTCGGAGGTCGCCACATCGCCCTTCTTGGCCGCCAAATCGAACGCGACGTGCAGTCGATCGCCCGTTGCGATCGCCATGGCCGCCGCCTCTTCAACCTGGCGGAGCTTCGCGATCCCAGGCGCCGTGGCGACATCCTTGACAAGTTCGGCGCCTAGCTGGGCGGCGGCATCGTATTTAGCGATCTTGCCTTCCAGCCGCGGCTTTAGGGGGGCACTGCCTTTCGCCTCGCAAACTGGACATTGATTCGGGTCGTGCCAATCGGCGCCGGACACCACAGCCAGCGCATCGCGCAAAAGGGCATGCAATGCTTCCGCGCCGACGCTGCGCACCGCTTCGTCTCTCCTTCCGGCCAGCTCAAGCAGCCGATCAAGGTCAGCCAGTTCCTCCACCGTGACTTCTAGCCCCGATAACGACGTGACCGAGGTGGTCAGCGCATCCAGCGTTTTGCGCGCTTCCCCGCCTTCCTCCTTCTCGATCGCCAGCTCCGCGGCGTCGAAATCGAGGTCCATGACCGAGGCCTCGCCGATCAATGGCTTGAGCAAGGCGATGGCGGACAAGGCGGTTGTCACCGCCGCCTTCAAATCGGAAAGTTTATCGACGGCGGCGCCTCCCGCCCCGGCGACCTCGTCGTGGGCGGCGATGACACGCCGCTCGATCGCGCTCAACGCGCGCGCCCCTGTGGTCACCTCAGCATCGAGCGCGGAGAGCCCCAGATCACCGTTGATGTTTTGCGTTCGCTTGGCGCCGTCGAAGGCCTGGCGCAGGCGCGAATATCGGCTCAGTCCCACGAGCGATGCGAAAGATCGCCCGCGCTCCAAGGCGGAGATGTCGATCAGCTTCGCGAACCGATTATAGTCAACGAGGACAAAATCCTCCTGCAGACTTGCCAGAAATTGCTGCGGATCAGCATGACCGCTGGGAGAAGTCACAAGGCGCGCGCCGTTGGCGGACCGCACCACCTTGATCGCCACATCCGGCGACCCGTCATCGCTGGCGAATATCAGGTCGACCGTCGCCTGCTGCCCGGGATGGAAGCGATTGACGATATAGCTGTCGCCCTGCTCGGCTTCCTGGAGCGCCTTCAGGCGCGGAACGATGCCGTGGATCGCGAAACAGACGGCTTCGAATATTGAACTTTTACCGACCCCGTTCGGCGCATGGACCGAGTTGACGGCGTCGGATTTGAATTTGAGGACGAGCGGGTCGCCGTCATTGTTGATCCCGCGAAAGCCCTCGATCGATAAGCTGCCTAGGAAATACCGCGTCATGCCTTGTCCTCGCCTGTTGGGTTGGACAGACCATTAAGTGCAGCCAGTACCGCCTTGTGAAACTCGCCGATCGTTGCTCGGCTTGGCGCGGTGTCACCTCCCGAATCCAGGAGATGCATATTGTCTAAGAGGATCTTCGCGCAGTCAGGATCGATTTGCTCGGCCTCAGCCTGAAACAAGGCCAGATTTTCCTCGAAAGTATTTTCCAGCTTAAACTTCATATGCCCCCCGGCTTCCGCCAAATGCACATTTATTCGATTTCAGCGCGCGCCCAACAGCTTGATGATCAAACGATTGCTTCCCATTATGGAGGCGTCGCCACCCCCTCATTGTCGCCCTTGCGAAGCTTGCGCCACGCCGGAAGGATGAACGGCTGGCCGTGATCGATCGGCACACGCATGGTGGTCTCGCCATACTCACCCGGCGGACCCAGCGCCACGACCTGACGGCTTTGATACGAGCAAGGCTCGTCTGCCGGCGCGACCGTGTAGCGCTCCGGCAATCTCCTCAAGACAGAGGTCTGATAGATCCAGATGTCGTTGCCCTTGAGAAGAACGATGAGCTGTCGGATACGCCGGCGAACCGCGATCTCCGTAGCTGGGGGAATGTCCACGAGAATATCGCGTTGCGACCAGGACAAGCCGACGAGGATATCGAACAGTTCCTGCGCATAGGCACCCGTTTCCTCATCAAGCGTCGTCTCGATGATGCAGGCCACGTCGTGTGAGCGAGCTGCCTCGGTATAGAGCGCGCCTTCATCCGTGGTCGCTCGGGCGATATCATAGTCGTTGCGGGCTATGAGCCGGTCTTCATCCTCCATCAGCGCGGAGAAGACATCCGGCGCACTTCCCGTCGGCGCCGTCTCCAAAGGCTCCGAGACGAGGATGACCCGCTCGCGGTGAACTTGCAGCGCTTTTGCCAGCCGATCGGCCGTTGTTACTGCAATCGGCGCATTCTCATTTTCGATCATGCGAAGCATTCGAACGCTGACCCCGATTTCATTCGCCATTTCCTTTTGGGTCGACAGTCTCTCAAGTTGCTCCCTCAAGGCTTTCACAACCTTCCCGTTCGGCACGACCTTCTTCATCTCAGCCTCATTCCGCGTTTTCGATGATCCAAATCTACACGGAGACGCCACGCAGCGTGAGGCAGCCGACCGGAATCGGAGCGGCACACGAGCGGCGAACCGGCAGACTAAGCGATTCAACGTGCGGTGCCCTTGACTAGGCATTTATGACCGGCCATTTATGCCCGGTCAAGGAGGCCTATCATGCTTCGCTACAATCCGGAGAAATTCGCTTCGCTGTCGGAGTCCGACATCGGTCAGCGCATTTGGTCGTTTCTCACGCGGCCTGCCATTATCGCTCGCCTTGAGACAGCCTCAGAGCTCGGAAAGCCCGCCGTCGAAGGCATTGAAGAACAACTTCTGGAGGAGTTCCGCGAAGACGTCCTGATTGACCGCGTTAAGCAGATGGTCGGCCACATGGTCAGGCAGATATTAGAGCAGCGCGATTGGGTTCTCGACCAAAGCGACGTGAAGGTTCAGTCGGTGCCCTTCAGCAAGGCGGCACGGTACAGGCGGCCCGACTGGATCACCTTCCATGCCTTTCGCAATAGGAAGGACCACCGCGATGTTGTCATCACCGACCGACGCCAGAACGCGCCACTGCCGAAGGACGCTCGCTGGACCTTCTACGCTACCTTTGCGAGCCCCCTGAAGGCGGCTATCGCGTTCGGCGTCAATGATACCCCCAAGCTTCGCCGACAAGTGCAGACCCACGGTTTTCACCGCGTCCACATCCCGCGAATGCTGCGCCGCGCTTAATCGAGAAGGTATGAGCGCATGGTGCAATTCAACGACTGGTGTGACGGAGCCGATACTCCACTCGGCAACCACCACCTCCACATCAAGACCGGCCGCGCCGTCGATCGCCCGACAGGCGTCCAGCTGACCGCCACAGCGGTGCCTGGTCACTATGCGGCCGAAGAGCGAGTCGCCCGCGCATTACGTCGCCTCGGCAGGCCGGGGGCTGCCGACCTAGTCACAGGGTTGTTGCCTCAGACAAAGCAGATCCGTTCCGGCGATCTCGGTGAAATCTACGCGACCG
This sequence comes from Nitrobacter sp., assembly GCF_051535215.1. Taxonomy (NCBI): domain Bacteria; kingdom Pseudomonadati; phylum Pseudomonadota; class Alphaproteobacteria; order Hyphomicrobiales; family Nitrobacteraceae; genus Nitrobacter; species Nitrobacter sp. The sequence goes on along the minus strand of NZ_JBPPLY010000031.1, from coordinate 4,412 downwards.
AATGGATCGACGCACATAGCGGCTATCGCGTGCCGATCAAACGTCTGCGGTGGAAAGATCATCGCAACATGGCAATGCGAGGAGACGATGTCATCGGCATGATCCTTGACCAGGCCACTCAACGGCTCCGTTTTCTCAAGACTGAGGCCAAGAGCCGTGCCTGTCTCCGCGCGCAGACCCTTACGGAGGCGCGCGCTGGTCTGGACAAAGACAATGGACGGCCTTCATCGCACGCGCTGTCATTCATATCAGCGCGCCTGCTTGAACTCGCGAACGAGCCCCTGGCAGACGCAATCGACGACGCACTGGTGCGTCACGGCATCCCGTTGGCGAGTGTCCAGCATCTATTGTTCACGTTCTCGGGCAACTCGCCGCAGGCGTTGCTGACGCAGTCGCTTCAAGCCTATCCCGGGCAGATCAACCAGTGGGGCGTTGGTCTCCACGTCGACGGCCATGCGGCCTTCGTCGGCGCTGTCTATGATCGTGTGATCGCGAATGCCAACCAACCCTGACGCCATTTCAGCGGCCATTACCGAGGCGGCCGCAGCCGGTTTTCGAGGCAGGCTCATCGCGCAAGGCCAAGCCCGCGCCATGATTTGGCGAGGCGGCGTCCTTCCACCCGACGCGCCGCAATTCTCGCCGCAACTCAGCTACGATCTTCACAGCTACGCCTACGGACTACTTGGCCTTGGCCTGCGAATGCTGGAGATGAATGGCGATCCCGCCCAGGCCCGGGTCGCCTTTGTACAGGCGGCAACCGCCCTAGAGTCCGTCATGGCCAAAGGTAATCGCGGCGAGTCGGATCGGGACTTCCATTTCGTGATGGCAGCCGCCAGCTACCATCTCGCTCAGCTTTCGGCGCGGGCCTATTCGCTCCTCGCAATCGTCGTAAACGAGGAGAACTTCTCGCCGCTTGAAAGGACTCTGGCGCTGCTGATGCGCAGGAACATCACCACCTTGCGTACACTTGTGCATGATTATCGTCTGAACGGCGAAGGATCTGACGCACGGATCACCGGCTTGTTTCAGGCGCGGATCGCTGAAGAAAACAATGAACCGGCTGACCAAGAAGCTCCTGAACGCAATGGTCATGACTTCCTTTGGGAAGGCCTAGACATCGCCCTCACCGACAACTTCTTCGGCGCTATCTCGATCTTCCTTTTGGCGCTCGACCGGGGCGAACGTGCCTTGGTCGATCAGGCGATCGGACGCCTACGGGAAAGCCTCGCCATCTGTGCAGAGCTCAACCTGCTTCCGCAATGGTGGGCTCATCGCATCGCGATCCATCTTCTGTCCGATCTCTGGTCCAATACGTTTCATGAAAAGATCCCCTTGATTCCCACAGGCGGTGCCGCTGCCGACTGGCTCGGCTTGCGATCACTTTTCATCGCCTCTCTTGGCGCCCGGCCAAAGGCTGAAATCGACCTCTGGCCATCGCAGATCGAGGCGGCGGCTCGCGCCGTCAATCAGTCCGATAATCTCGTCGTCTCACTGCCGACCAGCGCCGGCAAAACACGTGTCGCGGAGCTATGCATTCTTCGGTGCCTTGCAGGGGGCCGGAGGGTCATGTTTGTGACACCGCTAAGGGCTCTCTCAGCCCAGACGGAAGCGAACCTCCAACGTACCTTTGAGCCACTCGGTAAGACAATTTCGGCCCTTTATGGGAGCATCGGCGTCTCCGGCTTCGATGAAGACGCTATTCGGGAACGCGACATCGTGGTCGCCACACCGGAGAAGATCGATTTCGCGCTTCGCAATGATCCTTCACTGCTCGACGATGTCGGTCTTCTGATTTTCGACGAGGGCCATATGATCGGCCCAGGCGAACGTGAAGTTCGTTACGAAGTCCAAATTCAGCGCTTGCTTCGCCGACCTGACGCCGATCAGCGTCGGATCGTGTGCCTCTCGGCAATCCTCCCAGATGGAGATCAGCTGGAGGATTTCTCCGCATGGCTGCGCCGCGATCAGGCTGGCGGGCCTGTCAAAAACGATTGGCGCCCAACGCGTCTCCGTTTCGGAGAAGTCAGTTGGAATAGCCCGAATGCACGCCTGAACCTCCGTGTCGACGGCGAACGCCCGTTCGTGCCTCGGTTCTTTACTGGCTTCATTCCGCAGCTTTTCGTCAAACCAAAAAGGAAGCGAACGAAGATATTCCCCTGCGACCAACGAGAGCTTTGCCTCGCCACGGCTTGGCGCCTGGTCGAAGACCGGCAAACGGTTCTCATCTATTGCCCGCAACGCCGGAGCGTGGAGCCATACGCCGAGGTCATCGTCGATTTGCACGAACGCGGCGCGCTGCCGTCGCTCCTAGAAGTGGACCCTGCGGTGCTCCAGACGGCCATCGCTTTGGGAGAGGAATGGCTAGGCCCAAATAGCGATATTTTGAAATGCCTCCGGCTCGGCGTTGCGCTCCATCACGGCGCTCTGCCCACCGCCTACCGGAAGGAAGTCGAGCGTCTCCTTCGCGACGGCATCCTCAAAGTCACGATCTCGTCGCCGACCCTTGCCCAAGGGCTGAACCTGTCGGCCACCGCTGTCGTCATGCACTCGCTTTATCGCAACGGCGAGATGATCAAGGTCTCGGAGTTCAAGAATGTCGTTGGGCGCGCCGGCCGAGCCTATATCGACGTCGAAGGCCTTGTCCTTTTCCCGATCTTCGAGGATCGACGGAGCAAAAAACATAACGAATGGGTCCAGCTAATTGGAGACCCGGGCGCGCGAGAGATGGAAAGCGGCCTGATCCAATTGCTCGCGGCCCTTCTCCTGCGCATGCACAAAATCGTCGGCGGCGACCTCAATCATCTGACGGAGTACGTCGTCAACAACGCGGCTGCTTGGAACTTTCCAGAGGTGCCGGGGGAAAAGCCTAAAGACCGGGATGACGCGCGGAAGCAATGGGAAACGCACCTCGCGACGCTCGACACCGCAATCCTCAGCCTCATTGGCGAAGAAGATGTGCCGGATGCCGACATCGAGGCGACGCTCGACGCGATCCTACAATCATCTTTATGGCAGCGACGGCTTCTGCGAACATCGAACGAAGCTCGCACCGCTTTTAAGTCCACGCTGCTGACCCGAAGTCGGTATATCTGGGCCAACTCCACCCCAGCGAAGCGCAAGGGCTACTTCCTTGCGGGCCTTGGCTTGGCAGCAGGCCAAGCTCTGGATGCCGTGGCACCGGAGGCCAATCAGTTGCTTGTTGAGGCGAACGGCGCTTTGCTCATTGGGGATAGCGATGTGGCGATCGCTGCGATCACCGGCATTGCCGAGCGTGTATTCCCTTTCCATCCCTTCTCGCCGGATCCGCTACCCGGCAATTGGCGGGACATTCTGCGCTTTTGGCTTCGCGGAGAGCCTCTGGCTGCCTTGGTCGCCAATGGCGATGGTGACGGCTTGCGGTTCATCGAAGATGGCCTTGTTTACCGGCTGCCGTGGGCCATGGAGGCGCTACGCGTTCGAGCGGCCGCAAATGGCGATGTCGTTGGCGGTCTCGGCGCGGTTGCCACGTTAGAAGATCATGAGCTTGGTCTAGCACTTTCGGCGGTCGAAACCGGCACCATGAACCGGTCGGCCTCGATCCTGATACAAGCTGGATTCAACTCGCGCCTCGCCGCTATCAAAGCCGTAAATGACACCGGGGCGACATTCGAGACCGGGCACGACTTGAGAATTTGGCTCCGCTCGCCTGAAGTGGCCGCTTTTGTCGACCAGCCGGACTGGCCAACGCCCGAAACACGAAGCCTTTGGCTCGATTTCGAGCAGGAGTTCGCTCCAGGCGCCAGCCAGACTTGGTCGGAGCGAACCTACTTGGCGAATGTAGACTGGACCACGTTGCCGCCGCCTCCAGGATCACCGGTTTCCCTGTATCACTGGAATGGCCAGCCTCTCGTCCTGTCCCCCGAAGGATTGTCACATGGCGTCCTCCCTTACACATTGAACGCAGGTCGCCGTGGGCTTCTACGGGCCACAGTCGCGGCACAAGGTGGACAACTCGATCTCGTCTATCTCGGCCCGGATGACCTTTGGAATGTGTAGGAGGGCGAATGATGAAGCCCTTCGCGTCCGCTGCGTTCACGCTGTTCGTCGAGACCCTCCGGTTCCGTGGCTGACGACAAGACTCGAAGACCGGCGTCGCCGAACTGCCTCCAGCTCCGAATCCCCGCCGTTTGGAAGTGAATGGCCCGCTAATGGGAAATGTGGCCGCAATCTGGGAGCCCGGGAGGGGAAAGCCTTCCCCTGCGGCCGAGCCCACGGTCTCGGCCGACCCCTTCTGCGGGGACACCCCCAGGCTGTGCAGAAACTCTCCCTGATGTCGCTGGGCTTGGATCTCGCCGGCTAGCGTTGGCGTGGCGCGACACAATTCAGCATCGTGCTACCTCGGGTTTGACAGAGTGAGCCCGATAGCTTTCGAA
>NZ_JBPPLY010000030.1:0-14892 GCF_051535215.1 Nitrobacter sp. | reverse complement strand
AAACCTGGAACCGCTCTTTCATCAGCGCGTTGGCTACCAAGATACGGCTTGCGCAAACAGCCGGGCGAAGGTTGAGCGCATGAAACAGCGTCGACCGATTCATGGATCTCTTCGGGTCGCACCGATCAGACGCGATGAGTTTCAAACCTGCAAGGCGTGGCAGCTTACCTTCGCCAACCAGCGCAAGGATCACCGCCATTACGAGATTATCGCAGATACGATCCGCGATCGCTTTGAGTATGGCTATTTCGCGGTTCGCGACTCATCGGACCAGATCCTGGCGGTGCAGCCGTACTTTCTTCTCGACCAGGATATGCTGGAAGGCATCGAGCTCGATCGTTCGCCGCTCGTCACGCGCATCCGTCATCGGTATCCACACTTCCTGAAACTGCGCACGTTGATGCTCGGATGCACGGCAGGCGAAGGGCATCTCGCGACCAGCGCACATCTTTCGTCGGCGGCCGTCGCCGAGGCATTGGCGCAAGACATCGTTGCCCAGGCATATGCATTGGGGGCGCAGATGATCGTTCTGAAGGAATTTCCCCGTGGGGACCGCCCCGATCTTGCTTGTTTTGAACATGAAGGATTCGCTCGCGCGCCGAGCATGCCGATGACTGTGCTAGACATCGACTACGACAGTTTCGATGACTACATGCAAAAGGCATTGAGCACGAAGACGCGTCGCGATCTGCGCAGGAAATTTCGCGCCGCGCAACCTTCCAATCTTAAAATGACAGTGACCGACAATGCGGCGAGCTTCGTCGACGAACTCTACCCACTCTATCTGCAAACCTACGAGCGCTCGAACTTTCACTTCGAGAAACTGACCAAGGACTACTTCCGCCGCCTTGGCTCCGAAATGAGTGACAAAACTCGCTTCTTCATCTGGTATCGCGGCAATACTCTGATGGCGTTCGCGCTGTGCATGGTAGAGGGCGACGAGATATTTGCCGAATATGCCGGCCTCGATTACGACTTCGCGCTCGACCTCCATCTCTATCATTACATTTCGCGCGACGTGATCGGCTGGGCGATTACCCATGGCTACAAACGATTCCGCAGCAGCGGGCTGAATTACGATCCCAAGCTGCACATGCGCCATCGGCTCGACCCGATCGATCTTTATGTGCGACACGTTTCGCCGGCCGCGAACTGGATCATACGGCTGGCGCTTCCATGGATCGTCCCGGCGCGCTATGACGCAACGCTACGGAAATTTGCCGATTATCGTCAGATTTGGTGACGAGCGCTTCGATTACATCTCGCTCTGCAGGCGAGCATCCATGACCCCCGCATCATTTCGATGCGCTCAAAGGTCACAGGATGGAAGACGCCAGCACGAAAAATCCGCCGGCGGAGCTACCCCTCCAAGGGTTCCATTTCCGGCGGCCTCTTGTAATATTCAAAAGAGAAACACTAATTTCGCGTTTTGGTGCCGCTATTGCCGAGATTGCGGGCTGCTTTTCGTCTTGGATCAGGCTCGCTTCTCTGATCCTTCAGTTTACACTCGTTGGCGTTTTTTGTTAGGCAGCTAATGGGTGCTGATTTATCGAAGACGGGATAGAGTATTTATTTCCGTCCAAAGGGTAACTCGATGTCAAAGCGCGTAATCAAGACCAAATCTTGCAGGGATCGGGAGAGATTGGGAAGATTACGGGTCAGGGATCATCGGAAACTCGAGGAACGTATTCTCAGATTGCTTGATCGATACGAAGTCTCGCCCGAGACGGACAAGCGTTGGCTAAATATTGGACGGTCCTGCATTGAACAGGGGTTCATGGCGATCAACCGGGCTGTTTTCGAGCAAAAGCGAACCGAGTTACCGGAGGATTGATGAAACGATCCAAATTACACGACGCCGTGCACCCGGCGAGGAATTGATCACGCTCAGCCAGACGGAAGCAGGCTGATCACCACGCCAAACGACTTTTTCAATACAACAGCATCCGCGAATTCAATGTCGGCCGGATCACCAACGCGGCTAAACGCTAATCGACGCGATTTTCAAGATGAACGGCATTCCGTTTGATGCAACGGCCGAGCGCATTGAGCGTGCCCGCGATCCGTACAGCCCACGGGGCACCAAGCCGCCCCGACCCAATGTATAGCGGCGTGGCTTACGGTTCAATGCGCAAACCCGCCGTTGCGCGAGAGCCCGGCGGGTTTGGAATGGGACGAGAGAATTAGAGGAGAAAAACCGCCAACAACACGACAATGGTGACCACGACCGCGGCACCGATCGTCCCGATCTTGATGAAGGACTTATACATTTCCTCGTGCGCCGGGTAATCCATTCCTTCTGCGGTTGAATACGTCAATTCGCCATGATCAGACATGTCAAATTTCCCAAGGTACGGTTGATCTGTCTTTCACGACGGCGACCGAAGAGACTGATATGGCAGCACGCGGTCGCCGCCAATTCATGCGGTTCTGTCAGCTTACTTTTGCGGATGTTCGCGGAAGTAAGCCGTGGTCTGACGCTGGCCATAAGCTATAGCTAAAGAGAATATGGTTATGACGCCGGTAACTAGCGCGGTCGCAAGAATTGCTTCGGTTGGCATGTCGATCTCCCGTTTTATTTCGACGAGCCAAGAATACATTCAAACCATATGTATGCTTTCATCTAGCGCAAAGACGCCGTTATTCTCTCAGACAGCATGCTCTGAAGCGTCAGGATATCTCGTGGCACTTATGCGCTGCGCGCGCTCACTGCGCGAGAACTCTTCCGTTCAGCCAGCGCGTTGGCGAAGCGCTTCGAGATCCAGAATATCGATGTGGCGGTGCGAGGAAATCTGAATCACGCCTGCTCGCCGCAACCGCGTGAGCTCGCGCGAAACTGTTCCAATCGTCAGACCGAGAAAATCACCAATTTCGGCGCGCGTAAGCGGAAGATCGAAAGCCGTAGCGGCGTTGCTTGCGGCAAATGGATCAATCTGCCGAACCATCATCATAAGAAAGCTGGCTACCTTTTCCTGGGCCGTCTTTCGTCCAAGCGTCAGCATCCATTCGCGACCCTGATCGATCTCCCGCAGGGCTTGGTGCAGCAGTTTCGCTTCGAGAGTCGGAGTTTCTTCGAGCATCTTCCGCAGCGCGTTCCTGGTTATGCTGCAGACCTCAACGTCTGAACAGGCCTCGACCCGAACAGGGCTTTCATCTTGATGAAGCCGTCCAACGAAATCGGGCGCGAATTGAAGTCCGACGATTTGTTGGCGACCATCGGCCATGGTCTTGGTCAGCTTGAGCACGCCGCGCATGACATTGGCATAGGATTTGATCGGCCCCTGCTCTTGCAGAAGAACGTCACCGGCGGATACCGTCACGACACGCGTAGACTTGGCGAAATCCACTAACTCGTTGCCGTTGAGCACGCCGCACATACCGTTGTGCCGTACCTCACAACTCCGACAGAGCTTCGGCACATCTGAGTTATGAATGTCCTTCCGGGGCATGTTCATACTGCTTTAGCTTCAGGGTAATCGTCTGCCGAGCCGAGACATCGCCTCTTTTCAAGGATCGACTCTCCGGTTCTCCACACGGACCCTGCATCCCATAACTCTTCCTGTCTTTGCGATCGCGCAAAGGCAAACCTGAATTGTTGCGCTACCGCAACCTCATCCTGCTCCGGCGGGATACGGGGAGTACGCTCTTCATTTGGGCCAATCTAGCGGCAATGCATGGGCTGGCTTCAGGGACGGGATCGACGACGTATCAATACCTCGACGTAAAGGATGGTGCGGATTCCATGAGTCGAACATGGGCCTGCGTCGTGAAACGCGCCGCTCTGCCGCTGAGCTAAATCCGCGAAACGAAGTCACCGAGCGGAATATGATCGGTCGGCGACTTCGCCAAGGTGGACCCGGACGTAGGGCAATGTCCGGTGAAAAAGACGTAGCACCTCGGGTGGTACGCACAATGATCGATTGAAATTAAGCTTTATGTCGGCGCTGGGGTTAATTCGGGAACTCGGACGCTAATATCCCAAAGACCCGCCGGGCTCAGCCACACAGCGAGCCAGTTGGGTTCGGGAATTGGAAACTGGTAATCACGTTCCGGCCAGAATGCAGGTGCGAAGACGGGACGCGACCGCTTTGCTGATGGGGTATGCGCCTCCTAACGGCCGATCGTACTCAAATACCGGACTCCCAATTTTCCCCGACTGAGCATAGATTTTATGCATCGCATGTGGAGTATCGCGATGCTCAGTATCTTAAGGGACCTGCCCTATCGAATGGCAGCGCTCCAATTCGAGCGTGCCGTTGAGGGGATGGAAGTTTGGAGCGCGAATAGCGACGATTATTCCTTCGCAATCAGCTTCTTTAAAAGTTTTACCGGCCCTGGATTTCACGGAAAACCAGGCTATGTGGCGTCATGGCGTCCGCTTTATGGAGGCCGCGGCGCAATCAAGATAACCGGCTCACCATTTAAGTCTTTCGAAGAGGCCGAAGTCGCCTGCGACGCGATGCTAAAACATTTGGTAGGCGACTAGTCCGGCCAGACACGATTCAATTTGGATCGCTTTGACGATTGCTGGCTTCGCGGCGAAGATTTCATTTATCCAGACCGACCGAAGGCTTGCCGACGCCTCGCGAACCACCTGACCCGTTCAAGTCCAGTAGACGATCGGCGGAGCGATAGCCTGTCGGCTCGAAGCGACTGGATTTTTGACGGATCACGGCCTGAAGGACCATTCACCGTCGTGATGACTGCCGGAGCTAACGAGTGTGAGTAACCTTTCCGCCTGCTTCACGAGTCCGGGCCCGGGCGGCTGAGAAGAGAGGCGCTTTAATGTTGCCGCAAGGGAAAACCACCGCCGCTTTGCTGGACATCGCGGGTTCGCTTTGCTACACGGACCCCGTCCGCGAGGGAATTCGACAATTCCGGGCGATTAGCTCAGTTGGTAGAGCAGCTGACTCTTAATCAGCGGGTCGTAGGTTCGAGCCCTACATCGCCCACCAACTTGAAATCATTAGATAATCTTGATGATTTTAGCGCCTTGATTAGCCGGTAAAAATTAGCGCGAGGTCATGATTGGGGTGCCCTAAATTTCGGCGCGTTACCCCTTGCGAACGCGTCATCTCCGAGATCGATTATGCACTCTCTGAAATCGGCCGAGATTGATCCTGCGCCTTCCCACTCGCCCTCATGGATTGCCGGCATAGCTTGAGCCAGAAGCGTGAGAATGGAGTTGCTCGCGGCGAGCGTCTCGGACTTCAGTCTAATCATCAGTAGTGTTGTCGTCTTTCACTTTCACAGAGCGCTGTATCGTTGAGGGATTACGTGACTTTGAAGTCTTGACGAACTTCGACGGCGGCACCGCCAAACACGAAAAAGCCGCCGGATCCGGCGGCTTCCTCATGTTCAGCTTCAGCGCTCTCGCAGCCGGCTGTCAGAGCCGCCCGGGCGTCTGCTCGGAATCCCGGCCGTGATCCCGATCGCCGCCGCGATCGAAGCGGTGGTGGCGCCATCCGCCTCCCATGCCGAAGCCACGCTCCATGCGGGCGAGAACCATCAGGCGCCGCTTCTGGCCGTCGTCGAGGGTCTTGTAAAGCGGATCGGCGGCATCGGCGACTTTCTTCAAGGCGGTCGCCGTCTCGGCCATGCGGTCGGCGCGCTCGCGTAGCCGCGCGACCTGATCGACAGGCGCTCGCTTTTGCGCGTCTTCATTCTTGGCTTCGCCCTTGTTCTCCTTCCTGGCCTCCATTCTGGCGTTGGCGCGATCGATCCGAAGCTTGGCGAAATCGCGAATAGCCTTTTCCACCGGCGGCCACAGCTTCTCCTGATCTGGCGTCAGCGTGAGGCCGGCGTGGATCGCCGCGATTCTCGAATCGGCGAAAGCCGCCCTATCCTGCGGGGTGAACCGCGAGTAGTCATGCGACCAGTGACGATGCTGGTGAGCATACACTGCAGTTGAACCGGCAATGGCGAGAGCTGCGACACCGGCGAGAATGACCTTCTTCATGGGAACCTCCTGTGCAAGTTCTCATGAAGATGCGTGCCCGCGCGGCGGCGCGCAAATTACATCTTCGCAAGGGTGGCCTCTCTTACGAAGATGTAATCTGACGCAACTGAACGAACAGGACGTTCAGCCGACGCGGTTGCGGGAACGGCATTATTGAGACGAACGGCACCATTGCGGCGCCGCTCGTCCAGCATGAAAGGATCAGCTTGCCGCGGCGGTCGCCGGCAGATCGCGCTGATGCTTCATCACGATCTTGTTGAGCGCGCCGAGATAGGCCTTGGCGGATGCGACCAGCGTATCCGGATCGGCGGCACGCGAGGTCATCGCGCGGCCATCCTGACTGAGACGCACGGACACTTCAGCCTGCGCGTCGGTTCCCTGCGTCACCGCATGAACCTGGTAAAGCTCCAGCTTTGCGTCGTGCGGCACCAGTCTCTTGATGCAGTTGAACACAGCGTCCACCGGGCCGTTGCCCTCGGCTTCCTCGATCCGGTTCTGCCCGTCCACGGTGAGCTTCATGGTCGCGCGCTGCGGACCATGGGTGCCGGCGATCACCGTCAGCGACGCCAGCTTGATGCGATCGTGCGACGCCGCCATTTCCTCGTCGACCAACGCAACGATGTCCTCGTCGTAGATATCCTTCTTGCGGTCGGCCAGCGCCTTGAAGCGCACGAATGCATCCTGCAACTGGTTCTCGGCCAGCTTGTAGCCAAGTTCCTCCAGCTTGTGCTGGAAGGCATGGCGGCCGGAATGCTTGCCCATCACCAGCGAGGTCTGTTTCACGCCGACGCTCTCCGGCGTCATGATCTCGTAGGTCTGCGCGTTTTTCAGCATGCCGTCCTGATGAATACCGCTCTCGTGCGCGAACGCGTTCCGACCGACGATCGCCTTGTTGTACTGCACCGGGAATGAGGTCGCCGCCGACACCAGCTTGGAAGCGCGCGTCAGCATCGTGCTCTCGACGTTGCACCAGTACGGCATGACATCGGCGCGCGTCTTGATCGCCATCACGACTTCTTCCAGCGCGGCATTGCCCGCCCGCTCGCCGATGCCGTTGATGGTGGATTCCACTTGCCGTGCACCGCCCTCGACGCCGGCCAGCGAGTTGGCGACGGCGAGCCCCAAATCGTCATGGCAGTGCACCGAGAAGATCGCCTTGTCAGAGTTCGGCACCCGCTCGCGGACAGTCCTGAACATCCGCCGGTACTCGTCCGGCACCGCATAACCAACGGTATCCGGCAGGTTGATGGTGGTGGCACCGGCCGCGATCGCGGTCTCCACGCATTTGCAGAGATAGTCGATCGGGGTACGGGTCGCATCCATTGCCGACCATTCGACGTTCTCGACCAGGTTGCGGGCCTGCGTCACCGTCGCGGTGATAATTTCCAGCACCTCGGCCTCGCTCTTACGCATCTGGTGCGCCAGATGAATCGGCGAGGTGGAAACGAAGGTGTGGATGCGGCCGCGCCGCGCGTGGCGCACGGCTTCGCCGGCACGGGCGATGTCGGCGGGAATAGCGCGGGCCAGACCCGCGATCATCGCGTTCCTGGCGTTCCTTGCGATTTCCGCCACCGCCTCGAAGTCGCCGACAGAAGCGATCGGGAAGCCTGCCTCAATAACGTCGATGCCCATCTCGTCGAGCATCTCGGCGACTTCGAGCTTCTCCTCGAAGGTCATGGTGGCGCCGGGGCATTGCTCGCCGTCGCGCAAGGTGGTGTCGAAAATGATGACGCGGTCCTTGTCGGACTTGTTCGCGGTATTCATGGGAAGTTCCTCTGGTCCATGCGCGCGGGGCGCGCTCGAAGGGATCTGATGCTCTGCGTTCCCCTGAGTGCCCAGGCAACAACTGCCCAGCCGGCGCTCAGGGGCCGATAAGAAGCAGAAGCCCGCCGATCGGCAGGATAGACCCGCGCGCAGCAGGAATCGCTTCGGGACCCGCGGTTACCGCGGCCTTCCCGTGAATTCCCGTCATGTCGCTGCGAGCCAGCATCACCGGATCCTTGGAGCCTGCGCGTATTCCGATCGCAAAACCCTTTGCGGAATACGCGTGAGGGCTATTCTCGACAAAAACCGTTGACGGTTCGTTGCCGAGCCCTCCTAAACAGGTTCTAAACGACAATGGCGTGTCCTCGCAACGCCAAAGAATGGTCAGCATGGCTGCCAGACCTGCGCCCAGGCGGAAGCCTCCAGGATCGCGATCTGCTGCCTAATCTGCCCGCGCCGCGGTTCCGCCTCCCCGAGAGGCGGCCCGATCGGAAGCCGTCTCCAATTTGCCGGTCGCGGCATCCTTAAGGCCCGCCTTCCTGGCGCGCCGCGCGTTTCTGCTTTCATTCGCCAATGCTTCGCGGACCTTCTTGAACTCCCCGCGCTCGCTTTTGTCGACCTTGGGGAACCGCAGGTCCAGCCTGTTCAGCGCGCCGACAATGGCGGAGCCGATCACCACCCGCGCAAACCACTTGTGGTCGGCCGGCACGACATACCACGGCGCATCAAGCGAGGCAGTATGGCGGATCATGTCCTGATATGCCGCCTGATACTTGGCCCAGAGTTCGCGCTCGGCGATGTCGCCCATCGAGAACTTCCAGTTCTTACCCGGCTCTTCCAGGCGGTCGAGAAAACGCCGGCGCTGTTCTTCCTTTGAAACGTTGAGGAAGAACTTCAGCACGACCGTGCCGTTACGGGCGAGATATTTCTCGAAGGCGGAAATATCCTCGAAGCGCTCGCGCCAGATATTCTTCGTCACCAACTTCGGCGGAATCCGTTGTTTCGCCAGAATTTCCGGGTGTACACGAACCACCAGCACTTCCTCATAGTAGGAACGGTTGAAGATGCCGATACGCCCGCGCTCGGGAAGCCGCCGCGCCGCGCGCCACATGAAATCGTGATCGAGTTCTTCCGTCGAAGGCTGCTTGAAGGAATGCACGTCGCAGCCCTGCGGATTGATGCCATCGAATACGCTCTCGATGGCGCTGTCCTTGCCGGCCGCGTCCATCCCCTGGAAGACCAAAAGCATCGACCAGCGATTCTGCGCATAAAGTTTTTCCTGAAGATCGCTGAGGAGGCCGCGGTTGACCTTGATGATCTCCTGCCCCGTGTCTTTGTCGATGCCGCCGCGATCAGCAGTTTTGAACGACGTCAGATGAAACGGCTTGCTGCCATCGACTCGAAACGGATCGACGAAACTCCCGGGATCGGCGGCAACGAGGTTTTTCATCTTGCTCATGGAGCGAACTCCGGTTTCCGGCGGCCTCAAGACAATATGGCTTAACCGCCGATGTCAAACCGCCATCGCCGCGACGTGCTCGATAAACGCCGTCACATAGATCGGCATTTCTGCCGTAAAATCCTGGCGACCCCGCACAAGATGAATCGCGCTGAGTTCCGGCGCGGGCTGTGCCGCCAGGGTGCGAACGATCCGCGCTCGCAACTCTTCGCCCGGCAGGCCTGCGTCCAAAAGCTGAATGACCGCAATCGAGGGGCCGCTATCGACACAATACCATTGCGGATCGGCGCGATACAGGTCGCGGGAAAGGCCGGTTTCCTCGCCGACCTCACGAACGATGCCGCTCGCAAGATCGAGCTTGCCATCCCGGATATCGCAGGGATCGGACATACCGGCGGGAAAATAGACGCGCCCCGCGTTTGCCGTCGTCGCCGCCATTTCGCCCAGCACGAACTGGCCATCGCTGCCGCGCAACGCGCCCATGCCGAAACCGTTGAAGACGCCCTTGTCGGGAAAACCCCAGTCACGCCATGCCAGAAAGCTCGCGAAATCGGTCTCGAAGTAGTCCGCGCGAAAACAGCCGCCATCGAACCGTCGGTTCCGGCCGAGCAGAACGCACCCGTTCCACAACGTCGGCGTTTTGACGCGCTGCGCGGCGAAATATGCATCGATCTCGCGACGGCGCTCGTCAGCGAAGGTCCAGCGCCACGGACGAACCGTAAGATCAAGCCGGGTGACGCGATGGATCGCAATCGTCATCGCTCGGCGCGCTTCCTACATGAGGCATCAGCAAAGGGTCTCTCACGTTCTAGTCCTCCTGTCGGGACAGGTGCAAGGCCGTGCTCGAAATCGTCAGGAACAGAGCATGACCGTCGCGGAACACCGGACCGCAGCTTGGTACGCAAGCGGGCATGTGTTAACCGGCAAGGCATGAGCGATACCCCGCCGCTGATCGCCTTCTCGCACGTCGCCAAAAAATTCGATGGCGGCCGCGTCAGGGCCGTGGACGACGTCTCGCTCGACATCTCTGCAGGAGAATTTCTCGCGATCGTCGGCGGCTCCGGTTCCGGCAAGACCACACTGTTGCGGCTCGCCAACCGACTGATCGATACCGACGCTGGCACCATCACGATCGCGGGCGAGGACATCGCGGATATCGACCCGATTCTGCTGCGCCGCCGGATCGGCTATGTGTTCCAGAGCGGCGGCCTGTTCCCGCATATGAGTATCGCCGCCAACATCGGCATCACGCCGCGCCTGCTCGGTACGCCGAAATCGGAGATCGCAGCGCAGGTCGACGATCTGCTCGATCTGGTGCAGCTCGACCGCGTACAACATCGCGACCGCTTCCCGCACGAATTGTCCGGCGGCCAGCGCCAGCGCGTCGGCGTGGCGCGGGCGCTCGCCGCCAAACCACACATCGTGCTGATGGATGAGCCGTTCGGCGCGCTCGATCCGGTGACGCGCGACGCGCTCGGCAACGACTATCACGCGCTGCACGCAAGGCTCGGCCTTACAACCGTGATGATTACTCATGACATGACGGAGGCATTGCTGCTTGCGGATCGCGTTGCCGTCATGCGCGAGGGCCGTCTCGTCGCGCTCGGAACGGCGGCGGAATTATCCCGGAGCGACGATCTGTATGTCCGCGAGTTGCTCGGCACACCGCGCCGTCAGGCCGAACGGCTTCGGGCGGCGCTCTCGCAGAACGGCACGTTATGAGCCTGCTTTCCGATCCGCGCTGGAGCGATGCGATCGGCCATCTGCCCGATTATCTCGGCAATCACGTCCGCGTCAGCGTCACCGCGCTGTTGCTTGGGCTTGCGGCGAGTTTTCCTCTCGCGCTGATGGCGCGCAACCGGCCTGTGATGCGCTCCGTGCTGCTCAGCGTTGCCAGCATCGTGCAGACAGTACCCGGACTGGCGCTGCTGGCGCTGTTCTATCCGCTGCTGCTGGCGCTCGCGGCTTTGACGTCGAGATGGTTCGGTCTCGGATTCTCCGCTTTCGGATTTTTACCGGCGGTACTGGCGCTCGCGCTTTATTCGATGCTGCCGGTCCTGCGCAACACCATCACGGGTCTGCAAGGCATCGATCCTGCTTTGACCGAAGCAGCGCGTGGCGTCGGCATGACGCCGCGACAATCGCTCACGATGGTCGAACTGCCGCTGGCGCTGCCGGTCATCATGGCGGGCATCCGCACTGCCGCGGTATGGGTGATCGGCACCACAACGCTCTCCACACCGATCGGCCAGACCAGCCTCGGCAATTACATCTTCGCCGGCCTGCAAACCCAGAACTGGGTATTCGTGCTGTTCGGCTGCATCGCCGCGGCCATTCTTGCGCTGGTCGTGGACCAGTTGCTGGCGCTGATCGAATCCGGTCTGCGGGTTCGAAGCCGTATCCGCGTCACGGCCGGCATTGCCCTCGTCGCGGCGCTGATCGCTGTCGCGTTGGCGCCGTCGTTTACGCGCATGAAATCCAGCTACATCGTCGGCGCCAAGACCTTCACCGAGCAATACGTGCTGGCGGCGCTGATCTCGCAACGGCTGCGCGCGGCCGGCCTCCCGGCCACCACGCGCGAGGGGCTCGGCTCCAACGTGATCTTCGAGGCGCTGGTCAACGGCGACATTGATGTCTATGTCGACTATTCAGGCACGCTGTGGGCCAACCAGTTCCACAACGCAGGTATCGCACCGCGCGAAAAATTGCTTGCCGGGATCAAGGCGACGCTGGCGCAGCGGAACGTCACCCTGCTCGGCGAACTCGGCTTCGAGAATGCCTACGCGCTGGTGATGCCGAAAGCCCGCGCCGACGCACTGAACATCCATTCGATCGACGACCTCGCTGCCCATGCGGGCACGATGTCGATCGCCGGGGACTACGAATTCTTCGCGCGGCCTGAGTGGGCTGCCTTGAAGAAGGCTTATGGATTGTCATTCCACGAGCAACGACAGATGCAGTCGAACTTCATGTATGCCGCCGTCGCCTCAGGCGAAGTCGACGTGATCGCGGGCTACACCAGCGACGGACAGATCGCCAGGTATGGCCTGACCGTGCTCGACGATTCCCGCCACGCCATTCCGCCCTATGACGCGATCGTGCTGCTGTCCCCTCGCCGCGCCGATGACCCGAAGCTGCGCGCCGCGTTGCAGCCGCTGCTCGGCAAAATCGATATCGCCACCATGCGCGAGGCCAATCTTCGCGCCAGCGGGACCGACGCGGAGAGTTCGCCGGTGGTCGTCGCGGGGTGGCTGTGGAACAAGATCGGGAAGTGACGCTTGCGCCTCAGCGCTCCGTCATGGTCTCGAATTCCCTGGCCCGCGTCGCCGTCATGCTGCGCAGGCATTCGGCCGCATCGATTCGCGACATCGAACCTTCACCCAACGCGTAGTACATGCAATTTGCGTCGCGATACTGGATCCAGAACCGCTGCGCGGTGCGGAGCTGGTCGCGCTGCGAGGCCTCGGCCTTCTTCATCAGCACCTGATAGGCAATGGTCATGCGCTTGTCCCATTCCGCCGCCTTGGTGTTGAGACATTCGACCGTCGCCTGCGTCGAGCCATCGCAATTGGCGGCTGGATCACCCTGATCGCCGGCGCGGGCCGCCGGCATGGCAAGAGCGAGCGATGCAAATGTGGCAAGGATAAGCTTCATGGAGAGGGGCCTCCGCCTGTGAGGACCGCGCTTCTATAAACGAAAAACGGGACCGCGTCGCCGCGATCCCGTTGCTCAAATGCAACAACTGCAAGTGATCCGTTTTTCGTCGTGCCGACGAATTTGCCCTTCTTGATCAGCGAGCCGCGCTTGCGTGATCCCGCAAGAAAGGCCTGAACGATGATGCTCAGTTCTTCGTCTTGTCGACCAGCGCCGCCTTCTTGATCCACGGCATCATGTCGCGAAGCTTGGCGCCGACCTGCTCGATCGGATGCTCCGCAAGCCGGGCGCGCGTCGCCTTGAACGAGGTCTGGTTGACCTTGTTCTCCAGCATCCAGTCGCGGGCGAACTTGCCGGACTGAATGTCGTCGAGCACGCGCTTCATCTCCTTCTTGGTCTCCGCGGTCACGATACGCGGACCGGTGACGTACTCGCCGTATTCGGCGGTGTTGGAGATCGAATAATTCATGTTGGCGATGCCGCCTTCATAGATCAGGTCGACGATCAGCTTCACCTCGTGCAGGCACTCGAAATAGGCCATCTCCGGCGCATAGCCGGCTTCCACCAGCGTCTCGAAGCCGTTCTTGATCAGCTCGACGAGACCGCCGCAAAGCACCGCCTGTTCGCCGAACAGATCGGTCTCGCACTCTTCCCTGAAGGTGGTTTCGATGATGCCGGCGCGGCCGCCGCCGATCGCCGAGGCGTAGCTGAGGCCAAGGTCATGCGCATTGCCCGACGAATCCTTGGCCACCGCGATCAGGCAAGGCACGCCGCCGCCGCGCTGATACTCCGCACGCACGGTGTGTCCGGGGCCCTTCGGCGCGATCATCAGCACGTCGAGATCAGCGCGCGGATCGAGCAGGTTGAAATGCACGTTGAGCCCGTGCGCGAAGATCAGCGCCGCGCCCTTCTTCATGTTGTCGTGCAGATGCTCGCGGTAGATGTCGCCCTGCAATTCGTCTGGCGTCAGCATCATCACGACATCGCCCCACTTCGCGGCCTCGGCGACTTCCATCACCTTGAAGCCCGCGCCCTCGGCCTTCTTGGCGGAGGCGGAACCCTTGCGCAGCGCGATCGCGACTTCCTTGACGCCGGAGTCCTTCAGGTTCAGCGCATGGGCATGCCCCTGGCTGCCATAACCGACGATGACCACCTTCTTGCCCTTGATCAGGTTCAGGTCGGCGTCCCGATCGTAATAAACACGCATGGTCGTTCCTCTTTTGCGGCCATCAACGGCCAAATCAACATTTGCGGGGGTAGCGCGAGCACTCAGCCGAAAGAAGTGTGCCCGCTTTTAGGGCGATGCTTGCCGGGAGACAAGCCCGCAACACCGCCCCGCCGATGAACGGCAAGGCTGTCTACGGGTCTCGCCGGAACGGCCACGCGCCAACATGACCTTACATCCGTTCCGGTCCGCGCCCGATCGCCGCGACGCCCGTTCGCGACACCTCGACAAGACCGATCGGCCGCATCAGATCGACAAACTGATTAATCTTCGAGGTGCCCCCGGTGATCTCGAACACGAAGCTCTCGTTGGTGGCGTCGACCACGCGGGCACGAAACACTTCCGCGAGCCGCATCGCCTCGATGCGCTGGTCGCCGGAGCCCTTGACCTTGACCATCGCCAGCTCACGCTCGATGGATTTACCGGTCAGCGTCATGTCCACGACCTGGTGGACCGGGACCATGCGATCGAGCTGATGCTTGATCTGCTGGATCACCATCGGGGTGCCGGTGGTGACAATGGTGATGCGCGAGACGTGCTTCTGGCTCTCGGTCTCGGACACCGTGAGGCTTTCGATGTTGTAGCCGCGGCCGGAGAACAGCCCGATCACCCGCGCCAGCACGCCCGGCTCGTTGGCGACCAGCACAGACAGCGTATGCGTCTCGTTCGGATCGTGACGCTCTTCGAGAAAGTAGGCGGAAGCCGGCTGGTTCATTTACGCTCTCTCAATTGGTCATGTCCGCGAAGGCGGGCATCCAGTTTTCATGGACGTTTCACACCAGCGCCTTGCCGCCGGCGAAGGCGGCTGCGGTCGCATCGTCATTGGCTTCC
>NZ_JBPPLY010000029.1:0-15638 GCF_051535215.1 Nitrobacter sp. | reverse complement strand
TGGCGAACCAGCGTGTAACGTTTGGGGCCCTCCGGATCATCGGCATGGCGAACAACCAGCCCGAGTTTGAACGCCAGCGCCCTGGCTTGCCTGAATTTGTCCAGCTCGTCGTTTGTGGTCATCATATCGTCCTCTGTGCTCCCGAGCTGAAAGGTCGTCCTGTTCGTTGGAAGTGTGGTTTGTCGCCCATCTATGCCAACTCCGGCTTATCCATCAACGCCTCTGGGGCCTTTTCGCTTATGATTCCATCGGGAGCGGAAACGCTCTAAACATTTCGGCATGATCGAGAACGACGTCTCGCCGATCTCGGCAACGGAAGCCAAAACGTTCTTTGCGGACTGGAAAGTCGCCCGCGCGCTGGTTCTCGCCGTATCCGGTGGCCCGGATTCCATGGCGCTGATGTGGCTCGCGGCGCGCTGGCGGCGTGCCATGACGCATGGTCCCGATCTGATCGCGGTCACCGTCGATCACGAACTGCGGCCCGAAGCGGCAGGCGAGGCGCGCAACGTGAAGCGCCTCGCCAGGTCTCTCGGCATATCCCATCGCACCTTGCGCTGGACCGGCAAAAAACCGGCAACCGGCCTGCCCGCAGCCGCGCGCGAGGCGCGATACGCGCTCTTGTTCAAGGCGGCGCGGTCCCATGGCGCGAGCCACGTCCTGACCGCGCATACCTTGGACGATCAGGCCGAAACGGTCCTGATGCGGATATCGCGCGGCAGCGGCATCGCCGGCCTGTCTGCTATGGCGCGCGAAACGATGCGCGACGGCTTCATCCTGATCCGGCCCCTCCTGCATGTTCCGAAATCGCGGCTGATCGCGACGCTGGACAAGGCCGGGATCGGCTATGCGGAGGATCCGACCAATCGCGATGTCGGCTTCACGCGCCCGCGGCTGCGCGCGCTGATGCCGGCGCTGGCGAAGGAAGGATGCGACGCTCGAAATCTGGCGCGGCTGGCATCGCGCCTGGCGCGGGCCAATGCCGCGCTGGAACTTCTGGTCGACGGGGCCGAGCGCTATCTGGCGTTGCAGGATCGTACAGCGCGACGTCCGGGCTTTCAGGCAAGGGCCTTCGCGTCTCTCGCCCCGGAGATCAAGGTCCGATTGCTGCTGCGGGCGATCGATCGCGTCGGCTGCGAGGGACCCGCCGAATTGGGCAAGGTCGAGACCCTGCTGCTGGCGCTCGACCGCGCGGCCGCGGATGGCGGTGTTAGCGGCCGCCGCATTCTGCTGAGAAGGACGCTGGCAGGGGCGCTGGTGACGCTCACCGCCGAGCGGCTCAGCGTCGAGCGGGCGCCGTCGCGGCGAACCCGCTGATGCATTACGGCAAGCGTTAACCGTTGCGCGGAAAACACCACACCCTATGAGCCGGACTGGGGCTCCGTCCCGCGCTTCTGGTTCCATCGTGATATGTCAAGTGTATTGCAATGCCTGGCTCTCGCCCGTCCCGCTCTTGAAATGCGAAGCGGATCAATAAGGTGGTGGAACAGAAGCGGTCCAGTCGTGACGCATCGAGACGCGGCCTTGTGTCAACTTGTTCCGGTCCGATAGGTTTAATTTACTAAGACTCCCGCCCGGTTCCCTTGGCAGCGGCAACCTCCGCGCCTAGATTGTATCTGCGTCGGCAACTCCTATCTGTTGAGTCGATGCAGGGACATCCGGCTGCGATCCGCGCGGCCTCGAAGGAAAATCGATGAACGCCAATATGCGCAACTTCGCCCTCTGGGTCATCATTGTCTTGCTCCTGTTGGCGCTGTTCACGCTGTTCCAGAATCCGGGCCACCACACGACCGCGCAGGACATCTCGTTCTCGCAGTTGCTGACGGAAGTCGATCAGAACAATGTTCGCGATGTCGTGATCCAGGGACCGGAAATTCACGGCACGTTCACCAACGGCTCCGCTTTCCAGACCTATGCGCCGACCGATCCGGGTCTGGTGAAAAAGCTCTATGACGCCAAGGTGCAGATCACCGCGAAGCCGCCGGGCGACAGCGTGCCATGGTTCGTGTCGCTGCTGGTCTCCTGGCTGCCGTTCATCGCGCTGATCGGCGTGTGGATTTTCCTGTCGCGCCAGATGCAGGGCGGCGCCGGCAAGGCCATGGGTTTCGGCAAGTCGCGCGCCAAGATGCTGACGGAAGCCCACGGCCGCGTCACCTTCGAGGATGTGGCGGGCGTCGATGAGGCCAAGCAGGATCTGCAGGAGATCGTCGAGTTCCTGCGTGACCCCGGCAAGTTCCAGCGCCTCGGCGGCCGCATTCCGCGCGGCGTGCTGCTGGTCGGCCCTCCCGGCACCGGTAAGACGCTGATCGCGCGCGCGGTGGCGGGCGAAGCCAACGTGCCGTTCTTCACCATTTCGGGTTCCGACTTCGTCGAGATGTTCGTCGGCGTCGGCGCGAGCCGCGTCCGCGACATGTTCGAACAGGCCAAGAAGAACGCGCCGTGCATCATCTTCATCGACGAAATCGACGCCGTCGGCCGTCACCGTGGCGCCGGTCTCGGCGGCGGCAATGACGAGCGCGAGCAGACGCTGAACCAGTTGCTGGTCGAGATGGACGGTTTTGAGGCCAATGAGGGCGTGATCCTGATTGCCGCGACCAACCGCCCCGACGTGCTCGATCCCGCGCTGCTGCGTCCAGGCCGCTTCGACCGTCAGGTCGTGGTGCCTAACCCCGACGTTGTCGGCCGCGAGCAGATTCTGAAGGTGCATATCCGCAAGGTGCCGCTGGCGCCCGACGTCAACATCAAGACCATTGCCCGCGGTACGCCTGGTTTCTCCGGCGCCGACCTGATGAACCTCGTCAACGAAGCGGCGCTCACGGCCGCCCGGCGCAACAAGCGCATGGTGACGCAGGCCGAGTTCGAGGAAGCCAAGGACAAGGTGATGATGGGCGCCGAGCGCAAGTCGCTCGTCATGACCGAGGAAGAGAAGATGCTGACGGCCTATCACGAGGGCGGTCACGCCATCGTCGGCCTCAACGTCGTCGCCACCGATCCGATCCACAAGGCGACCATCATTCCGCGCGGCCGGGCGCTGGGCATGGTGATGCAGCTTCCCGAGCGCGACAAGCTGTCGATGTCGCTGGAGCAGATGACCTCGCGGCTCGCCATCATGATGGGCGGGCGGGTGGCTGAGGAAATGATTTTCGGCCACGAGAAGGTGACGTCGGGCGCCGCGTCCGACATCGATCAGGCCACGCGTCTCGCCCGCATGATGGTGACGCGCTGGGGCCTGTCGAAAGAACTCGGCACGGTGTCCTATGGCGAGAACAACGACGAGGTGTTCCTCGGCATGCAGGTCAACCGCCAACAGAACGTGTCGGAGGCGACCGCGCAGAAGATCGATACCGAAGTCAGGCGTCTGGTCGAAGCCGGCTACAAGGACGCGACCCGCATTCTCGCCGAGAAGCGGGCCGATCTGGAGACGCTCGCCAAGGGTCTGCTTGAATTCGAAACGCTGACTGGTGACGAGATCACCGATCTGCTGAACGGCAAGAAACCGAATCGGGAATCGGTGCTGGAGCCCACCACCCCGCGCACCTCGGCGGTTCCGCCGGCCGGAAAAACCCACCCGCGTCCGGATCCCGATCCGGGCCTCGAGCCGCAACCGCAGGCCTGAGGCCGCTCGCCGACGCTGATCGACGAACTGCAGATGAGAGAAAACAGCCTGGCCCAAGCCGGGCTGTTTTTACGATCGGACTATTTTTCACGATTGGCATGGCGCCGCGAAGTCGTGTGTCGTGCAGAAATGCGCGCCAAGCATTCGGGCGAGGAACGATGGCGCGCGCAGCTTGCGTGAAGTCGTCAAAACGTGGTGTAAGGCGAACACGCTTTCCTTCACGTGGAATGGTTTCATCGCATGGCCAAAGCCGCCTCGAAGTCCCAAAAGCCCGCTGCGAAATCAAAGTCATCCGCGACGCCTCGGACGAAGGCGAAGGCCTCAAGTTCCGGCGTCGCGCGCAAAGCGGCTGGCAAGCCGGCAAAGGCGGCGGCGCCTGTGAAAAGCAAGTGGGTCTATACCTTCGGGGGCGGCAAGGCGGAAGGCAAGGCGGAGCTGAAGGACCTGCTCGGCGGCAAGGGCGCCAATCTCGCCGAGATGGCCAATCTCGGTCTGCCCGTGCCTCCCGGCTTCACGATTCCGACCTCGGTATGCGCGTTTTTCTATGCGCACGACAAATCCTATCCGAAAGAATTGAAGCCGCAGGTCGAAAGGGCGCTGGAGCAGGTCGCAAAGATCACCGGAAAGGTGTTTGGCGATGCGTCGAATCCGCTGCTGGTCTCGGTGCGCTCGGGCGCGCGTGCATCGATGCCCGGGATGATGGACACCGTGCTCAATCTCGGCCTCAACGACAAGACCGTCGAGGCGCTGGCCGCGATGTCCGGCGACCAGCGATTTGCCTATGACAGCTATCGACGCTTCATCACCATGTACTCGGATGTCGTGCTCGGCTTCGCGCATCATCATTTCGAAGACATTCTGGATACGTTCAAGGACACCAAGGGCTATTCGCTCGACACCGATCTGACCGGCGACGACTGGATCGAGATGGTGGGCAAGTACAAGACAGCCGTCGCGCGCGAGACCGGCAGCGAATTCCCGCAGGATCCCTACGAGCAGCTATGGGGCGCGATCGGCGCGGTGTTCTCGTCCTGGATGAATGCGCGCGCGGTCACCTATCGCCGCCTGCACAATATTCCGGAATCATGGGGCACCGCTGTCAACGTGCAGGCCATGGTGTTCGGCAATCTCGGCGAGACCTCGGCGACCGGCGTGGCATTCACGCGCAATCCGTCGACCGGCGAGAGCCGGCTTTACGGCGAGTTTCTCATCAACGCCCAGGGCGAGGACGTGGTGGCGGGCATCCGCACGCCGCAGGACATCACCGAGGCGGCGCGAATGGAGTCCGGTTCCGACAGACCGTCGATGGAATCGGCGATGCCGGAAGCCTTCAAGGAGCTGACGCGCATCTACACCCTGCTCGAACGGCACTATCGCGACATGCAGGATATGGAGTTCACTGTCGAAGACGGCAAGCTCTGGATGCTGCAGACCCGCAGCGGCAAGCGCACCGCGCGCGCCGCGCTGCGCATCGCCGTCGAACTCGCCAATGAAGGCGTGATCTCGAAGAAGGATGCGGTCGCTCGTATCGATCCGGCCTCGCTCGATCAGTTGCTGCATCCGACCATCGATCCCAACGCGACGCGTGACGTGATCGCCACCGGCCTGCCGGCGTCGCCGGGCGCCGCGGCCGGCGAGATCGTGTTTTTCCCGGATGACGCTGCCAAACTGCAGGCCGACGGCCGCAGGGTCATCCTGGTGCGGATGGAGACCAGTCCGGAAGACATCCACGGCATGCACGCCGCCGAGGGTATCCTGACCACGCGCGGCGGCATGACCTCGCATGCGGCTGTGGTCGCGCGCGGCATGGGCAAACCCTGCGTATCGGGCTGCGGCAGCATCCGTGTCGACTATGGAAGCGGCACCATGAGCGTCGGCGACCGCATCTTCAAGGTCGGCGACGTCATCACCATCGATGGATCGCTCGGCCAGGTGCTGGCGGGACAGATGCCGATGATCGAGCCGGAATTGTCGGGCGAGTTCGGCACGCTGATGGGCTGGGCCGACGAGGTTCGCAAGCTCCGCATCCGCGTCAACGGTGACACGCCGGCCGATGCCCGCACGGCGGTGAAGTTTGGAGCCGAGGGCATCGGCCTGTGCCGCACCGAGCACATGTTCTTCGAAGAGACCCGCATCCGCACCGTGCGCGAGATGATCCTGGCCGAGGACGAGCAGGCGCGCCGCGCTGCGCTGTCGAAGCTGCTGCCGATGCAGCGCGCCGATTTCGTCGAACTGTTCGAGATCATGAAGGGCTTGCCGGTCACGATCCGGCTGCTCGATCCGCCGCTGCACGAGTTCCTGCCGCATACGCAAGCCGAGATCGAGGAAGTCGCGCGCGCGATGAATACCGATCCGCGCAGACTGGCTGACCGTGCCCGCAGTCTGGCCGAATTCAATCCGATGCTCGGCTTTCGCGGCTGCCGCCTTGCGATCGTCTATCCGGAGATCGCCGAGATGCAGGCGCGTGCGATTTTCGAGGCAGCGGTCGAGGCCGGCAAGCGCACTGGCAAGGTCGTTGCGGCTGAGGTCATGGTGCCGCTGATCGCGACCAAAGCGGAATTCGATCTGATCAAGGCGCGGATCGACGTGACCGCGCAGTCGGTGATGCGCGAGACCGGCGCCAAGCTGAGCTATCAGGTCGGCACCATGATCGAACTGCCGCGCGCCTGCCTTGTGGCGGGTGAGATCGCGGAAAGCGCGGAGTTCTTTTCGTTCGGCACCAACGATCTGACGCAGACGACCTTCGGTATCAGCCGCGACGACGCCGCAAGCTTTCTCGGCACTTATATCACGAAGGGCATTTTGGAGATCGATCCGTTCATCTCGATGGACCGCAACGGCGTCGGAGAACTGGTTAAGATAGGTGTGGCCCGCGGCCGCAAGACCCGGCCGAATCTCAAGGTGGGCATCTGCGGCGAACACGGCGGCGATCCGGTGTCGGTGGCGTTCTGTCACGAGATCGGATTGAACTATGTGTCGTGCTCGCCCTATCGCGTGCCGATCGCGCGCCTTGCCGCCGCGCAGGCCGCGCTCCGCAAAACGGCTGCAAGTCAGGCCTGATCGCCCGTCCTGTTTTGGGACATTGCATCCGCGTTTTTTTTGACGCGTTCTCTTCACGCGAACCGGCATCCACTTCGCTCGAAAACGCTATAGCGTTGACCTGATCTTTACCATTCGGCCGGAGCGGTTATTTACCAACCTTGCAACATCCGCCCGCGCCCGCGACTGCGCTCTTGCCTGTGATGCGCGCGCATCGCCGATTAACGCCCTCGCAACTTTAATTGGATATTACCGCAATCGATCGAATTGCACCGAACCGTGCGGATCGATCGTTGTGTGGCGTTGCGTGAGCGTGTCGATGTTTGTGTTGCGTAACCAACCGAAGAGTGCGCGCCTTGCACTCTTCGGTTTCGGTCTCTGCTTCTTCGCATTGATCCCGAACGAAACCGGCTATCAGGATATCGCCGCGCTGCTTGCGCATCAGCCCGGCGTTGCCGAGCGCTGGCAAAAGCGTGTGTTCGCCTCCGCGGTCAGTTCCATTCAGGTCGCGACCTTCAGCTTCGGCCGCCCCGTCGGCACCGCCGCGCCGCGTGCGGCTACGCTGTTACTTGCAAGCCTCGACGATCAGAACGGCGGCATCGTTGCGCGTAACCCGGTACTGCGGCCGCCGCCTCGCTATCAGGCCTCCGATTTCCCCAAGGTCGATCGCACGCTGAAAGGCGATCGTCTGACGATTGTGACGCCGGAGAGGCAACCTGCTGTGCCGGCGAGCGCGCCGCCACAGCAAACCCCGACATCAAATACATCGGTGATGGGAGCCAAGACCGCGGCGGCTACCCATGCCGCCGAGCCGGCGGCGCTCGATCCCGAACTGGCGGAAGCGCTGAAAGCGCCGCCGCTGCCGCAATATGATGTTTCGCGCTCGCTCGAGGCGCAGCCGCTCGACGATCACAAGCGGAACCGCGAAGCCGACGATGCCACGATCGAACCGCCGCCTTCCAGCGACGGGTTCTCCATCAAGACGGCAAGTCTTTATTTCGGCGGCTCGTCGCTGGGCGTCGCGAGCGAGAGCCTGGAACGCTGGCAGCCCGGTGAAGAACCGATGATCGTGACCCCGGGTCTGCCCGCAGATCCCGATATGAAGGCGTCCATGCCGTTGCGACAGGATACCGGGAAGGCTGGCGAAACCGTGGTCGGCAAGGGCGAGGTCGAAACACCGGCCGAGCGGCTCGGCCTGCTCGACCAGAAGAAACGCGCCAAGCAGGAAAAGTGCCTTGCCGAAGCGGTCTACTTCGAAGCGCGGGGCGAGGCGATCCGCGGCCAGATCGCGGTGGCGCAGGTGGTGATGAACCGCGTGTTCTCGGGCTATTATCCTACTACCGTGTGCGGCGTGGTCTATCAGAATGCGAACCGTCATCTGGCGTGCCAGTTCACCTTCGCCTGCGACGGCATTCGCGATGTGGTCACCGAGCCGGACATGTGGGATCGCGCCCGCAGGATCGCGAAGGCCACGCTTGATGGGCGGCTGTGGCTGCCGGAAGTCGGCAAGTCGACGCACTATCATGCTTATTGGGTGCATCCCTCCTGGGTACGCGAAATGAAAAAGATGTACCGCACCGGGGTCCACACCTTCTATCGTCCGCGGGCCTGGGGCGACGGCAGTGACGCGCCGAGTTGGGGTACGACGGCCCAGACCGCCGAGATCACGGCCCGATTGGCGGAAGCCGCGCACAGTTCGGCGGAACTGCGAGCCCGGCGGTAAGTCGCAGTTAAGGCATTTCAACCTGTCATGGGCCGGGCTTGGTGTCGGCCATCCACGTCCTTTGATCTGATTTCCAGTTTTAAGACGCAGATGCCCGGCACAAAGCCGGGCATGACAATTCAATCAAATCTCATCTCCTAATAGCTGCTTTGGCGAGTTGGCAATTTCATGCAGGCGCATTAACTTGCAGGCCTCGGCCTTGCCGGCCGAAGGTGCTGATGTTCCGTCTACATCTGCACCGGCAAATGGACAGTCCCGATGGCGACATCCGAAGAAAGCGGTCTGCAGACCGTGCGTGAAACGGGGTGGCGCACGCCGCTCGTGATCATCATCTGCGGTTGCCTGATCGGAATGCTGACGTTCGGACCGCGGTCCGCCTTCGGCTTCTTCATGCAACCCATGAGCAGCGAGTTCTCGTGGGGCCGCGACGTCTTCGCGCTCGCCTTCGCGGTTCAGAACCTTTTGTGGGGCATCGGCCAGCCCTTCGCCGGCGCGATTGCCGACAGGTTCGGCAGCGTGCGGGTAATTTCGGCTGGCGCATTGATGTATGCCGCCGGCCTTCTGGTGATGCGCTATGCCGACACGCCGGTGTCGCTCAATATCGGAGCAGGATTTTTGGTCGGCTTCGGTCTGTCCGGATGCTCGTTCAATCTGGTGCTGTCGGCGTTCGGCAAGCTGTTGCCGTTGCAGTGGCGCGGTCTTGCGCTGGGCGCCGGCACAGCGGCCGGCTCGTTCGGGCAATTCGTATTTGCGCCGTTCAGCGTCGCGCTGATCGACAATTTCGGCTGGCAGCCGGCGCTGACGGTGTTCGCGGTGCTCATGCTGTTCGTCGTGCCGTTCGCGCTGGTGTTGTCGACGCCGCCGAGCGATGCCGGCGGCGCCGCTGCCGCCGCGTCGGAACAGTCTTTCAAGAGCGCGCTGGCGGAAGCCTTCGGTCATCGCTCCTACGTGCTGCTGGTGCTCGGCTTCTTCACCTGCGGTTTCCAGCTCGCCTTCATCACCGCGCATCTGCCGGCTTATCTGGTCGATCGTGGGCTGTCGGTTCAGGCCGGCGGCTGGGTGCTGGCAGCAATCGGCCTGTTCAACATCATCGGATCGCTCAGTGTCGGATGGCTGTCGACCAGGATGCCGAAGCGCTACATCCTGTCGGCGATTTACTTCATCCGCGCGCTGTCGATCGTCGCGTTCATTTCAACCCCGATGACGACGTTCTCCGCGGTCGCGTTCGGCATCGTCACCGGCCTGACCTGGCTGTCCACGGTGCCGCCCACCACGAGCCTCGTGGCGCTGATGTTCGGTACCCGCTGGCTGGCGACGCTCTATGGCTTCGCGTTCTTCAGCCATCAGGTCGGGGGGTTCCTCGGCGCGCTGCTGGGCGGCGTGGCATTCGACCATTTTGGTTCCTACACGGCGGTCTGGTGGCTGTCGGTGCTGTTCGGCGTGCTGTCCGCATTGATCAACCTGCCGATCGTCGAAGCGCCGGTCCGGCGGGCGGTTGCGCAGCCTGCGTAATGGGTTCAATCTTCCGAAAGGCTCGCCCAGACATCCGGGAGCGACAGCAATGACGACATTCAGGGCGATCCGGATCGACAAGGCCGAGAAGGGCACGACGGCCGCGCTGACTCAATTCGACGAAGCCGAACTGATGGACGGCGACGTCACCGTGCGAGTCGAATGGTCGACGCTGAACTACAAGGATGGCCTGGCGGTCACCGGCAAGGCGCCGGTGGTACGGCGCTTTCCGATGATTGCGGGAATCGATTTCGCCGGCACGGTCGAGCAGTCGTCGCATCCTTCCTGGAAGATTGGCGACAAGGTCATTTGCAACGGCTGGGGGATGGGCGAAACCCACCTCGGGGCCTATGCGGAAAAGGCCCGCGTCAATGGTGACTGGCTGGTGGCGCTGCCCGAGGGCCTGACGGCGCGCGACGCCATGGCGATCGGGACCGCGGGCTACACCGCGATGCTGTCGGTGATGGCGCTCGAAAGACACGGCCTGACGCCGAAGGACGGGCCCGTGATCGTGACCGGAGCCGCCGGCGGCGTCGGATCGGTGGCGATAGCCGTGCTCTCCAGGCTTGGCTACCACGTCATCGCCTCCACCGGCCGTCTATCGGAAGGCGGCTACCTCAAGGATCTCGGCGCGGCTGAGGTGATTGACCGCAACGAGTTGTCGGGACCGGCCAAACCGCTTGCGAAGGAACGCTGGGCGGGAGGGATCGATAGCGTCGGATCCACCACGCTCGCCAATCTGTTGTCGATGACGAAATACCGGGGCGCCATCGCCGCCTGCGGCCTCGCTGGCGGCATGGATCTCCCGTCGTCGGTGGCGCCATTCATTTTGCGTGGGGTGTGTCTGCTTGGCATCGACTCCGTGATGTGCCCGATCGGACTTCGCAAAACCGCATGGAGTCGGCTCGCGACTGAGCTGGATCGGTCCAAGCTGACTGAAATCACTCATGAAATCGGTCTGGACGAGGTTATCGAGGCCGGCGCCCGGATTCTTGCCGGCGGGGTGCGCGGGCGCATCGTGGTAAAAATTCTCTAGGGATGTTCAGACTTTACCAACCAAGCTGCTCCAATGTTGCCACGGTTGGTATGGTAAGCAGTGGGTAAAGGCGTCGGCCGTTCGCGGTCGGCCCGTTCAAGTTCGTTGGAGTTGCAGTCATGCTCGCGCGTTTCGTGTCAGGAGCCCTGGTTGCAGGTGCGATCGCGGCACCGGCAATGGCCGGTCACATGATGAATGCCGACGAGGCCAGGCGGTTCGTGGCCGGCAAGGTTTTTGCCTTCACCTGCTTCGACGGTACGCGCGGCGCCGGTCGGGTGTTCGAGGACGGCGGCGCAGCCGGCGCGGTGCAGTTCAGCGGCTCGGGTCCGGTCCGCCACATGAGGCTGCCGGGCAATACGCTTCAGGTACGCGGGCAGGCGGTCTGCGCCTCGCTCAAGGGCCTTCCGTTCGAGCCGTGCTTCAACCTCGACAAGCAGAGCGATCGCAGCTTCCGTGGTTCGGTTTCCGGCATGGGCTTTGCCTATTGCGATTTCAACCATCAGGGCGGAAGGCAGATGTTGCTGGCGCGTGCCGCCGCGCGCCCCCGCAGCCGTGGGCACGGTTCGCGCACGGCCGACGCCTCGAAACCAGAGGTGACCGCGCGCGTCGAGACCCCGCGGGTCGAAAGCGCCAGGCTCGATCCCGTCAAGCCGGAAGCGAAGCCGGCCAAGGTCGAAGGCGCTCTTGAGCTTCGCCGTTCCACCGATTGATCTGGCCCGACGTGGCGATCGCACCGGATGGGTCAACCGGGGCACGGGCCGCGCGTCGCTTTTGCGTGCTGCATGGGCATGGTTGGCTCGCGGTGTTGAATTGTTGATCCGGCTTCGGTCGAGAGGCATGATCGTTGAACCATTTGCCGCGAGTCGCCCCTCCGCGAAGACCTTAAGATGTATATCCGGACCAATGACCCGCTGATTGAGATGGGTGTCTGGCGATGAAAAAGCCGGTGGTCGGCGTGATCGGCAGTTCGCACCGCCTCGAGAACCGATTTGAAATGCAGATGGTCAGCGAGCAGAACCTGCGGGCGGTTGCCGAGGTCGCAGGCGCGCTGCCCCTGATGTTCGCAGGCTGCCCGAAGGTTACCGAGATCGGAGCGCTGCTCGATGCGGTCGACGGCGTTGTGCTGGTGGGCGCGCGTGCCAATGTGCATCCGAGCCGTTTTCGCGCCGAGCCGGATCCTCGGCATGAGCCTTACGACGTCAACCGCGACGATCTCGCATTGTCACTGGCGCAGGCCTGTGTCGCCCGCCGCGTTCCGATCTTCGGCATCTGTCGCGGTCTGCAGGAGATCAACGTCGCATTCGGCGGCTCGCTGCATCCGGAAATTTGCGAATTGCCGGGACGCCTGAATCACCGGATGCCGCGGCTTGAGAACGGCGAGATTCATCCGGACCTGAACGTGGTGTTCGGCGATCGCCACGATGTCCGCCTGGTTCAGGGCGGTGTGTTCGCGCGATTGCTCGGCCGCGAGACCATCCGTGTCAATTCGCTGCACGGCCAGGGCATTCTCGAACCCGGCGAGCGTGTTGTTGTCGAGGGCGTGGCCGAGGATGGCACTATCGAGGCGATCCGTATCGCCGATGCGCCGGCCTTCGCTCTCGCCGTGCAATGGCACGCCGAATACGATCCGCAATGCAATCCGGTCAACCGGACGCTGTTCGAAGCATTCGGCGAGGCGCTGCAAGTGCGGCGGCACGCGGCCTGATTGCGATCCGCGGGCGCGATGGCGGATTGAAGTCGGCGAGGGGCTTTCTGATGGAATCAGAAGCGTGGCTCTGTGATTTACGATTTGACGTGTTTTCTTGACGCGAGCCGGTATCCGCCTCGCTCGAAAACGCTATAACGCTATTCCAGATCGACGCGGAACGGCCGGCCTTCGATCGCCATGTTGCCGGGACCCATCTCGTCGAGCGCGCGCAGCATCCGCCCCTCGCGGCCGAGCGCCTTGTCCGCCAACGTCACGATCAGGCGGTTCGGCTGCGCGATCGGCGACGCCGCGCGGATCTGCCGTGCGATGGAGATTTCGTCGCGGTGCGGATTGAGCGCGCAGGCGGCGGTGAAGGCGCTCGCTGTCGAGCGGCTGATGCCGGCGTAGCAATGCACGACCAGCGGCGCCTTGCGGTCCCAACCGCGGATGAAGGCGAGAAGCTGCAGGATATGGCCGTCGTTTGGCGCGACGAAACCATCCGCGGGCTCGCTGATGTCGTCCATCGACACCTTCAGGTGATTGGCTTCGAGTACGGAGCGCGGGCGCTGCACCTGATCGACATTGGCCATCACGGTAAGGATATGGCTGGCGCCCGTGGTTCTTACGGTATCGGCAAGCAAGGCAAGCGAGCAAACGTGGATCATGGCATTCCCGGTTTTCCGGAAAATATAGGCTCGTGCGCGCGGGGGCGAAAGACTGTCTGCGGCCTGGAACCGCCTAGGCCTTTCCGCTTCTGATGGAATGCAGAAGCGGAACTCTATGATTGTGATTCGACGCGGTTCTCGACGCGAACCGGATACCCCTTCGCTCAAAACGCTTCAGGCCATCAAGCCTGCAGGCTCTTGAACCGCGCCAGGAACCGCTTTTCGGCCTTGCTCGCGGACCACGGCGTCAGATAGTCGTCGATCATCGTCGCCGGCAGGCCGGGATCGCTGCCGAACAGGCGCTTCGCTTCAGGCTCGGCGAAGCCCGCAAGATGCGTCGCCTCGAGATAGGCCGCGCCCATGTCGGCATCCTTGATCTGCCGCTCGATATCGGCGGGCAGCGCCGGTTGCAGTCCGAAGCGGATATGGATCGCCGACAACAGCCGTTTCTCCACCGTCTTGTAGGAACCGCCGATCACCGCCTTGAACGGCGAGATCATGTCGCCGATGACATATTCCGGCGCGTCATGCAGAAGCGCCGCCAGCCGCACCCGAATATCGACGCGTGGGGTATGCTCGCGCATCACGGCTTCGACCAGCAACGTGTGCTGCGCGACGGAGAAGATATGCGCGCCGCGGGTCTGGCCGTTCCATCGCGCCACCCGGGCGAGGCCATGCGCGATATCCACGAGCTCGATATCGAGCGGCGAGGGATCGAGCAGGTCGAGCCGACGGCCGGACAGCATCCGCTGCCATGCGCGCGCCGAGATTTTCGGAGCCGCCTTTACCGTCATGTCGTCGCAGGGCGCGGCTTGCGCGTCTGCTGGCCGCACGTCTCGTGGCAATGACACGTCACCAGATGATCGTTGACCATGCCGGTCGCCTGCATGAAGGCATACACGATCGTGGGGCCGACGAACTTGAATCCGCGCGAGGCCAGTTCCTTCGAGATTTTGATCGAGAGCGGCGTCGAGGCCGGCACGGTCGCGGTGGTCTTGAAGCGATTGACCTTCGGCCTGCCGTCCATGAAGCCCCATAACATGCCGGAAAAGCCCAGACCCTGCTCCATGATCGCCAGATAGGATTGTGCGCTTGCGACGGCGCCCGCGATCTTCGCCCGGTTACGCACGATGCCGGCATCGTTCATCAGCGCGTGGATTTTCCTGTCGCCGTAGCGCGCGATCTTTTCCGGGTTAAAATCGTCGAAGGCGCGGCGGAAGTTGTCGCGCTTGCGCAGGATCGTGATCCACGACAGACCCGCCTGAAAGCCGTCGAGGATCAGCTTTTCGAACAGCGCGCGGTTGTCGTATTCGGGCACGCCCCACTCGGTGTCGTGATAGGCGAGATAGAGCGGGTCGTCGCCGGGCCACGGACAGCGGGTCAGGCCGTCGGCATGCAGGCGCGCGGATTGCGTCATGCGACCGTCTTCTTCGCCGCGAGCTTGAGGTCGTCCGGGTCCGCGACACGGATCGTCACGGCGCCTGCCGTCAACGGAATCCCGGCCTCGATCGCGTCTGCGGCGCGATCCAGCCGTAGCAGCGCAAGACCCTGACCCGCGGCCGACGAACCCATGGTGCCGACCGGCTTGTCCGCCGCGACGACGGCCGCGCCAGCCTCCGGCGCGCCGTCATCCAGCAGCACGCGCACGATCCGGCTGCGCGCGGTGCCGCGATGCTCCATGCGCGACACCACTTCCTGACCGACATAACAGCCTTTGTCGAAGTCGACGCCGTGCAGCCGGTCCATATTGGCTTCATGCGGAAAGGCGTCGCCGAAGGCGAAATCGACGCCGCTGCTCGGCACGCCTGATGCGATCCGGTGGGCTTCGTAATCGGCGCCTTCGACCAGTTCGGCGCCGATCACGGTGGCCGCCCGGGCTGCGAGATCCTGCGGTGCGAGAATGCGCCAGCCGAGCTTGTCGCTGCGCGGATCGGCGAAGGTCAGGTCGGGGTGCATGGCGGGTTCGCCGTCCCAGGCCGCCAGCACGCCGAGCGTGCCTGAAAGGTTTTCGACCGTGACCTTGGCGCGCAGCTTGTAGAAGCCGAGTTTGGTCGCAAGCGGCTGCGCCAGCGACAACGGGCAGTCGATCAGGAAGCCGCCGCCATGGCCCGGCTGCGCTTCGGTAATGAGGAAGTCGAACGTGATCTTGCCTTGCGGCGTCAGCAGCGCGCCGAAGCGGCCAGTCCCAGGCTGGACTTTGGTCACATCAGTGGTCACAAGACCGTTGAGAAAATTGCGGGCGTCGTCGCCGCTGACCTTGACCACCCCCCGGTCGGGAAGAAACGCTGCTTTCATGACACTATCTCTTGGCCGGGCATTGTTGTCTTGGCGGGTCTTGCGCAGTACCCCGGGGAAACCTGCGT
>NZ_JBPPLY010000028.1:0-16627 GCF_051535215.1 Nitrobacter sp. | reverse complement strand
GGCTGGTTCATTTACGCTCTCTCAATTGGTCATGTCCGCGAAGGCGGGCATCCAGTTTTCATGGACGTTTCACACCAGCGCCTTGCCGCCGGCGAAGGCGGCTGCGGTCGCATCGTCATTGGCTTCCGCCGGCAGCAGCATTTCGTTGTGCGCCTTGCCGGACGGGATCATTGGGAAACAGTTTTCCAGCGCCGCCACGCGGCAGTCGAACAACACCGGCTTTTTCACCGAGATCATTTCCCTGATCGCGCCGTCCAGGTCGGACGGCTTCGTCGTCTGGATGCCGACACAGCCGAAGGCATCGGCGAGCTTGACGAAATCCGGCAGCGCTTCCGAGTACGAATGCGACAGGCGATTGCCGTGCAGCAACTGCTGCCACTGCCGTACCATGCCCATGTACTGGTTGTTCAGGATGAAGATCTTGATCGGAAGCTCGTGCTGAACGGCCGTCGACATTTCCTGCATCGTCATCTGCACGGAGGCGTCGCCGGCGATGTCGATGACAAGGCTGTCGCGATGCGCCACCTGCGCGCCGAGTGCGGCCGGCAGGCCATACCCCATGGTGCCGAGGCCGCCCGAGGTCATCAGGCGGTGCGGCTCCTCGAAGCCGAAGAACTGCGCCGCCCACATCTGATGCTGGCCGACTTCAGTGGTGATGTAGGTGTCTCGTCCGCGCGTCGCCTCGAACAGCCGCTGAATCGCGAACTGCGGCAGGATCACGTCGTTGTTCTTCTTGTAGGCCAGCGAATTGCGTGCGCGCCAGCGTCCGATCTCGAACCACCACGGATCGATCTTCGGCGTCTTGCCTTCCGCCTTGAACGCCTGCAACAGGTCGCTCATGACGCTGCCCGCATCGCCGATGATCGGCACATCGACGCGGATGTTCTTGTTGATCGACGAGGGATCGATGTCGATGTGAATCTTCTTTGACCCCGGCGAGAACGCGTCGGTGCGGCCGGTAATGCGATCGTCGAAGCGCGCGCCGATGCACAGCATGACGTCGCAATCGTGCATCGCCATGTTGGCTTCATAGGTGCCGTGCATGCCGAGCATGCCGAGCCAGTTCTTGCCGGAGGCCGGGTAGGCGCCGAGACCCATCAGGGTTGATGTGATCGGAAAGCCCGTGGCTTCGACCAGCGCGCGCAATGTTTTCGAGGCGTCGCGGCCTGAATTGATGATTCCGCCGCCGGTATAAATCACCGGCCGCTTGGCGTTGACCAGCAGCGACACCGCCTTGCGGATCTGTCCGGCATCGCCCTTGACCTGAGGCTTATATGAGACGTGGACATCCGACTTGCGCGGCGGCGTATAAGTTCCGGTCGCGAATTGAACGTCTTTCGGCACGTCGACGACGACAGGTCCGGGCCGGCCCGTGGTCGCCACGTAGAATGCCTCGTGCAGCACCTTGGCAAGATCGTCGACATTGCGCACCAGCCAGTTGTGCTTGGTGCACGGCCGGGTGATGCCGACGGTGTCGCATTCCTGGAACGCGTCGTTTCCGATCAGGTGCGTCGGCACCTGCCCGGTGATGCAGACGAGCGGGATCGAATCCATCAGCGCATCGGTCAGCGGCGTCACCATGTTGGTGGCGCCGGGGCCTGAGGTCACCAGCACGACGCCCGGCTTGCCGGTCGAGCGGGCATAGCCTTCGGCCGCATGACCGGCGCCCTGCTCGTGCCGCACTAGGATATGTTCGATGTCGCTCTGCTGAAAGATCTCGTCATAGACCGGAAGCACTGCGCCGCCCGGATAGCCGAAAATGTGTTTGACGCCGTGATCGACGAGGGCGCGGACGATCATGGCCGCACCGGTCATCTGTTGGGGGGCGTGGCGTTTGCTGTCGCTCATGGTCGGCTCCGTCGGCTTCGGATCGTCGGAAAATAAAAAAGGGCCTCTGAAGGGCCCCGGGCGCACCGCCTTGAATTCAGACGGCCTCAGCCGTCCCGGGCGGCGCTCCAGGGTACGACGATAACGGGCACCACTTTGGTAACAAAATTACGCATTTTATCGCCAGACTTCCCAAAGGTTGCGCGGGTTATAGAGGCCAGAGTCGCCCCCGTCAACCGTGTTTCGACCCAAATATGCCAGCAGACCTCGTTTTGGGAGAGGATTTCCCGCCGTTTGTTTTGTTACTTTGGCCACGCATCCCATTCAGCCGATCGCCATGCGCTTGGCGAGGTTAAGTAGCTCAGGTGCACGTCCACCTCCTCCGGCCTCACCCATTCAAACTCCGGCAACTGGTGGCGGAACCAGGTGAACTGCCGCTTGGCGTAATGGCGGGTGTCGGCGCGACCAATCCCGGCTGCCTCATCCAAGGACATCTCGCCGCGCAGATGCCGGATCAGCGCCGGCACGCCGTGCGCCTTCATCGCGGGCAAGAGCGGATCGAGGCGGCGTTCGGCCAGCGCCGCGACTTCCTCCAGGGCTCCGGCCCCGAGCATCGCACCGAAGCGGGCATCGATCCGCGCATAGAGCGCTTCACGATCGGGAGCGAGGAACACCGGCTTCACCTTGTCCGGCGGCAACAGCGGCGGAAGGCCATCGCGATGCCAGTCAGTCAGGGAGCGGCCGGTCGCCTCGACGACCTCTAAAGCGCGGGCGATGCGCGCCCGGTCGCGCGGCTTCAGACGGTCCGCCGCCGCCGGATCGCGCCGCGCGAGAACGGCATGCAGCGCCTCGGGCCCTTCGCTTTCGAGTCGCGCCCGCACGGCGTCGCGCAGCTGGGACGGAATCGGCGGCACCGCCGACAGGCCGCGAGTCAGCGCCTTGAAGTAAAGACCGGAGCCACCGACAAAGATCGGCAGACGGTTTTGCGCACGCGCTTCCGCGAGGGCCTTCGCGGCATCGCCAACCCACATTCCTGCGGAGCAGTTAATGCTCGCATCGACATGACCGTAAAGCCGGTGCGGCACACGCGCTTCCTCGTCCGGCGTCGGGCGTGCCGTGATGATGCGAAGATCGCGATACACCTGCATGGAGTCGGTGTTGATGACGATACCGCCGGTCCGCTCGGCCAGCGAAAGCGCCAGCGCGGACTTGCCGCTCGCCGTCGGCCCTGCGATAAGCACGGCATCCGCCCCGCCCTCTTCCGCCTCGCCAGGATTTACCCCGCTCATGTCGCTCGTCGCCACGCTGATCTGCAATCCTGCCAACCCCGCGCTCGATAGCACGGTGCTGGACGGCGCGCGCGCAATTCTTGGCAACGCCGGGCCGGCGCATTGGCTGTGGGACGAAGTCGCGGCCGACATTCCCTTCGAAAGCGAGGAGACCATTCCCGCGATCGTGCAGCGCCTGCGCGAAGCGCGCGCCGATCTGCCGATCGACGTGGTGGTCCAGCCGCAGCTTGGCCGGCGCAAGAAACTGTTTCTGGCCGACATGGATTCCACCATGATCGGCCAGGAGTGCATCGACGAACTCGCCGATTTCGCCGGTCTCAAGGCGCACGTTGCCGCCATCACCGAACGCGCCATGCTCGGAGAAATGAAATTCGAAGACGCGCTTCGCGAGCGCGTGGCCTTATTGAAAGGCCTTCCCGTCACCGTTGTCGACGACGTGCTGGCACAACGCATCACACCGACACCGGGCGGCCGCGAACTGGTCATGACCATGCGCGCCAATGGCGCCTATACCTGCCTGATCTCCGGCGGCTTCACGCTGTTCACCGAAGCGGTGGCGCCCATGATCGGCTTTCAGGAAAATCGCGGCAACACGCTGCTTATCGAATACGGTAAATTATCGGGCAAGGCCGCAGAACCGATCGTCGGCCGCGAAGCAAAACTGGCAACGCTGGTCGAACTGCGCGAGGCCTTCGATCTCGATAACGTCGATACGCTTGCTGTCGGCGATGGCGCCAACGACCTCGGCATGATTCAAAACGCAGGCCTCGGCGTCGCCTATCATGCCAAGCCTGCGGTTGCCGCAGCCGCAGCCGCACGAATCGACCATGGCGACCTCACTGCGCTGTTGTATGCGCAAGGCTATCGTCGCGAGGAGTTCGTCAGCGCATAGATTTTGTTCTGAGGCACAGCAGATACACGACGCTCGACAATATCCTCATACCGGGATGCACACAGGTACGAGCCTCGAATCCATAACCCTTGCGGCCGCCTTATCCGATGCGTCGATACAAATTCCGGATCGGCTTGCGATGCAAGCCGTCCGAAAAATGACGGGCGAAGCGCGGTCGTCGCCTACTTCAAGCTCAGCGCCACGAACCGCAGTTCGCCTGCGCCGTTCGAGACCATCAGCAGCACGGCCTTTTTGCCGTCCTTCTTCAACTGATCGATGCGCTTGCGGATATCGGAGGCGCTGCTGACAGCTTCCTGCGCCACCTCGACGATGACATCGCCGGCGCTGAGCCGCTTCTCCGCCGCGTCCGAATCCGCCTCCACGTCGGTGACGACAACGCCCTTGACGCTATCCTTGATCTTGTAGCGCGCCCGCAGATCCTTGCTCAGCGCGGCGAGATCGAGGCCGAGCGCCTTCTGCGTGTCGAGCTTCTCGTCACCATCGGGCCTGGTCTTGACCGACACGGGCGTGACCTTGTCGCTATCCTCGAGACGCCCCAGCGTCACTTTCTTGGTTTCTTCCTTGCCCTTGCGGATGATCACGACATTGACAGTCTTGCCGACGGCCGTGTCGGCCACGATGCGCGACAGATCCTTCGGCTCCTTGATGTCCTTTCCGTCGAAGGAGATGACGACGTCGCCCGGTTCGATGCCGGCGGGCTTGGCCGGCCCCTTGTCCTCGACGCCGGCGACCAGAGCGCCCCGCGCCGGTTTGATATTGAGGCTATCGGCGATTTCATCGGTGACCTGCTGGATACGGACCCCGAGCCAGCCGCGCCGCAACTCGCCAAACTGCCGCAACTGATCGACGACGCCGGCGACCGTTTTCGAGGGCACGGCGAAACCGATGCCGATCGAGCCGCCCGACGGCGAGATAATCAGCGTGTTGACTCCGACAACCTCGCCGTCGAGGTTGAAAAGCGGACCGCCGGAGTTGCCGCGGTTAATGGCGGCGTCGGTCTGGATATAGTTCTCATACGGACCGTTGTTGATGTCGCGGTTGCGCGCCGAGACGATACCGGCGGTAACGGTGCCGCCGAGGCTGAACGGATTGCCGATGGCGATCACCCATTCGCCGAGCCGCAACTTGTCGGAATCGCCGAACTTGACGGCGGTCAGAGGGTGCGGCGGCTTGAACTTCAGCACGGCGAGATCGGTTTTCTTGTCCACGCCGACGATCTCGGCCTTGACCTTGGTGCCGTCATTCAGAATGACGTTGATCTCGTCGGAATCGGCAATGACGTGATTGTTGGTGACGACAATTCCGGAAGGGTCGACGATGAATCCGGAACCGAGCGAGTTGGTCTTGTGCGGTTGCAGGCCGCCATCCTTGCCGCTCCGGCGGTTCTTGAAGAAGTCATCGAAAAATTCCTCGAACGGCGAACCGGGCGGGAGCTGCGGAATGGCGCGGCGTCCCTCCCCGCCTTTGGCTTCGACCGTCTGGGTCGTCGAGATATTGACCACTGCGTCGATCACCTTCTCCGCGACGTCGGCGATGCCGTCGGGACCGCGGGCAAGGGCCGGCACGGATATCAGGGCACTCGCGGCGCCGAGGCAAAACGCGGCCAGCAGGGAACGCCGGCGAAGTCTCAACGCGGGAATCGCTCCGGTCATGTTTCAAGTCTCTCCTGGAGAAGCATATCGTCGGGCCTACAGTGCGCCCGAACACTCTATCTACGCAAGCAGCGGAAACGGTGTTTGCGGCCACCAGCGGTATCGATTGCGGCGAAAAGCTGGCATGCTTTCACGATGCCGTTGACCGGTTGTCGACCGATTCTTTCTTCCGACCGTTGCGACCGGTCGCACCCGGTTTCGCCGGGTCTCTACGCCCTTGAGTTTCGGCGAGCGACGAGAGACAGGTGGAATGACGGCATACCACGCCGGCAAGACGGATCGGTTTATTTCGCCGAAAACGCAAACGGCTTTAATGCCTGACCAGCCAGATCAGGATCAGGCCCGCAATGGCCGAGCCGATGCCGATCATTCGCAAAACGTGCTCCGGCAAAGCCAGCGCGCTTTTCATGGCCCGCCGCGTCAAATCCGGCGCCGCTGCGAACAGGATGCCTTCGAGCACGAAGAGAATCCCAAGACCGATCAGAAAATCGGCGAAGGCAATGGAACCCATCGGACGGCCCCCGGCATCCCCCGCGTTTCGGAGCTTACGGCTTCGGCGCGGGTGCGGAGGGCCTGCCGCCGGCACTTCCGAAGAAGCGGAAGAAGTCGGAATCGGGTTTCAGCAGGAAGCGGGTGTCGCTGCCCTTCAAGCCATTCTGATAGGCGGTCATCGACCGGTAGAACGCAAAGAATGCCGGCGCCTGATTGTAGGCCGCGGCAAACAGCCGGTTGCGCTCACCATCGCCCTGACCGCGAATCTGCTCGGCCGCGGAATTGGCTTCGGCGATGATCACGGTTGCTTCGCGATCGGCCTTGGCCCGAATTTCCTGCGCTTTCTGACCGCCCTGAGCGCGGAACTCGGCGGCTTCGCGTTGCCGCTCGGTCTGCATGCGCTGATAGATCGCCTGGCTGTTCTGCTCGGGCAGATCGGCTCGGCGAATCCGGACGTCGACCACGGAGATGCCGTATCCGGCGGCCTCCTTGTCGAGCTGGTCGCGAATGCGGGCCATCAGCATTTCGCGCTCATCCCGCACGACCTGGATGAACGTCACCTCGCCGAGAACCCGGCGCAGCGATGCGTTGAGCAGCGTCGTCAACTGGATATTGGCGGCCTGGACGGTACCCACGCTTTGGTAGAACCGCAGCGCATCCTTGATGCGGTAGCGCGCGAACGCATCGACGACGAGCCGTTTCTGATCCGATGCAATGACTTCCTGCGACGCCTGCTCGAGGTCCAGAATTCGCTTGTCGATCGGGATCACGGTATCGACGAACGGCGCCTTGAAATGCAATCCCGGATCGGTGACGACACGCACCGGTTCGCCGAGTCGCACCACCAAAATCTGTTCGGTCTGGCTCACGGTGAACACGGAACTATATCCCACCACGAGCAAAGCCAGCCCGATCAGCAGTCCGGCAATTCCTAAAACTCCGATTTTCATCGGGCGCTCCCGTTCGTCTTGGCCGGCTGGTTCGCGGTCGCGCCGCCGCCGCGCTGCGATGTCAGTTCGTTCAAGGGCAGGTAAGGCACAATGCCCGAAGACGATGAGCCCAGATCGTACACGAGCTTGTCCGCGTCCCCGAGCACGTGCTCCATGGTCTCCAGGTAGATGCGCTCACGCGTCACGTCCGGCGACGCCTTGTAGGCTTCATAAACCTGCAGGAACCGCGAGCTCTGACCCTTGGCTTCTGCGATCGCCTGCTCCTTGTATCCTTCGGCGTTCTGCACGATCTGCGCGCCCCGCCCGCGCGCATCGGGAATGACGCGATTGGCATAGGTCTGGGCTTCGTTCTGCAGCCGCTCGAGGTCGGAGCGCGCTGCCTGCACGTCGCGGAAAGAATCGATGACCTGTGCCGGCGGGTCGACCTTCTGCATCTGGACCTGCTGGATCAGAACGCCGGCGCCGTACTGGTCCAGCGTCTTCTGCATCAGCTCCTGCACCGAGATTTCGATCTTGGTTCGCTCCGACGTCAGGATCGGTTGAATATCCGAGCGTCCGACCAGTTCGCGCATCGCGCTTTCCGCCACGGCCTTGACGGTACCTTCCGGGTTCTGGATGTTGAACAGGAAGTCACCGACTCCACCCGGCTTGATCCGCCACAACACCGTGAAATCGACGTCGACGATGTTTTCGTCGCCGGTCAGCATCAGGCTTTCCTCCGGCACATCGCGCATCGTGCTGGTGTTGCGCGCCGGGTCCTGCGCCAGCGTCAAACCGATATTGAGGGTCGAGACGCGCAGCGCCTTCGGCAGCAACACGGTCTCGATCGGGTACGGCAGGTGATAGTTGAGGCCGGGCTGCACGGTCCGTACATGCTTGCCGAAGCGCAATACCACACCCAGTTCTTCCGACTGCACCCGGAAGAAGCCGGACATGCCCCAGATCACAACAGCGCCGATCAGGATCAGCACAATGCCCATGCCACTGAGATGTCCGCCCGGCAGCAATTGTCGGATACGTTCCTGAGCGCGGCGCAGCAGATCCTCGAGATCGGGCGGCTTTGGCCCCCCCGCCGGTTGCGGGCCGGATCCCCATGGTCCTTTCGGACCAGAGCCCCACGGACCTCCGCTTTGATTCTTCCACGGCATCGACACTCTCCTCCGCGCGGATCCGGGCTTCGCAAACCCCAGCCTCGCTCTGTCTGTTCGACCTTATAGGGGACGCACACGGCCCTTACAACGCGGCTTGTTGGCTGCAAGGAGCTATATCCGAACAGAAAATTGTCAATGTTAACGTCGCAGCGTGCGATTACTGCGGCGTCCGACGGCGATATGTCACATAAGAATAGTCCGTCGTGTCGCCTGCTGCCGCCTCGTTTTGGCTCCGGTCGGTTTCGTGCCAAATCGACGGATCGATCGCGGGGAAAACGGCGTCGCCGTCGATCTCGGCATGAACCTCCGTCACTTCGAGACGATCGGCCGCAGGCATTGTCGCGGCATAAATCTCCGCGCCGCCGATCACCGCGATCTCGGTGACCGAACGTCGCAGCGCATCCCCTTTTGCCACGGCAAGGGCGTCTGCCAGCGATCGCGTCACCACCGCCCCGATCGCAACGAAGTTTGGATCACGGGTAACGACGATATTGGTTCGCTCCGGCAACGGCCGGCGCAACGAGACAAATGTCTTGCGGCCCATCACGATCGGCTTGCCGATGGTAATGGCCTTGAAGCGCTGCTGATCGGCCTTCAGCCGCCACGGAATGTCGTTGCCCCTGCCGATCACGCCGTTCTCGGCGGCTGCGACGATCAGGACAATTTCGAGATGCCTGGAGGCGTTCGCGGTCACACCGCGACCTCGGCCTTGATGTGCGGATGGGGATCGTAGTTCTCGAGTTTGAAATCCTCGTAGCGGAAAGCGAAGATATCCCTCACCTCGGGATTGATCGTCATCGTCGGCAGCGGACGTGGCGGCCGCGTGAGTTGAAGCCGCGCCTGATCGATGTGATTCGAATAGAGGTGCGCGTCGCCGAGGCTGTGCACGAAGTCTCCCGGCTTGAGCCCCGTGACCTGCGCGACCATCATCGTCAGCAACGCATAGGATGCGATGTTGAAGGGTACGCCCAGAAACACATCCGCCGAGCGCTGAT
The DNA here is from genome assembly GCF_051535215.1 of Nitrobacter sp. Classification (NCBI taxonomy): domain Bacteria; kingdom Pseudomonadati; phylum Pseudomonadota; class Alphaproteobacteria; order Hyphomicrobiales; family Nitrobacteraceae; genus Nitrobacter; species Nitrobacter sp. The sequence goes on along the minus strand of NZ_JBPPLY010000028.1, from coordinate 7,358 downwards.
AGAGCTGGCAAGACAACTTTCCGTCGGCGACATAGAACTGAAACAGACAGTGGCAGGGCGGAAGCGCCATCCTGTCGACCTCGGCCGGATTCCAGGCGCTGACGATCAGCCGCCGCGAATCCGGATCGCGCCGGATCATCTCGACGACATCGGCGATCTGATCGATGCTGCGTCCATCGGGCGCGGGCCATGAGCGCCACTGCGAACCGTAGACCGGGCCGAGATCGCCGTTGGCGTCCGCCCACTCGTTCCAGATCGAGACGCCGTTGTCTGTCAGGTACTTGATATTGGTATCGCCCTTCAGGAACCAGAGCAGTTCATGCACGATCGATTTGAGCGGAAGCTTCTTGGTAGTCAGCATCGGAAATCCGGATGCGAGATTGAAGCGCATCTGGTGCCCGAAAATGGACAGCGTGCCGGTGCCGGTACGGTCATGTTTCTCCGCACCGTCGCTGAGTATTCGTTCGAGCAGATCGTGGTACTGGTTCATAATAACGGCGCTGCTGACGGCTGAAGCGGGAGCCCGACCCGTCTCGGGCCGCGGCGACTGGAGCCGACGGTTTGTCTCAGAATGGATTCGCATAGCCTCCCTGGCAAGACTGGCTGCGTCGCAAGACTGCAGGATCCGGCGAGATTTCCCCGCTCAAATATGCCGTCAGGCATCTTTTTTCATCCGCGTTCGAGGGTTATATTGAGCCTGCCGGTTCGCCGGCTATGGAAATAAATGGCCGCCGTAATAAACCATTCGGACCCGGGGGCAGTACCCGGCGCCTCCACCAGAGCCCGACCCGGCTTTTGTTATTCGCGGGTTCCGGCGGGGGCGAAACAGGATCGACGAGGGCGTAAAGGGCTCGCTTTTTCCCGGTATGGTTCCGCCGTTATCGGGCTATGCAATAGTTGCAAACGACAACTATGCTCCGGTTGCTCAGGCTGCGTAACGCAGTTTGAAAGACCACTCTGAAGTCCTGACGGGTTAAGCTCCGTCAGGCGGGGTTCGGAGGCACCTGGCAACAGAAGCCTCCACTATCATCCGTTCGCTGCTTGCTCGACGGGCGGCGACAATAATTTCACAAGTCCGACCTCACCGTTGCTGACCTGGCGCGAGCGCCGGAGTACCATAAACAGGCAATGCGAGTCGGCGCTTCAATCGCCGGCTGGAACTTACATTGACTCCGCTGAGGCGACGAGACCAATCGATGGCAACCGATCATATCCGCTACGATGTGCTTACGAGCGAGGCGATGCGCGGCGTTCTGCGTCGGGTGTTGACGGATGCCGCAGAACAGGGTTTGCCGGGCGAGCATCACTTTTTTATCACCTTCCTGTCGAAAGCAGACGGGGTGAAGATATCATCCCGCCTTCTGGCGCAGTACCCCGAGGAAATGACGATCATTCTCCAGCACCAGTTCTGGGATCTGGCGGTGAGTGAGGATCACTTCGAGGTCGGCCTGTCGTTCGGCGGCGTTCCCGAACGTCTGGTGGTTCCTTTCAACGCAATCAAGAGCTTTTTCGATCCGTCCGTTCAGTTTGGCCTGCAGTTCGAGCCGGCCGAAACCGCGACAACCGAGACTGTCGAGCCTTCGGCAGCGCCTGCGCCGGAGCTCGTGACCGTTCCGGAAGCTCCCGCCCTGCCCGCCGCGGCCGAAATCGAGGACAAACCCAAGCCTGGCGAAGGCGCCGAGGTTGTCAGATTGGACCGCTTCCGCAAAAAGTAGTGCGCGTTGCATTTGCCGAGTTGTCCCAATCCGCAGCGATGCGGCCGGCTGCCTTTGGCATCGCCGCGTCGAGCATAACGGACCTGACCCATGGCTTCGTCATCACGCAAAACAGCGACGCGCACGGAAACCGACAGCTTCGGTCCCATCGATGTTCAGGCCGACCGTTACTGGGGAGCCCAGACCGAGCGCAGCCGGCAGAACTTCCGCATCGGCAACGATCGTATGCCGGTGCCGATCATCCGGGCGCTCGGCATCGTCAAACTTGCAGCGGCCCAGACCAATCGCGAACTCGGCCTGCTCGACCAACGGCGCACGACTGCAATCATTCGCGCCGCGCGTGAAGTGATCGACGGCAAGCTCGACGATCATTTCCCGCTGGTGGTCTGGCAGACGGGATCGGGCACCCAGACCAACATGAATCTCAACGAGGTGATCGCGAACCGCGCCAACGAGTTGCTCGGTGGAGAACTCGGCGCCAAAAAGCCCGTTCATCCCAACGACCACGTCAATATGAGCCAGTCGTCGAACGACTCGTTTCCGACGGCGATGCATATCGCGGCGGCCACAGGCATCGCGTCCGACCTGGTACCCGCCCTCACCGGGCTGCTCAAGGCGTTGCGCAAAAAGGAAAAAGCGTTCGCTCGTATCGTCAAGATCGGTCGGACCCATACGCAGGATGCGACCCCCCTGACGCTCGGCCAGGAATTCTCCGGCTATGCGGCACAGGTCGAGAACGGCCTTTCACGACTTCGCACCGCGCTGGAGGACCTCTATCCGCTGGCGCAAGGCGGAACCGCCGTCGGTACCGGGCTGAACTCGAAGCCGAAATTTGCGAAACTGTTTGCGAAGCGCGCGGCGGCGCTGGCTAAACTTCCGTTCACGAGCGCGCCCAACAAATTCGAGGCGCTGGCCTCCAACGACGCCTATGTTTTCGCTCACGGGGCGATCAACGCGGTCGCAACCGGCCTTTTCAAGATCGCGAACGATATTCGCCTGCTGGGATCCGGGCCGCGTTCCGGTCTCGGAGAATTGATCCTGCCCGAAAACGAGCCTGGTTCGTCCATCATGCCGGGAAAGGTGAATCCTACCCAGTGCGAAGCCATCACCATGGTTTGCTGCCGGGTGTTCGGAAACCAGGCCACGATAACGGTCGCCGGCAGCCAGGGTCACTTCGAGCTCAACGTTTACAAGCCGGTTCTCGCCTATTGCATGATCAACTCCATCCAATTGCTGAGCGACGTGGTGCGTTCATTCACCGAGCACTGCGTCGAGGGCATTCGCGCCGACGAGAAGCGGATCAGCGAATTGATGCAACGCTCGCTGATGCTGGTCACGGCGCTTGCACCCAGGATCGGTTACGACAACGCCGCGAAGGTCGCCAAAACCGCCCACGCCCGCGGAACGACCTTGAAGGAGGAGGCCCAGCGGCTCGGCTTCGTCACGGCCGCGGAGTTCGACAGTCTGGTGCAGCCTGACAAAATGACGCACCCAACCTAGCCTTCTTCCCCGCACGGGAAGACTCCGCCCGCGAAGCGGATCATTCTAAAAACACGGTCATCCGAACTAGTTATGTTTCATTTGATATCTTGATTTAGCGAATATTTTCTATCACTGTTGCAGTGCATCATGGTAGAGCACGCTTAGCCGCTTGCGCAGAACGGGTAAATTTTGACCTTTGCAGGTAGGCGTTCCCAGCGTTTTGAGATGGCGGAATCGGTCATGGGGGATGTGATCAATCTGAACAAGCGCAGGAAGCGCGCCGAGCGGGAGCGCATGGCTGCGGTTGCCGACGCCAACCGAGCACGCTTCGGCCGGCCCAAGGCCGAACGCGATCTCAACGAACAGCGAATAATCCGCGAGAAAAAGCTGCTCGATCAGCACCGCATCGACACCGAGGACGCATCATGAAATCGCCGGTGGTGAAACGATCGATTGTGGTGGCCGGCCATAAGACCAGCGTAAGTCTTGAGGAGGCGTTCTGGAACGGAATGAAGGAAATCTCGGGCCTTCGCGACATGACATTGTCCGAACTGGTGGGCGAGATCGACAGCAACCGTCAACAGGGCAATCTCTCCTCCGCCATCCGCCTTTTTGTCCTGGACTACTTTCGAAGCCGTGCAACGGTTTCAGGGTCAGAAAACAGCCCCGGCGCATAGCGAACCTGGATTCCTGCGCAGCAAATTCCGCGCATCGCATCCGTATGTCTGCTCACGTCGGCATCATGATAGTGAGCAAACACTTAGGTTGTTTCCCGAATACCGGTGCCCGGCCCTTTCAGCTACTATGTACCTGTACCTCGATGATCCGCCACGGCACGATCAGAGGTGGGCCGGCGAAGATCACCCGCATGCCCGCGGCGCGGTCCACCGATGGTCTGTTACATCATATCGTAATCCAGACCGAACAAGCCGTCCGGTGAGATGTCATCGTGCGCGGGGGAGTGACGCTTGTCCGGAAAACCAGATGGAGCCAATCATGCGAAACGACCAGAGCGGCGATAGCCGCGGCGAACGTGAATATGCCGTCGTTAAACGATCGGTGGTCGTCGGTGGTCACAAGACCAGCGTGAGCCTCGAAGATGCGTTCTGGACCAGCCTGAAAGATATCGCGATGCTGCGGGGCACGACACTGTCCACGCAGATCGCCACGATCGATACCACTCGCAGGACCGGCAATCTGTCCTCGGCTATCCGTCTCTATGTTCTCGAGCATTTCCGTACGCGAGCGGCGAGCGCCATATTCATCGGCGAACGTCAGTCACCCTCGACGCGGCTTACGCCGCTCGGTTCGGAATAGCTTATAGCAGGCTCGATTTTTCGGCGTCTTGCTCCGGAATGCTCCGAAACTTTCCGCCTCTGAAAGCGGCAGGTTTTCAAGTCTAAAGAGCCGGTCGCGGGGTCGCTGCCGGTGGCCTTTGCACCAGCGGCTGGCGAGAAACAGGCCTTGGCGGCGCAGGCCGGATCTGGATTGGCAGCGACAGAGGCCCGGCCCATGGCAGCGCCGAGGCACTAGAGGCCTGAGAAGGGGCAACCGGACGCGGCTTGACAGCCGCCCGCGCTCTTGCGCGAACCCGGCGCGGATCGCGCTTCGGCACGGGCGCATTGGCGAGGGGCACGTCGTCCGTCGCCGACGGTTCGGCGGAAACGTCAGGCTGTGCAGCCGGAATCGATGCTACCACCGGCGCCGGAATGCTCATCCGGGCTTTCGCGCGAGACCACCGCGGATCACGCTTCGGCACGGGCGCATTGGCGATAGGCACGTCACCAGTTGCCGATGGTTCGGCGGAAACGTCAGGCGGTGCAGCCGGAAGCGATGCCGTCACTGCCGGCGGAGGCTCAGAAGGCGGCTTGGGCGGCGTCGCCATGCTTTGCTCGATCGAATCGAGCCTGCGGGTTTCGCGATCGATCGCTTTCAACGCAAGCCAGGAAGATAGCGCGGCAACATCCACGCTCGAACTGATCGTGTCGGGCGATCCAGCCGCGAAGATCTGAATTTCGGGACGATCATTTGCAGACCCTTCCGAGGTTGAAGCAAGACTGGCGCGAATATCCACTTGGTCCGCAGCGATGTCATACCCTCCGGAGACGTTGGCACGCGCGCCGTCACCTTCCAGCGCCGTTGCGCTGACACGCACGCGGCCATCTTTCACGGTAAACGGAATTTGCGCGGACGCGACCGCCAACGGACTCACAGACAGAGACCGTTCCACCGTCTGTTGCAACTTGGCGTCGTCCGATGGACCGCCCCCTCCTGCATTGACCGCAGCGTTGAACGCGTGGGGGTCGAGTCCTGGAATGCGCGCCTGCTCGAGCGTGACCAGACCGTTGCCGGCCAGCGCTCCCACCAGAGCAGACATACTCCGGGCCTGGCTCGCGAGCGCAATCTGCGCCGAGACGCGACCTGCAGGCATCGCCAGCTTGCCGTAGTGCAACGCCGGTCCGTCGACGTTCCTGAGTTGAACGTCCGCATTCAGGGCAACACCGTCGGCAACTTGCTCTAGCTCGATGCGCGCTGTGGCGTCGCCATCGCCGATCTTCCCTTTCATCGCATCGAACGTCAGGGAATGATCGTCTCCCTTGACAGTGCCGTTGACAGGTCGCAGTTCGACGCCTCCCGGCAATGCGCCCCGCAGCGCCTCGAATGCAAGCTGACCGCGCCAACCTTCCGGCAAGCCGGCACGCAGCGGCTCGGCGGTATCGTGTCGCGCGGTGCCGACGACGAATCCGAACGCCGATGCCAGATCGAGCGTGTCCATTCCGATTTCGCCCTCGACGACGTTTTCATTGCCGAAATTCACCGCAACGCGCCCGCGCATGTGGCTACCCGCCGCCGTGCCGTCGATATCGTGGAAGATCGCTTTGCTACCGGCCAGCGTGACATGTGACGTCAGGCTGACGTTCCGGGCGCGGGAATCGGATGACTTGGGATCAAGCAGCGGTCCGAGGTCGAGGCTGCGCACTGCGAGATTGAGATCAGCCTTCCGATCCGACGACCATGGCTCCATCGTTCCTTTTATTTCGGCATCCAGATCCGTTCCCGACATCTTCGCATTCAGCCGGACCGGAGCATGCCACGCGCCCGTCGCCGTCGCCTTCAGCACCGCGCCATCGCCAACTGCGATCACACGATCAAGGCCGAGCAAGGCCGGCAAGGCTCCGCCTCGCTTCGCCGCCATCTTCGTCCGGAGCGTGACCTCGCTTCGTGCCAATGCGTCGAGATCGGCTGCGCGCAAATCCGCAAGCGAAGGCGCAGCAACCAGCGACAGCGTGCCTTTCAGTTGCGGCAGATCGACATCGAGCTTGGCGCTGGCTTCGACCTTGTTCTCGTCGGCAGGGTTTTTAGCGACATTAGCCGTAAGGTAAAGCTGCGCGCCTCCCGCAGCCGCCGGCATCGCATTGAGGCGCGCCGCGACAGTGGGCGCGACCGGAGCAATCAGGTCCGTTATCTGTGCAATCGACGCCGATGTCGCATTCAGCGCCAGCTGTCCGGTTGCATTCACGGGGTCGAATCCACCGGACCCTTCTATCACGAGGCCGCCGGGCGAGCCGATTTTCAGTTGCTCCAGCGAGATCGCCGATTTTGCGTAGCTCAATCTGGCTATGAACGGACGCAACTCCTGCCCGGCCGATATCGCGCTTCCGACGTTCAATGCGAGTTGCCCCTCATCCGGCCAGCCGCCTTGCGGGCCAGCGAGGGCGCGGACCAGGCTGCTCGCTGCATCGAGATCGAGACGGTCCGCTTTGAGTTCGGCATCGAGGCGCGCACCCTTCCCGGCCGCCGGATTGATAAACGACAGTCGTCCTTCAACGCTGCCGCCCTCGATGTCGGCCTTGAACTGATCCAAGGCAACGTGACCTGGATCGACCTTCAAATTACCCCGCAGCCGCAACGGCTTTTGGCTTTCGCGGACGATTTTGTCGCGGCCTTGCAACCAGCCGACGAAAGTGTCGGGATCGGACGATTCAATGTCGAGCACACCGTTGAATTGGGCCGATTGGCCCGGCTGCGCGGCGTGACCGTCAAGCACCACCTGCGTTGCGCCGGGAGCGCGGAATTCCACTCGGCTGACGGCCCATGATGCAGCGTCGCCGCGCAAGTCAGTGTGGAAATTTTGTATCGAGCGGCTGCCCAGCATGATCT
>NZ_JBPPLY010000027.1:0-19915 GCF_051535215.1 Nitrobacter sp. | reverse complement strand
CGTTCGTCTTCGGTCAACTGATCGTCCAGACAGAACGGATCGTCCCACTGGAAACCGACCGGCACGGGTTGGTCCTTGCTTTGCGGACGAACGCTCATGACAATCCTTTCACATCGGTCCAGATGCCCAATCAGGTCTACCTCACTATATAGATAATTCGAGGACAGAACCACGTCATTGCGGAATGCAGCCGAGGGAACGCCAGACCCGGCGATTTATGATCCCGCCCTCAACATCCGGTTCATTAGCGACAGGTGCAGAGCATGTAAGCTCATGCCCGGCCGACAACAGCCGTCAGCTTTCGAGATATTCGTTGGAAACGATCTCGATACCGAATCCGGACAGCCCCTTGTACTCGTATGCGGACGAGGTCAGATGCCGGATCGAGGTCACGCCGAGGTCGCGCAGGATCTGCGCGCCGACCCCGACCTCGCGCCACTGCCTGTTGCGATCGGCTTCCGCCGATTTGTCTTCGGGGAGCGGCGCCACCGGCACCCCCGCCGCACCGTCGCGCAGATACACCAGCACGCCGCTTCCGGCCTTCCTGAAATGCTCGAGAACGACCTCCATTCGCCTCGGCCCGGCGAAAATATCGCGCACGATATTGGGCTTGTGGAAGCGAGTGAGCACATTCCTGCCGTCGCCGATGCCGTTATAGACGAACGCGACGTGGGCGGTGGAATCGAACGGTGAGCGGTATGCGTAGCCCTGCAGCGGCCCGATCGGACTTTCGGTGGTGAATTCCGAAACGCGCTCGATCAGCTTCTCCCGCGCCTGACGATACGAGATGATGTCGGCGATGGTCACGTGCTTGAGCCCGTGCGCGGCAGCAAACCGCGCCACCTGCTCGCCTTTCATCACCGTGCCGTCGTCATTCATCAACTCGCTGATGACGCCGACCGGAGGCAGGCCGGCGAGCTTGCAGAGATCGACCGCAGCCTCGGTATGGCCCGCGCGGAGCAGCACGCCGCCATTTCGCGCGATCAGCGGAAAGATATGACCGGGCCGGGCAAAATCGCTGGCACCTGCGTTGGGATTGGCGAGCGCCCGACAACAGGAGGCGCGCTCTTCGGCCGAAATGCCAGTGCCGCCGTCGGGCTTGTAATCGATCGAGACGGTGAAGGCCGTGGTATGGTTGGATTCGTTATGCGCGACCATCGGATCGAGCCGCAGCCGCAGCGCATCCTCGGTCGTTATCGGCGCGCAAACGATACCAGACGTGTGCCGTATGATGAACGCCATCTTCTCCGCGGTGCAGAGCGAGCCCGCGACGATCAGATCGCCCTCGCCCTCGCGGTCGTCATCGTCGGTCACGACGACGATCTCGCCATTGGCGAAGGCCTGGAGGACTTCCGGAATCGGATGAGACATGAGGCGCGCTTTCCCGGGTGACGGAATTTCGTATGACCTAGTAGTCCGATTCTAACATTTGCATTCCGTTGCGGCAGGCGTTCTTGCAAAGGTTAGAATCAAAGGACCACCAGAAAATATAGGTTTCAAGTGGAGTTCTGGATTTGACATTCGCTTCTCGCGTTCGCTGCAAACCGGGCAGCGAATGTCAAATCCACTCCACTAGAGCATTTTCCGGCTAAGTGGAATCCGGTTAGCGTCAAGAAAATGCTCTCCATCAATAATGCACGCGTATTCCGATCGCAAAAGCGGTACCCACTTTTGCGGAATACGCGCCGGGCAGGCTGCGGCGTAACCCAACGGCCTGGCATCTGCCTGAGATCAGGCTTTATATATATGGTTTCGCAGCGAAAATAGCGAGGTACGGCTTACGGCAGCACCTCCCGGCGTTCGCTCAGAAGTAAGTCGGTCTCGGCGCGCTTGTCGGCCAGCAGGCCATTGTCGGCGGCCTCGATCGCCGCGAAAAGCTCGTGCGCGTCCGTCAGCCGCGTCACCGTCACGTAGTCCGCGCCCGCGGCATATTGATCCTCGATATCCGACAGCAGGTCCGCCGTCGAAATGATCTTCGCGGTCGGGTTGAGCGAGCGGACATGACGGACGAGCTTGACATTGGTGGCGCCCTTGAGCAGCGCATCCGGGACGCTCAGAATGATGATCTCGGCGCCGCCGACCCCGGCATGAAGCAGCGTGTCCACGTTGCTGATGTCGCCATAGGTAACGCGCAGCCCACGGGCGGAAAGAGTGCTGAACACCACAGGGTTAAAGTCAACCACCGCGATCTGATCGAGTAGCGACTCGTTACGGCGTTCGATTTCGCTCAAGAGCGCGCTGGCGGCGCGGAAGAATCCAAGAATAACAATGCGGCGCGGCTCGCCATGACCTCCTCCGTGTCCGCCCTCGCCAGCCTCGGTGCGATCGAGGTCGCGTAAGCCAAACCGCTTCAAAAGCCCGATCCCCGATCGCGAAAGCTGATCGCTGCGTCCGATCGCAAACGTGCTCAGCACGGCCAGCACCACGAAGGCGAACGAGGCCGCGCTTGCGGTCTGGGTGCTGATGTGTCGTGCAGCCAGCCCTGTCTGGATCACGACCAGCGAGAACTCGCTGATCTGTGCCAGGTTGATGGCCGGCAGCAGGCTGGCACGCAGGCCCTGCTTCATCAGATACAACGGCACGAACGTCGTGACCACGCGGCTCACCACCGTGAAGGCCGCGATCGTCAGCGCAAGCCAGATCACCGAGCCGTTCGGAATCGGAATTGTCATGCCCAGCGCGACGAAAAACAGCGTGATGAAGAAATCGCGCAGCGTCGTCACCTTGGCGGTGACATCGAGCGCATAAGGGAAGGTCGAGAGCGACACGCCCGCCACCAGCGAGCCCATTTCGCGGGACAGGTGCAATCGCTCGGCGATTTCCCCGATCAGAAAACACCACGCCAGCGCGCCCAGCAGCACCAGTTCCGGGCGGCGCGCGATCTGGTGAAACAGATGTGGCAGCACATAGCGGCTGAGGATCAGCGCGGTCGCGACCAGCGCGCCCACCCGCGCAATCGAAAGCAGGATGATGGAAATCTGAAGGTTGTCGAGGCTGGGCTGTACCGCCAGGAACAGGATCGCGAAAATATCCTGCAGCACCAGCACCCCAAGGGTGATGCGGCCCGGCAGCGTGTCGAGTTCGCGTTTCTCGTACAGGACCTTGACGATGATGACCGTGCTCGACAGCGCACAGGCGACGCAAAGATACAGCGCATCGAAACCGCCCTGCCCCATGGCAAGACCGATCGCCATGAAGAACAATACGCCAAGAATGCAGCCGCCGAGGAGTTGGCCGCCGCCGGCGATCAGGATCACCGGCCCGGCGCGCACGATCTTCTTCAGGTCGATTTCCAGTCCGATCATGAAGAGCATGAAGATCAGCCCGAGTTCGGAAATGGTCTGGATCGATTCCTGCGATTTGACCCATCCCATTCCGAACGGTCCGATGACGAACCCGGCCACCAGATAGGCCAGGATCAGCGGTTGCCGGGAAAAATGCGCGGCCAGCCCGAGACCCCAGGCGAACAGGATGGAAAGCGTGATATCGCCAATAAGTTCGTGCATGTCCCTCGGCCGATCGGCAGCATTTCCGCAAAGCTTAACCCAAGATACGCGGTTACCGCCGGCTTCGTCGATGCCCGCTTGCGCCTGCTGCTTCGTGCCCTCAGGGACGTGGCTATCCGCGAAAGCCCGGCCGTTCACGCATGGCATTGCAATCCGGCATCGGCAACCGTGAACGGCGGATGTACTTGATCCGTGTTGTCATGGAAAGACGTGGCAGCGGGAGAGGATTCCAACCTCGATCCCAGCCATGACCACGTGCCCGGGTGTTTTATAGCCGCCAGAATACAAAACGGGCGTTTTAGGTCATTCGCTGCTTCTGCGGGTGCATTCTGATCGAGTTCTGCACCGGACCCCATCACGTGCTGGAAAGCCGTGACTTCGTGGCGCCAGGTCCGCGCATTATCTGGACGAGGCGCTGACCGGAGCACGCCAGCGAACCTCAACGCAGCATGCCGGCGCAGCAGCGCTTTCACGCCAGGCTGCGTTTTGCCGACGTCCGACCGGGTGCCGATCTCTACGCGACCCGGACCGAGTTCAGGAAGTTGTTGACCTCCGCCTTGAGCCGGGCGCTGTCGCGCGACAACGTTTGCGCGGCAGTCAAAACCAGCGACGAGGCCGTTCCGGTTTCCGCCGCTCCGCGCTGGAGGTTGCCGACATTGGAGGAAACTTCCTGCGCGCCCTGGGCGGCGTGCTGGACGTTGCGGGAGACTTCCTGCGTGGTTGCGCCCTGTTCTTCGATAGCCGAGGCGATCGTGGAGGAGATGCCCGACAGCTTTTCGATGGAGTTGCGAATTTCGTTGATCGCGGCGACCGATTCCTGCGTGGCGGATTGGATGTCGCCGATCTGCTGACCGATTTCACCGGTGGCCTTGCCGGTTTGCTCGGCGAGCGCCTTCACTTCCGAGGCAACGACGGAAAACCCGCGGCCAGCTTCCCCGGCGCGCGCCGCCTCGATGGTGGCATTGAGGGCGAGAAGGTTGGTCTGACCCGCGATATTGTTGATGATCTCAACGATGTCGCCGATACGCGACGCCGCGCTCGACAGCGCACTGACGCGCTCAGTCGCCGAATGAACCTGATCGACGGCATTGCCCGCCATGCGCGCCGACTCCTGCATCCGCTGGCTGATTTCGCGAACCGAGGCGGTCATCTCCTCGGTGGCGGAAGCCACCGAATTGACGTTGGAGGAGGCTTCGTTGGATCCGTTGGCGACGCGTGCGGCAAAATCCCTTGCATGGTCGGCGTTCGACGCGAGCGTGGCTGCGGACGCTTCCAGTTCGGTCGCTGACGTGGCGACGGCCTGAACGATCTCGCCGATCGCCGCTTCGAAGGAATCGGCGATCTTCGTCATGTCCGTCTTGCGCTGGATGTCGGCCCGGCGTTGCGTGGAATTGACCTCTTCCCGGCTGAAGCGGATCAGCGTCTGCACGGTCTGAAGGTTGCGAAGCGCCATACCGATTTCGTCATCGCGCTTGATCTCGATCCGATTGTCGAACTTGTCGTGGACCAGGTTCACCATCGTTTCGTTCAGGTGATGCATCGGCTCCTCAAACGCACGAAGCGTCTGACGCCCGACGATTCCTGCGGCAGCAACCCCGGCAATGCCGAGAAAGCCGAGGACGAGCCCCCATGTCCCACCAACTACGGTTGCCCCCAGCGCGCTACAGGCCAGCAGGAAAGCGGCCTGCAGCGTGATCAGTGTCGTCATTCGCGCCCGGATGGTCCGTGTAAACAGGCCGAAGCGGTCGAAGAACGATCGCTTCCGGATGATACCGGCATCGATCCGGTACGGATGCCGCCGCTGTTCGCGAATGGCTGCATAAACTTCCTCTGCCAGCGCACGCTGGTCGGCAGCAAGCCTGGTCCGGATCGAGGTATAGCCGGTGACCTGCCCGTTCGTGCGAATCGGCGAGGCAGTCGCCAGCACCCAGTAAAAGCCGCCGTTCTTGCGTCGGTTCTTGATCGCGCCGACCCAGGGCTTCTCGGCCTTCAGCGTGTCCCAAAGATTTTCAAACGCCTCCGGCGGCATGTCCGGATGACGGACGATGTTGTGCGCCTTGCCCATCAATTCCTCGGGCGTGAATTCCGCGGCGTCGATGAAGTCCTCGTTGACGTAGGTCAGACGACCTTTGAGGTCGGTCCTCGAAACGATCAGCGTTTCGTCGGAAACGGGATATTCGGCGTCGGTAACCGGAAAGTTCTTGCGCACGTGGAAACTCGTCGATCTGTTGTGGTTGAAGCAAGCGTTACGCCACCCGATGCGCAGCCATGACGCGATTCGCGAAGAATTGCGTGAGCAGAAACCGGGAGCGGCGCCCTCAAAAGATTACCGGGAAAGAATGCACGTCGAGGCTGGCGGCAACTGGGACAAGTGAACCATCGCGGAGGCACCTTCTGTGGCTTACCGGGAAACTTGCGTTCTAATGCGTAACGGTAGCAGGATAGAACAGTTCAGTTAAAAAACGGTGGTTGGCTGTTCGGCCGGTCTTGGCGGTGCCGGCGCACACCTGCGGAATGCACGGCGAGTCCTCCCTTGCCGCTCCGAGAACAGCGACCGATCGTCAGGCATGTCGTTTCATTCCTGCTCACTTCGCCGCCGGCGTCTCCGCGTCGAGGCGATAGCTGGCATGACAGGCGACGCACGCCGATAGCTGCGTGCCCAGGCTTGTGAGCAACTGCTCGCGACTCGCGCCTGACTCCGCTGTGGCGGCAATCTCGTCGAAGCGCTTATGGACGCTGAGCCCGAGCCGTTTGAACTCGATCGGCAACTTGGCCATCAGTGCCGGATTGACGTCGGCGGCCGCGGCCATGCCGCTCGCGCGCGCGGCCTGCGCAATCCGCTTCATGTCACCTGCCGCTACCCCATCGACGACGACCTGCACGGTCTCAAGCATGCTGCGCATTTCGGCGAGCACGAGATCACGCTCTTCCGATGCCAGCAGAACAGCCGTACGACCGTCGGGCGCCACACGTGTCCGGCCGTAAACGAAGAAGAATGCAGCAGCCGCGATGGTAATAAGCCAAAGGGCGATAGCCGCGACGGACAGCACACGTGCAGTCATAGAATCGTTCTCCTTGTTGCCACGGACAGCCATCGCTGCCGATGAGGTAGCCCTCATCCCCGCACCGTTCATATCGGCCAGCCTGATTTGAAGCAGACGGGAGCTTCCATCGTGCACGGGCCGGCACCAGCGTCAAACGGCCAGTCGCCCAAGCCCATTCGCCGTGGGCGCCAAATCCAGCAACGGCCTCTAGGAGCTTCGAGTATTTACTTGTCGACCGCCGCGCGGCCGCTTGCCTCGGGCCGGTGCGCAAAAAGCTGAATGCAGCGCCTCCACAACCGTTAAAACCTCCGGCCGTGCGATGGAATAATAGACCGTCGTTCCTTCGCGACGGGCTTCGACAAGTCCGTCCGACCTGAGCCGCATGAGTTGCTGCGACATCGGCACCTGTTCGATCCCGAGTCCTTGACGCAATTCAGCGACTGACCTCTCGCCGTCCACCAGTGCGCAGAGCACCAGTAGGCGCTGCGGATGGGACAGGCTGCGCATCAGTTCCGCGGCCGACTCCGCGGCCGGCATCATATCTCCTACATTCATAGTATTGAATTTATACTCCTTGAATGTTATGTGCAAGCGGTCGGGCCTTCACGAGAGGCCGACGCAAGGTTCAAAGGACAATTTGCTCCTGCCTTGAACCAGATCAAGACGCAATGAGCGATGTCAGGGAAACTCGGCGGATAAATCGGAGGAATAGTCCATGTCTCACATTGTCGTTCTCGGCGCGGGCCTTGGTGGAACCATCATGGCCTATGAGATGAAGACCAAGCTGAGACGCGATGACCGTCTCACCGTCGTTAATCTCGGCTCGACTTATTCGTTCGTGCCCTCGAATCCATGGGTCGCCGTCGGATGGAGACAACCGGCGGAAATCGAAGTCGATCTTGCTCCGGTCCTAAAGCAGAGAGGCATCGAACTGCGGCCGGAAGGAGCCAAACGCGTCGAGCCGGCTGAAAATCGGATTCAACTCAACAACGGCACATCCGTTTACTACGATTATCTGATTATCGCCACCGGACCTGACCTGGCCTTCGACGAGGTGCCGGGGCTGGGCCCGAATGCCCATACCCAGTCCGTCTGCCAGACCGACCATGCCCTGCAGGCCAAGGTCGCATTCGACAAGCTCATCAAGACGCCGGGACCGGTGGTGATCGGCGCCGTGCAAGGCGCGTCCTGCTACGGCCCGGCCTACGAATTCGCCTTCATCCTCGAAACGGCCTTGCGCAATGCGCGCGTCCGCGACCGCGTGCCGATGACCTTCGTGACGCCGGAGCCCTATATCGGCCATCTCGGGCTCGACGGCGTCGGCGACACCAAGGGGCTGATCGAAAGCGCGATGCGCGACCGCCACATCAAATGGATCACCAATGCGCGCACGACAAAGGTCGAACCTGAAAAGCTCGTCGTCGAAGAAGTCAACGACGATGGCACGGTCAAGGCGACGCACGAACTGCCCTTCGCCTTCTCGATGCTGCTGCCGGCCTTCCGCGGCGTCCCGGCCGTTCATGGCGTCGAGGGTCTGACCAATCCGCGCGGCTTTATCGTCATCGACAAGCACCAGCGCAACCCGACCTTCCCGAACGTTTTCGGCGTCGGCGTCTGCGTCGCCATTCCGCCGGTCGGCAAGACGCCGCTCGCGGTGGGCGTGCCGAAGACCGGTTTCATGATCGAATCCATGGTCACCGCCACGGCGGAAAACATCGCTTCGCTCCTCAAGGGCGAGCAGCCGAAGGCGGTCGCAACCTGGAACGCAGTCTGCCTCGCAGACTTCGGCGATGATGGCATCGCTTTCGTTGCACAACCGCAAATTCCGCCTCGCAACGTCAACTGGTCGTCGCAGGGCAAATGGGTCCACGCAGCCAAGATCGGTTTTGAGAAATACTTCCTGCGCAAGGTGCGCCAGGGCAAGGCCGAGACCTTCTACGAAAACCTCGTCCTCGACATGCTCGGAATCAAGAAGCTGAAGGAAATTCACGTGGAGACGGCCGAACAGACGCAGTCTTGAAGCAGAGGAGAAACGACAATGACGATCGATCGCGCCGTGATGATGTTTGCCGGCTTCATGGTTCTCGTCTCGCTGGGGCTCGGATTCTACGTGTCGCCCTGGTGGTATCTGCTCACGATCTTCGTCGGGGTGAACCTGATCCAGGCGTCGGTCACAGGCTTTTGCCCTTCAGCCATGATCTTCAGGAAACTCGGCTGTCCGGCCGGCGTCGCATTTAAATAACGACAAGGTCTTCTCCATCCGATGGTCGGGCGAGACTTGTGATCGCCCGTGAAAGCTGCACGCTCATGCATCGACCGATCTTGCGTTTCCTCACAGCCGCTCTCGCCGGCGCCGCGATCGCCGGCGCGACGGCGACCGAGGCTGGCGAATTCATCGTCAAGGCCACGACAATTCCCGAGATGAAGGCCGTGTTCGGCCAGGTCGAGAGCCGCATCGTGGTGCCGGCGCGTGCCCGCATCGGCGGCTCGGTTCGGGAACTCCGTATCAGCCAGGGCGACGAAGTCAGGGAAGGACAGGCGATCGCCGTCATTGTCGACGACAAGCTCGCGCTCCAGCTCAACGCTGCCGATGCCAAGGTCGAGGCGCTCAACTCGCAGCTCGCCAATGCACGCGTCCAGCTCGAGCGGGCGCAGCAACTCCGGGCGAGCGGAGCAGGCACGCAGGTCAACCTTGATCAGGCCAAAATGCAGTTCGAGGTCGCAACCAATCAGGTCGCGGCGGCCAAGGCGGAGAAGACCGTCATCGAACAGAGTGCACGCGAGGGGACTGTCTTCGCGCCGGCAACGGGCCGGGTGCTCACCGTCCCCGTCACGCTCGGTTCGGTGATCCTGCCCGGAGAGGACATCTCCCGGATCGCGCCGGGACCGTATTATCTGCGGCTGTCGCTGCCGGAGCGTCATGCCGGCGAGATCACGCAGGGCTCCGACGTGTTGGTCGGCGCTCGCGGACTCTCGACTGCGCCGGACGGACTTCCTGCCGCGCATCGCGGCCGCATCGTCAAGGTCTATCCCGAGATCGTCGACGGGCGCGTGATCGCCGATGTCGAGGTCCAAGGGATCGGCGATTATTTCGTCAACGAGCGTACGCTGGTGTCGATCCCCGTCGGCAAACGCGAGGTGCTCGCTGTCCCGCCTCAGGCGATCCGGACGATGCATGGCGTCGACTACGTACGCCTTGTCACGCCCACCGGAGGAATGGACGTCGCCGTCATTCTCGGCGAAGCCGTCGAAGAGGACGGCCAAAGCCGCACAGAGATTCTCACGGGCCTGCACGACGGCGACCGGATCGTGCTGCCATGAAGCTTGGTCTCGCCGGTAATCTCACCCGCGCCTTTATCGCTTCACCGTTGACGCCGCTGTTCCTGCTCGCCTCCCTTGCGCTGGGGCTTGTGGCGCTGATCTCGCTGCCGCGCGAGGAAGAGCCGCAGATATCCGTGCCCATGGTCGACATCCATGTCGCCGCCAACGGGTTGAAGGCCGAGGACGCCCTGAAGCTCGTCACCGAGCCGCTGGAAACGATCGTCAAGAGCATCGACGGCGTCGAGCACGTGTATTCCCAGACCGAGGACGACGGCACCGTGGTGACGGCGCGGTTCAAGGTCGGCACCAGTTCGGACGCCGCCATTCTTCGCGTGCATGAGAAGGTCCGGGCCAACATGAACCGGATCCCGGTCGGGATTCCGGAGCCGCTCATCGTTGGCCGCGGCATCGACGACGTGGCGATCGTGGTCGTCACGCTTCGCCCGACGACGGCGGCTGCGTCCCGATGGACTGCGAACGGGCTGACGCGGCTCGCCCGCGAGCTGCAGGTCGAGGTGTCCAAGCTGCCCGACGTCGGCCTCACCTATATCGTCGGCGAGCAGCCGGAGCAGTTTCGCGTCGAACCTGACCCGGAAAAGCTTTCGCTCTACGGCATCACCCTTCAGCAGCTCGCTGCCAAGATCGAAGGCGCCAACCGTTCGTTCCGCATCGGCACGGTGCGGGAGGACACGCAGCAGCGCGCGATCGTCGCCGGACAAACCCTGCAGGCGCTGCCCGAGATCGGCAACATCCTACTCACCGCACGCGACGGCCGCCCCGTCTATGTCCGCGACGTCGCCAATGTCGTGCTTGCAACCTCGCCGGCCGAAAACCGCGTCACCGACATCCGCAAAACGGCTGATGCCGGCCTTGAACGCGCGCCCGCCATCTCGCTCGCCATCGCCAAGCGCCCCGGCACCAATGCGGTGGTGATCGCCGACGAGATCGTGCGGCGGCTGGAGCAGACGCGCGGCCAGATCTTCCCGGCGGATGTCGAGATGACGGTCACGCGCAACTACGGCGAGACGGCGAACGAAAAGGCCAACGAACTTCTGTTCCATCTCGGCCTCGCCACGGTATCGATTGTTGTGCTGGTCGCCGTCGCCATCGGCTGGCGGGAAGCGCTCGTGGTCGCGGTAGTGATCCCGACCACGATCCTGCTCACGCTGTTCGCCTCCTGGCTCATGGGCTACACGCTCAACCGCGTGAGCTTGTTCGCGCTGATCTTCTCCATCGGCATTCTGGTGGACGACGCCATCGTGGTGATCGAGAACATCGCCCGCCACTGGGCGATGCGCGACGGCCGCTCGCGCGCGCAGGCCGCGATCGACGCGGTGGCCGAGGTCGGCAATCCGACCATCGTCGCGACGCTGACGGTGGTGGCAGCGCTGCTGCCGATGCTGTTCGTGTCCGGCATGATGGGGCCCTATATGAGCCCGATTCCGGCCAATGCGTCGGCGGCGATGCTGTTCTCCTTCTTCGTCGCCGTTATCCTGACGCCGTGGCTGATGATGAAGTTCGGCGGTGGCTCCATAGCGTTTTCAAGCGAAGTAGAATCCGGTTCGCGTCAGGAAAACGCGTCAACACAAGAATCCAAGGCGGGCGGCGGTCACGAGGATGCGGGCGGCGGCCGCCTCGGCCGGATTTACGTCGCGGTCGCAAGGCCCATCCTTGCTGCCCGCTGGCGGTCCTGGACTTTTCTTCTCGTCGTCGGCTTTGCCACGCTGGCCTCGCTCGGGCTGATCTACACCAGGCATGTCACGGTGAAACTCCTGCCCTTCGACAACAAGGCCAATCTCCAGGTCGTGGTCGACCTGCCAAAAGGCTCGTCTGTCGAGGATACCGACCGGGCGCTGCAGGCGATGGTCGATCGCCTGGCATCCGTGCCGGAGATTGTATCGTTTCAGACATATGCCGGCACGAGTGCACCGTTCGATTTCAACGGGCTGGTGCGGCACTATTATCTTCGCTCCGGTCCCGAGCAGGGCGATATTGCCGTGAACCTGCTCGCGAAAGGCGACCGCGCGCGCGCCAGCCATGCCATCGCGCTTGAACTCAGGCAGCGCCTGAAAGATCTCGACCTGCCGAAGGATGCCGTCGTGAAGGTGGTCGAGCCGCCTCCGGGGCCCCCGGTGCTCGGCACGCTGCTCGCGGAGATCTACGGTCCCGATCCGAACACGCGGCGCGCGGTGGCCGACAAGGTTCGCGCGGCGTTCAAGAGCGTGCCATTCATCGTCGATGTCGACGACAGCTATCACAACCAGGCTGAGCGCGTGCGCGTCGCGATCAATCAGGACAATCTCGAATATTACAAGGTCGAGCAATCGGACGTTTACGACACCCTGCGCGATCTCTATGGCGGCACCACGGTGGGCTATTCCCAGCGCGGTGGAGGACGCTACCCGATCGCCATCCGTCTCGCACTGCCGAAGGCGCACGCTGTGATGGATGCGCGCGCGCTGACGACACCGGTGCCCGCCAACGCCCTTCCCGGCGGCCGTGGGGTAGTCGAACTCGGCGATGTCGTCAGCGTCACCCGTGAGCCGGCGTCCTGGCCCATCTTCCGCCACAACGGCCGCTCCGCCGAAATGGTGCTGGCGGAACTCGCCGGCGCCTATGAAGCGCCGATCTACGGCATGCTCGCGGTGCGCGATGCGATCGACCGGATCGACTGGGGCAACCTTCCGAAGCCCGTGATCGCACTGCACGGCCAGCCGGACGACGAGACGCATCCGACCCTGCTTTGGGACGGCGAATGGGAAGTGACCTGGGTGACCTTCCGTGATATGGGCGCGGCCTTCATGGTGGCGATCCTCGGGATCTATATCCTCGTCGTGGCCCAGTTCGGCTCGTTCAAGTTGCCGCTGGTGATCCTGACGCCGATCCCGCTTACCTTCATCGGCATCATGCTCGGCCACTGGCTGTTCAATGCGCCCTTCACCGCGACATCCATGATCGGGTTCATCGCGCTTGCTGGCATTATCGTGCGCAACTCGATCCTGCTGGTGGATTTCATCCGCCATGCGCGCCGGCCCGACCGGCCTTTGACAGACGTGTTGCTGGAGGCAGGCGCAATTCGCTTCAAGCCGATCCTCCTGACCGCGATCGCCGCGATGATCGGCGCAGCCGTCATCCTTGCCGACCCGATCTTCCAGGGACTCGCTATCTCGCTGTTGTTCGGCCTCGCATCATCGACGGCGTTGACCGTGCTCGTGATCCCGGCAATCTATATCGTCCTGAGAGGAGACCGCCCGCCGCTTTAGCCGCGATCGTCACCTGCCGCATCGGGCCCTGACGTCACAGGCAAAGACCGGATGGCGGCAACTTAGGGGGATTTGCGATTCCGGAACATACAGGGATGATGGTAGCGAGGGAGGGACTCGAACCCCCGACCCCAGGATTATGATTCCCGTGCTCTAACCAGCTGAGCTACCTCGCCGCAGTGTTCACGGCCGACGAAAGCCGTGAACGTGCGGCGGCATATAAAAAGCCGCTCAATGGCGTGTCAAGCAAAGCCGACCGATATGCCGGTTTATTAGTGACGGCTTATTTCGGCCGCACGTTGGGGTCCCCGCCGGGGCTGCCAGGTGGCGGAATAACGGGCGTATTGCCGCCTTCCGGCGTCGGCGCGCGCATCTCCGGATCGACGCCCGCAGGCGGGCACAGCACACCGTCGGATTTCGCCAATTTGTCCCCGAGCGGCTCCCTGGTTTTGCCGGTCGTCGTTCCGTTCGGCGAGATCGTATCGTGAGGGGCGCAACCGGCGTTCGCGGAGGGAGCCGGCGTCGTGGCAGGGGGTGCGCCCGGCGGCGGCGCCTGTGCAAAGGCGGTCTCCGGGAGCGCAACAAGTGCGACAAATACGAACAAGGACGTGGTTGTCATCCGCATGTGATGGCAACGAACGGCGACAGCCGATGTTCCGCCGGAAACCGACAATCACGATTTGCGATAGCGGATCAGCGAGAAGTGTCCCATCGGCGGCATCGGACGCCGCTCGAAGAGCGTCACGCCGCCATGCTTTGCAGCCCAGTTCACAAGGCGCTGCCACGGAAATTCGGGGCGCCAGCCGAGCCGCCGGGCCAAAGGCGCAAACGTCAGCTCGAACAGACGGCGAAACCCGCGCTCGGCGCCGATGTGATTGACCAGAATCAATTCGCCGCCCGGCTTCAGCACGCGGACGAAGTCGTCCAATGTCGCTTCGGGGTCCGGCACCGCCGTGATGACGTACTGCGCCACGACCGCGTCGAAAAACGAATCGGCAAAAGCGAGATTCCTGGCGTCCATCACCGCCAGCATTTCGACGTTTGTGAGATTGAGCGCCCGCACGCGCTGCTGCGCCTTGCGCAGCATCGGTTCGGAAATGTCGACGCCATACAGTTTCGTGGTGGACGCATAATCCGACAGCGACAGTCCGGTGCCGACGCCGACGTCAAGGATACGACCGCCGATCGTATCGGCTATGGCAATGGTGGATTGGCGGCCCGGATCGAAAACCTTGCCGAACACGAGATCGTAGATCGGCGCCCAGCGGCCATAGGCCTTCGCGACGCCTGCGCGGTCGATGTCGTTGCCCATGCTGTCCGCGCGTCCCGAACCCTATCCGCGCAGTTCGGCGGCGAGCGGCGCCACCGACGTACCGTTCTGCATGGCCGTTCCGCTTGCGCGCTTCGCCATGGCACGCGCGATGAACCCGCCGCCGAGCACTCGCGCCTGCCCTTCCGGCCCATCGTAGAACACGCAGGCCTGACCGGGCGACACGCCCTCCTCGCCGGCCACGAGTTCGATTTCATAGCGGCCATCGATGGCGCGCAGCCACGCCGGCTGGGGCTTGCGGGTCGAGCGAACCCGCACGAACAATTCGAGTCCTGTCCCCACCGCCCGATCGAGCGCGCCGTCGCCGATCCAGTTCACGTCGCGCAGGACGATACGGTGCATCTTCAACGCTTCGCGCGGTCCGACAACCAGACGCCGGTTTACCGCATCGAGACTCAGAACATACAGCGGCGCGCCGGAGGCAATGCCGAGGCCGCGGCGCTGTCCGACCGTGAAATGTACGATGCCCTCGTGATGGCCGAGGACGTGCCCGTCGAGATCGACGATATCGCCGGGCTCCAATGCATTCGGCTTCAGCCGGCTGATGACATCGGTGTAGCGGCCGGTCGGCACAAAACAGATATCCTGACTGTCGTGCTTGTCGGCAACCGACAGGTCGAAGCGCCGTGCCAGTTCGCGGGTCTGCGCCTTCGTCATGTCGCCGAGCGGAAAGCGCAGGAAATCGAGTTGCTCGCGCGTGGTGGCGAACAGGAAGTAGCTCTGATCGCGATCCGCATCCGCCGCGCAGAGCAGCGCGCGCGAACCGCCGGCCAGACGGCGTGAGGCAACGTAATGGCCGGTCGCCAGCGCGGTGGCGCCAAGCTCGCGCGCGGTGGCCAGAAGATCGCGGAATTTGACCAGACGGTTGCACTCGATGCAGGGCACCGGCGTCTCGCCCGACGCATAGCTGTCCGCGAAATTCTCGATCACGGTTTCGCGGAAGCGGCTTTCATAATCGAGCACATAGTGCGGAATGCCGAGGCGTTCGGCAACGTTGCGGGCGTCATGGATATCCTGACCGGCGCAGCAGGCTCCCTTGCGATGAGTGGCCGCGCCGTGATCGTAAAGCTGCAGGGTTATTCCGACGACGTCGTAGCCCTCGGACTTCAACAGCGCGGCCGTCACCGACGAATCGACACCGCCCGACATGGCGACCACGACCCGCGTATCCTGAGGACGGCCTTCAAGATCCAGACTGTTGAGCATTGATCCTGTCATACATGAGATCGCACAAGGTCGCACGCCTTGCCGATCGAAGACTTTCGCGGTGTTCCGGAGCGGGAATTCCGTTCCATCCGGCCGACCGAAAGACCAGCTTTTGTACACTAATATAGTTCGTATTCCTGCGAGGCAATCAGGGCCAGACGACGGCGACGAACCAGCGGCAAATCTTGCCGCCGGGCAGAAAGCAAGCAGTCGAACCGGCCCGGCCGGCGGCTGGACACACCGTACAACTCATTGAATATACTGACCATAAGCTCAAACCGGATGATGGCCCGGTCCTTGCTGCTCGCTTGGCACCCTATCGCGAGAGGTTGCCTGTGCTTAGCGTGACACCAGAAACCGCCACCAGCGCGTCGTTACCGAATATGCGGCAGAGGCTTGAGAGGGACGACCAGCCGATGGGGAACTCTTTTGAGGCCCTGGTCGATATCAGCGCACAGGCTTCGCAGGCTCCCGCCGTGCCTGCGTCGAATTGGTCCGACCAGCCCGCCATGCGCCCCGACCGCCCTCCCGGCGCCTCCGGCCCGGATCGTACCGCGGCCGATAATAACGTACAGGCCCGGGGTTCCCAGCCGTCCTCCACCGGATCGCAGCAGACCAATTCGAGCGCAGAACCGGCCGCCGGCAATCAGAAGGCCGATGCA
Organism: Nitrobacter sp.; assembly: GCF_051535215.1. Taxonomy (NCBI): domain Bacteria; kingdom Pseudomonadati; phylum Pseudomonadota; class Alphaproteobacteria; order Hyphomicrobiales; family Nitrobacteraceae; genus Nitrobacter; species Nitrobacter sp. Next base: position 3,583 of record NZ_JBPPLY010000027.1, on the reverse strand, counting down.
CCCACAAAAGCATCGAACGCCGGACACCATCATAGGACCAAACGCGGAGATACCGAGGTCGCTTCGAGCGGGAATGCTTCAAATCCCTCGCTGACGACCCCGGACGTCACAACCACAGATCCGACAGCCCCTCCGCAAGTCACGGTAACGCCAGTCGCGGTCGCGGTTCCGGTCGCAACACCGGTGGCCGCGACACCATCGACGGCCGCCGCAACCGCGGCACCCGATTCGGCGAGCGCATCAACCGGTGCCGCCGGCGCGTCGGCGACCGGCGTCACCTCCGCTCTTCAAGCCGCGCTCGCGGACGCCGATTCCAGCCCGGCTGCGGATACGGCCGTTGCCACAGCAGCATTCCAGAAAGAGGCGACGGCCTCGCCGGCTTCCCAGCAGGCCGTGCAGGCAACCGCCATGCAGACCCTCGGAGCCGCGGTCGCCGCGGCGACACCGGCCACCGCGAAGGCGGGTACAAAGCCAGCGGACAATGCGCAGCCGGCCAAGACGACCGCATCGGTCATGACGGGTCTCCAGCCCTCACCAACGACAGCGGATGCATCAGCGCCGTCAGCAGCCTCCGCGAGTCCGAACGCGCCGCACGACGCCACGTCCGGCGATCACAAGCATGATGCCGTCGCCAGCGACAGCACAAAAGCTGCCTCGTCCGATACCGGCACGCCCGCGACGCAGCAAGGAGCAGCAGCACCGCAGCATTCCGGACAGGCGAGCGACGCCGGCGCGCCGCAGCCGCCGCCCGACAACGGTCAACCGCAGGGTATCAACGGCACCCTGGCGCAGCCGCAGGCGCAATCAACCGCCGCGACAACGCCCGCAACGCCGCAATACAATGTCGCGGCAGCCACCGGCGCTGCGGTGCCGCTGAACGGTCTGGCAGTCCAGATCGCGGTCACGGCCCAGAGCGGAAAGAGTCGCTTCGAAATCCGCCTCGACCCCGCCGACCTCGGCCGCATCGATGTCCGTCTCGACGTCGATCGCCAGGGCCGGGTCACATCCCATCTGACGGTCGAGAAACCGGAAACGCTCGCGATGCTGCGGCAGGACGCGCCCCAGCTCCAGCGCGCGCTGCAGGACGCGGGCCTGAAGACCGGTGACGGCGGTCTGCAGTTCAGCCTGCGCGATCAATCCTCGCAGGGCCAGACCCCGCGCGACGATACCGGCCGCAATGCGCAGCGCCTGATCGTGACCGAAGACGACATCGTTCCGGCGACGGCGGCCGGACGAAGCTATGGCCGGATGCTCGGATCGAGCGGCGGCCTCGATATCAGGGTGTAGGGAGACGAACATGACGAGCTCAGTGGGTTCCGCGGTTCAGCAGGTGGTGTCGGGCACGACGCCGTTGCCCGCTTCCTCCTCAAACTCCGCGGCATCAAGCAACAACGGCACACTGGCCGGCAACTTCCAGACCTTCCTGACGTTGCTGACGACGCAGTTGCAGAATCAGAACCCGCTCGATCCGCTGGACACCAACCAATTCACCCAGCAGCTCGTCCAGTTCGCCGGCGTCGAGCAGCAGTTGAAGACCAACGATCAGCTTGCCAGTCTGGTTTCCCTGCAGCAGACGACGCAGGCAACGCAGGCGCTGGATTTCGTCGGCAAGAATGCCGTGGTCGACGGCAGCACCGCCACCATGACCAACGCGGCAGCGACATGGCAGCTAAGCGTCCCGGCCGCCTCCACTCTCACCGTCAACATCGCCAACAGCACCGGTCAGAACGTTTTCTCCGGCTCCTACGGCGTCAATGCCGGCGACAATCAGGTTTTCTCCTGGAACGGCCTCGGCAACGACGGCACGCAATGGCCCGACGGCAAATACACGCTGACGGCGACGGCGGCGGATGCGTCCGGCAATCCGGTCATGGTCTCGACGCAGATTCAGGGTCAGGTCAATTCCGTTGATCTCACCCAATCGCCGCCGCTGCTGTCGATCGGCGGCCAGACCTACACCATCAGCCAGATCAAGCGCATCGTGAACTGACCGGCGCGGCTCTTGCCTGGTCGACACGGAACGTACCTTTCTGCTTCCCATCCGACCGGTCTGGCGCGCCCGGAACGGCTACCCGGCGCCGTTCCCAATCAGTCTTTTCAAGGAGAATCGTATTGAAGCCTTGGGCTTAGGCAAATTTTAAGCCGCAAGGCGTAGCTTCCTCGGCGAGTTCAGTGGTTTAGAGTTTGTGAGTACGCCATGACAGAACCCCATCGCCCGAGGGTGAAATACGTCATCGGGCCCGACGGAAGCCCGTTAACAATCGCCGATCTGCCGGCGCCCGGCACCAAGCGGTGGGTGATCCGCCGCAAGGCCGAGGTCGTTGCCGCGGTGCGCGGCGGATTGCTCTCCCTCGAGGAGGCTTGCAGCCGCTATACGTTGACGGTCGACGAATTCCTGTCCTGGCAGTTCTCGATCGACCAGCATGGCCTTGCCGGTCTGCGCACCACACGAATCCAGCAATACCGCCAGTAAGACACTTCCAGATTAGTGCGAATTCTCGGAAAACCGGCCTCCTTCTGGAGACCGGTTTTTTGTCATTGAGCAATTTCGTCACGGGTCTTAACCGTCGTTAACCATATCGAAACCATACCATAGGCAATAATTGCCGAGTCGGCCCTTCCGCGGGCCGGGTCAAGGGGCTGGTTCGTTGCAGGGGCTGCTGGCATTTCTGAAAGGCCTGGGCGCGTCACGGTTGATGGCGATGGTCGCCGTCACCGCCGTGCTGATCGGCTTCTTCGCGTTCGTCATCATGCGCGTCACTGCCCCGCAGATGACGACTCTCTTTACCGACCTCAGCGTCGAGGACTCCTCCGGAATCATCAAGGACCTCGAACGTCAGGCAATTCCCTACGAGCTGCGCAACGACGGCGCCGTCATTCTGGTGCCGAAGGACAAAGTGACGCGGCTGCGGATGAAGCTCGCCGAGGCGGGACTGCCCAAGGGCGGCGGGGTCGGCTATGAGATCTTCGACAAATCCGACGCCCTCGGCACCACGAGCTTCGTCCAGAACATCAATCGCCTGCGCGCGCTGGAAGGCGAACTCGCCCGCACCATCCGCGCCATCGACCGTATTCAGGACGCCCGCGTCCATCTGGTGCTGCCCGAGCGGCCGCTGTTCTCTCGCGAAGCGCCGCAGCCATCCGCCTCGATCGTTCTGCGCGTCCGCGGCGGCCTCGAGCCGCAGCAGATCCGCGCCATCCGTCATCTCGTTGCCTCGGCCGTCAACGGACTGAAGCCGCAGCGGGTGTCCATCGTGGACGAAGCCGGTCAGTTGCTTGCCGACGGCTCGAACACCGATGCCGACGGCGTGAGCGGAGACGAGCGGCGCGCCGCATTCGAAAAGCGCATGCGCAATCAGGTCGAGGCCATCGTGTCGTCCGTGGTCGGAAGCGGCAGGGCGCGCGTCGAGCTATCCGCCGACTTCGACTACAACAAGATCACCCAGACCTCGGACAAGTTCGATCCGGAAGGCCGGGTGCTGCGGTCCAGCCAGACCCGCGAGGAATCCTCCGTCACCGCCGACAACAACGGTCAGGTCACGGTCAACAACGAGTTGCCCGGCACTCAGCAATCCGACACGAC
>NZ_JBPPLY010000026.1:0-21064 GCF_051535215.1 Nitrobacter sp. | reverse complement strand
GCATGGTGGACAGTTCGCTCCGCACCAAACTCAATTCGATCAAGCACGCGATGAAAGAGGCAGGCTGATGGACATCCGCGCCGCGGAAATTTCCGCGATCCTGAAGGACCAGATCAAGAATTTCGGCCAGGAGGCCGAAGTTTCCGAAGTCGGACAGGTTCTGTCCGTCGGCGACGGCATCGCCCGTGTTTACGGCCTCGACAACATCCAGGCCGGCGAAATGGTCGAGTTCGAGAACGGCACGCGCGGCATGGCGCTGAACCTGGAGACCGACAATGTCGGCATCGTGATTTTCGGTGCCGACCGCGAGATCAAGGAAGGCCAGACCGTCAAGCGCACCCGCGCCATCGTCGACACGCCGGTCGGTAAGGGTCTGCTCGGCCGCGTCGTCGACGCACTGGGCAATCCGATCGACGGCAAGGGCCCGATCCAGGCCACCGAGCGCAAGCGCGTCGACGTCAAGGCTCCCGGCATCATTCCGCGCAAGTCGGTGCACGAGCCGATGGCCACCGGCCTCAAGGCCATCGACGCTTTGATCCCGATCGGCCGCGGCCAGCGCGAGCTGATCATCGGCGACCGCCAGACCGGCAAGACCGCCATCGCGCTCGACACCATCCTCAACCAGAAGCCTCTGAACGTCGCGGGCGCCCCCGAAAGCCAGAAGCTCTATTGCGTCTACGTCGCGGTCGGTCAGAAGCGCTCCACCGTTGCGCAGTTCGTGAAGGTGCTCGAGGAACAGGGCGCGCTGGAATATTCGATCGTCGTCGCCGCGACCGCCTCCGATCCGGCCCCGATGCAGTATCTTGCGCCGTTCACCGGCTGCACCATGGGCGAGTACTTCCGCGACAACGGCATGCACGCGGTCATCATCTACGACGACCTTTCCAAGCAGGCCGTCGCCTATCGCCAGATGTCGCTGCTGCTGCGCCGTCCGCCGGGCCGCGAAGCCTATCCGGGCGACGTGTTCTACCTGCATTCGCGCCTGCTGGAGCGCGCCGCCAAGCTGAACGACAGCCAGGGCAACGGCTCGCTGACCGCGCTGCCGGTGATTGAGACTCAGGCCAACGACGTGTCGGCCTATATCCCGACCAACGTGATTTCGATTACCGATGGCCAGATTTTCCTCGAAACCGACCTGTTCTTCCAGGGCATCCGCCCGGCGGTGAACGTCGGTCTGTCGGTGTCGCGCGTCGGCTCGTCGGCTCAGACGAAGGCGATGAAAAAGGTCGCCGGCAAGATCAAGGGCGAGCTCGCGCAATACCGCGAAATGGCGGCGTTCGCGCAGTTCGGCTCCGATCTCGATGCCTCGACCCAGCGCCTGCTCAACCGCGGCTCGCGCCTCACCGAACTCCTGAAGCAGCCGCAATTCTCGCCGCTGAAGATGGAAGAGCAGGTGGTGGTGATCTGGGCCGGCACCAACGGCTATCTGGACAAGCTGCCGCTCAACAAGGTGCGCGCCTTCGAGGACGGGCTGTTGTCGTTGTTGCGGGGGCAGCACGCGGACATTCTCAAGGCTATCCGCGAAAGCCGCGACCTCAGCGACGATACGGCCGCCAAGCTCAAGAGCGCGGTCGAGGGCTACGCCAAGACGTTTGCCTGATCTTTCTTCACCTCTCCCGTTCGCGGGAGAGGTCGACCGGCGCAGCCGGTCGGGTGGGGGAATTTTACGATCGACTTCGGCCCCCTCCCTAACCCTCCCCGCCCGCGGGAGAGGGAAAGGCCGAGCAAGAGGATAAACAGAGTTACCGATGGCCAGCCTTAAAGACATGCGCGTCCGCATCGCCTCGACCAAGGCGACGCAGAAGATCACCAAGGCGATGCAGATGGTTGCGGCATCGAAGCTTCGCCGTGCGCAAAACGCCGCCGAAGCGGCGCGACCCTACGCCCAGAAGATGGATGCGGTGATTTCCAACATCGCCAGCGCCGCGGCCGGCTCGCCCAACGCGTCGCCGCTTCTGGTCGGCACCGGCAAGGATCAGGTTCACCTGCTGCTGGTCTGCACCGGCGAACGCGGCCTGTCCGGGGCGTTCAACTCGGCCATCGTCCGCCTCGCCCGCGACAAGGCGCTTGCCCTGATGAACCAAGGCAAGGAGGTCAAGTTCTTCTGCGTCGGACGCAAGGGTTTCGAGCAGCTTCGACGCACCTTCGAGAAGCAGATTGTCGAGACGGTCGAACTGCGTTCGGTGCGCCAGCTCGGCTTCGTCAACGCCGAGGCGATCGCAAAGAAGGTGCTGGCCCGTTTCGAGGCCGGCGAGTTCGACGTCTGTACGCTGTTCTATTCGCGCTTCCAGTCCGTCATCGCGCAGGTTCCGACCGCCCAGCAGATTATCCCGCTGGCGATTGAGACCTCGGCTGCGAACGGCGATACCGCGCCGTCCTACGAATACGAGCCGGAAGAGGATGAAATTCTCACCCGGCTGCTTCCGCGCAACCTCGCGGTGCAGATCTTCCGGGCGCTGCTGGAAAACAACGCCTCGTTCTACGGCGCGCAGATGACGGCGATGGACAACGCCACCCGCAACGCGGGAGAAATGATCCGCAAGCAGACCCTGATCTACAACCGCACCCGACAGGCGATGATCACCAAGGAACTGATCGAGATCATCTCCGGCGCCGAGGCGGTCTAGTCGAAGGAGACGCAGCATGGCTTATGTCACCAAGGCGACGACAAGCGGAGGCCGTAACGGCCGCGCCGTTATCGACGGCGGCGGACTGGCATTGGCGATGGCGCTCCCGAAGGATCTTGGCGGCGCCGGCGACGGCCATAATCCCGAACAGCTTTTCGCGCTTGGCTGGTCCTCCTGCTTCGGACAGGCCATTCTTGTTCTGGCGAAAAAGCATGGTCTCGACGGACAGGCCGCCAAGGTGACCTGCGAAGTCACGCTCAATGTCGACGACGGCGCGTTCTCGCTGGCTGCCGAACTGAAGGTCGCTCTGCCGGGCGCGGACAAGGCCAAGCTGCAGGCGCTGATTGAAGACGCTCACACCATCTGTCCCTATTCCAAGGCAACCAGGGGCAATGTACCCGTCAAATTGACCGCCGTCTGAAGCGATTGGTCCCCAAAAGTGAAAACCGGTTTTCGGAACAGGCCACGCGCCAACTAGAACGAGTTCGAAGGAGATATTTCTAATGGCATCCCCCGCCAACCAGACCGGACGCATCACACAAGTCATCGGCGCCGTCGTCGACGTTCAGTTTGAAGGGCATCTGCCCGCGATTCTCAACGCCATCGAGACCAAGAACGGCGACAACCGCCTGGTTCTCGAAGTCGCCCAGCATCTCGGCGAATCCACCGTGCGCACCATCGCCATGGACACCACCGAGGGTCTGGTGCGCGGCCAGAACGTCACCGATACCGGCGCACCCATCCGGGTGCCGGTCGGGGCAGGTACGCTTGGCCGCATCATGAACGTGATCGGCGAGCCGGTGGACGAGGGTGGCCCGATCAAGGCCGACGATCTGCGCCCGATCCACGCGGAAGCGCCCTCCTACACCGACCAGTCGACGGAGGCGGAAATTCTCGTCACCGGCATCAAGGTCGTCGATCTGCTCGCGCCTTACGCCAAGGGCGGCAAGATCGGCCTGTTCGGCGGCGCCGGCGTCGGCAAGACCGTGCTGATTCAGGAACTGATCAACAACGTCGCCAAGGCGCACGGCGGCTACTCGGTGTTCGCCGGCGTCGGCGAGCGCACCCGCGAGGGCAACGACCTCTATCACGAGTTCATCGAGTCGGGCGTCAACAAGAAGGGCGGCGGCGAAGGCTCCAAATGCGCGCTGGTTTACGGCCAGATGAACGAACCGCCGGGCGCTCGCGCGCGCGTTGCGCTGTCGGGTCTCACGGTCGCCGAGCAGTTCCGCGACCAGGGCCAGGACGTGCTGTTCTTCGTCGATAACATCTTCCGCTTCACGCAGGCCGGCTCGGAAGTGTCAGCGTTGCTCGGACGCATTCCGAGCGCCGTGGGTTATCAGCCGACGCTCGCCACCGACATGGGCGCGCTTCAGGAGCGCATCACCACCACCAACAAGGGTTCGATCACCTCGGTGCAGGCCATTTACGTGCCGGCCGACGACCTGACCGACCCGGCGCCGGCCACATCCTTCGCGCACCTCGACGCCACCACGGTGCTGAACCGCGCCATCTCGGAAAAAGGCATCTATCCGGCGGTGGACCCGCTGGACTCCACCTCGCGCATGCTCTCGCCGCTGATCGTCGGCGAGGAACACTACCAGACAGCGCGCACGGTGCAGCAGGTGCTGCAGCGCTACAAGTCGCTGCAGGACATCATCGCCATTCTCGGCATGGACGAACTGTCGGAAGAGGACAAGCTGACGGTCGCCCGCGCCCGCAAGGTCGAGCGCTTCCTGTCGCAGCCGTTCCACGTCGCCGAGGTGTTCACCGGCTCGCCGGGCAAGTTCGTCGACCTCGCCGACACCATCAAGGGCTTCCGCGACCTCTGCCAGGGCAAATACGACCATCTGCCGGAAGCGGCGTTCTACATGGTCGGCACCATCGAGGAAGCCGTCGAGAAGGGCAAGAAGCTGGCGGCCGAGGCGGCTTAAATAATCATCGTCATTGCCGGGGATAACTCCTCGAAGAACGGCGTTCTAAAGAACGCCAATGACCGGCAATCCATCGATGAATATGTTTTGGCGGATGGACCCGCGGGTTAAGCCCCGCGGGTGACAGCAGAGAGACTGGACACCATGGCGACTTTCCATTTCGATCTCGTCTCGCCGGAGAAACTGGCCTTTTCCGGTGACGTCGATCAGGTTGACGTCCCCGGCGTCGAGGGCGACTTCGGCGTCCTTGCCGGCCACGCGCCTGTGGTGGCGGCGATCCGTCCCGGAATCCTGACCGTCACCGCCGGCGGCTCGCAACAGAAGATCATCGTGCTCGGCGGCCTGGCCGAGGTTTCGGAAAACGGCCTGACCGTTCTCGCCGATGTGGCGACCTCCATCGAGGAGCTCGATCGCGCCCAGTTCGCGGATACGATCGCGGGCATGGAAGCCAAGCTGGCGGAAAAGGAAGGCTCCGAACTCGACAAGGCGATCGAGCGGTTGGATCATTTCAAGAGCATTCAGAGCCAGCTCAACACCACGGCGTTGCATTGAGCGAAAAGCCTTTTTGCTTCTGATGGAATCGGAAGCGGAGCTTCCTAGTTTTGATGCGCTTTCTTGACGCGAACCGGTTTCCGCTTCGCTCGAAAAGCAATGAAGGCATCAATCACCGGTCAACTCCGGGGAGCCGGCCGAAGTCTGTTTCACCTGCGTTGAAGTTGAAACAGACTCGTCGCTTATCTATTTGGGCATGATCTTTACCGAAAACCGGTTTCCACTTTTCGGGATCATGCTCTAATCGCCCGAGAGACCAGCGAATTCCCTGACCACCCGCTCGTAGACCGGGCGCTTGAAAGGCACGATGAGCCGGGTGAGGTTCTGCATCGGCTCCCAACGCCAGGCGATGAATTCCGGCTTGTGGCCATCGCCCGGATTGGCGACGTCGATCTCGTTGTCGCTGCCGGTGAAGCGCATCGCGTACCACTTCTGCCGCTGGCCGCGATAGCGCCCCTTCCAGGCCCGTCCGGCCACGGTGCGCGGGATATCGTAGATCAGCCAGTCGGATACTTCGGCGAGCTTCTCGACAGAGCGAACGCTGGTCTCTTCATAGAGCTCCCGTTTCGCCGCGAGCCACGTGTCTTCGCCGGGATCGACGCCGCCCTGCGGCATCTGCCAGACATGACTGTCGTCGACATGCTCGATGCCACCGGCGCGGCGACCGATGAAAACGAGTCCCCTGTCGTTGATCAGCATCATTCCGACGCACGTGCGGTAGGGTAGATCGTCGTAACGCGCCATTCCGTCAATGCCTTTCGCGTCTCCCGCCGTGAAAGCGAAGGGGACGCGGATTTCGAAGATCAACTCGATTTTGATTTCAGCATCGCGGTTGTCAATGGCACCAGCATCACGCCACGGCTTTCGAGAGCTTTGGTCCAGATTCCGATCCGGTCGATGGAAACCGGAAGCGCCGACGCCATCCCGATGGCGGTTCCCCGCTCCTTCGCCAGATCTTCAAGTCGTGTGAGCGCCTTGTCGATCGCCACCGAGGTCGGAACGGAATCAATAGTCAGATCGGCTTTGGCGAACGGCATGGCCTGCCCCTCCGCGAGCTGAGCCGCGACGCTCCTCGGAGTGGAACCGTCGTCGAGATAGCCAAGTCCGCGCTTGGCTGCCTCGCGAATGATCGGCTGCATGACGGCGTTGGCGGTGACAAAATGGGAGCCCATGAAATTGGCGAGACCGACATATCCCTGAAAGCGGCTGAGGTGCCAATAGAGGCGATCGATATTCTGTTCGGTGCCGAGCGTCGTCAGCAGGGTCTGCGGCCCAGGATCGTTGTCGGGATAGTCATAAGGCTCCATGGGGACTTCCAGCAGAATCTCGTGACGTTGCGCGCGAGCCCGCTCCACCAGCTTGCCCGGATCGGACCCGTATGGCGTGAATCCAAGCGTCACGGCGGACGGCAATTTCATGATGGCGTCGACGGTTTTGGCCGCACCGACCCCGAGACCACCGACCACGATCGCGACCACCGGCATCGTGGCCGCCTTCGCGCGATCCGCATCGGTGCCCATCGCATAGGCCTTGAAGGGCTTCGAGCCATCAGCGGCGACAACCGGTATCATTCCGTAACGTGACTTCTCCAGCAGGCGCTGATCGATTCCGGCCATCGTCGCCGGCGCAACCTCGCCGCCGGCCATAGCGGAATCCCCGCCCGCAACCACGACGTTCTGGCGCGCGCCGCTGGAGCCGTCGATAATGGTGATGGTCTTTTGACCGGCCTCGGGTTGGGGGTTCGCTGCGGCGGCCGCACTGGCCGGCTTCGATGCAGGCGGCACCGCGGCAGGCTTCTCCTCGGGTGTTGCGGGCTGCCGGATCGCGATTCGCGCCGTGGGTTCGCCGCCGAGCGGATCGTGGTTGAAAAGGGCAAAGCCCAGGAACGCGGCAAGGACCAAACCCAGCAGGGCGGCAATCGCCTGCGGCAGCGTGAAGGGAAGTCGCAATCTTCGCCGGGGCGTGGGGTTCTGTCCGAGCGGCGCGCTGAGATCGTCCGTCGTATCAACCATGGAACTCCCCGAATCATCCGATTCGACGATACCATGGACGCCCGCAAAGGCGGCAGGCTGCAATCGTGCTTACCCCGGCGTGCTTACCCCGGGGCTATCGGCCCCGCGCGGAGGAGACGGGCATCAGGGGATGTCCGTCTCCGTAAATCCGGCTTGTTTCAGCGCGTCAGTTCGCGGCCTTGTCCGCCGGTTTCTCGATCGCCGCCTTGTCGCGGGACGCCTGCGACGAGGCATTGATCTTGACGCCGTGCAAAAGATCATCGGCCATCTTGAGCGCCTTGTCGTTCTTGGCGTCCGGCGGCACGTAGGATTGCGAACCGGTCTTCTCGTCGTTGCCATTTTTCAGATGGCCGCGCAACGAAGCCTCGCCCTTGGTATCGGTCCGCGACTTCAGTTCGTCGGGCACGTCCTGAAGCACCTCGATATCCGGAACGATGCCCTTGGCCTGAATCGAACGACCCGATGGCGTGTAATAACGCGCCGTGGTCAGCCTCAGCGCGCCGTTGCCTGAACCGAGCGGAATGATGGTCTGCACCGAGCCCTTGCCGAACGAGCGGGTGCCGATCAGCGTCGCCCGCTTGTGGTCCTGCAACGCGCCCGCGACAATTTCAGAAGCCGAAGCGGACCCGCCATTGATCAGGACAATCACCGGCTTGCCCTTGGTGAGGTCGCCGGGATGCGCGCTGCGGCGCTGGGTTTCCTCGGCATTGCGGCCGCGCGTCGACACGATCTCGCCGCGATCGAGGAAGGTGTCGGACACGGTGACCGCTTCCTCGAGCAATCCGCCGGGATTGTTGCGCAGATCGATGATGTAGCCCTTGAGCTTGTCGCCGATCTGGCTGCGAAGGTCGGCAATCGCCTTCTTGAGGCCTTCGGTGGTCTGCTCGTTGAAGGTGGTGATGCGAATATAGGCGATGTCGTCGGCCTCGACGTGCGAACGCACCGAGCGGACGCGAATGTTGTCGCGCACCAGCGTCACGTCGATCGGATTGTCCTGGCCCTTGCGGATGATCTTCAGCTTGATCTTGGTGCCGATCGGACCCCGCATCTTGTCGACGGCCTGATTGAGGGTCAGTCCCTGCACCGCCTCGTCGTCCAGATTGGTAATGACGTCGTTCGCAAGAATTCCCGCCTTGGATGCCGGCGTGTCGTCGATGGGCGAGACCACCTTGACCAGGCCGTCTTCCATCGTGACCTCGATGCCGAGACCGCCGAACTCGCCGCGCGTCTGCACCTGCATGTCGCGGAAGCTCTTGGCATCCATGTAGCTCGAATGCGGATCGAGACCCGACAGCATGCCGCTGACGGCCGATTCGATCAGCTTGCTGTCGTCGGGCTTCTCGACATAGTCGCTGCGGACCCGCTCGAACACATCCCCGAACAGGTTGAGTTGTCGGTAGGTATCCGACGTCGCGGCTCGCGCGCTCGATCCCATCAGCACCGAGCGCGGCTGCGTCACGAACAGCGTCAGCGCCGCACCCGCGGCGGCGCTGAGAAGAATAAGGGAAGCCTTGCGCATCATCCGCGAACCTTTTGGTCGTTATTTGCGGCCCACCATGGGCCTGGATCAATCGGAGTGCCGTCCTTACGGAACTCGATATAGAGAACGGGCTGACTCGGGTTTGCCGCGAGAATCGAGGCGACGCGGGAGGTCGATCCCATTGTCGCTACCGGCTCTCCGGTCAACACGAACTGGCCGATGTTAACCGAAATACGCTCCATCCCGGCGATGAGGACATGATACCCGCCACCGGCATTGAGGATCAAGAGTTGTCCATAGCTGCGGAATGGCCCGGCATACACAACCCAGCCATCACACGGAGTCGTGACCTGCGCGCCCCGGCGGGCCGCCAACGAAATGCCTTTTTCCACCCCACCGACGCCGTCGGAACCGCCAAAGTCACGGATCTTCGTACCGTTAACCGGAAACGCTAACAAACCCTTGGCGGCCGCAAAGGCAATGGCGGGACTGAGCCGGCTGGGGTCCTTCAGAGCAGCGAGATTCGGCTTGCCGTTGAGCGGCGCGGGAGCGCCTTTCCGGCTGGCTATCGCCGCCGCCTCGGCCGCGCTTTTCAGATCCTGCTCCATCTTCGCGATCAGGCCCTGCAGGCTGTCGACCTGATGCGACAGCTCGATCGCGCGCGCGCCTTCCGCAGCCATATCCTTTTCGAAGCTGCTTTGCTGCCTTTGCCGTTCGTCCACCAGCGTCGACAGGCGGGTTTGCTCGGCCTTGAGCTTGTCACGATCGGCTGCCATCCGATCGCGTTCGGCGGCAATGGATTTGCGAAGGCTGACGAGTTCATCGAGATCCGCCACAAGCTTTGCGGCTCGCCCGCGCATCTCCGGCACCACGGAGCCGAGCAATATCGCGGTCCGCAAGGATTGCAGCGCATCCTCAGGCCGCAGCAGCAGAGCCGGCGGCGTGCGGCGGCCGACCCGCTGCAGGGCAGCGAGCACTTCCACGATTTCCGAGCGCCGCGAATCCAGCGAGCTGCGGATTTCCTGTTCGTGCGCGTCGAGCGGCAGCAGGCGCGCTTCGGCCTCTGTGATCTTGGTCTCGATGTCCCGAACTGCGGCGGCAGTCTCGATCAACTGTTGATTGAGCTTGGCGCGGTTCTGGCCGATCGCCGCGATGTCGACCTTCAGCCGCTCCTGCAACTCAGTGGCATTCTTCTGCTGCGCGCGCACCGCTTCCAGCTCCTGCTCGCGCTGCTTGATGTCATCGCCAGACGGAGCGACAGCAGGCGAAGGCGTTCCGGCCGCCTGCGCCCTGGCCACGGACGGCCCCGCGGACGAAACGCCGGCGAGCAGACAGACCGCAAGGACCAGAACGGCAGGCTGCTGTCCGTCGCGCGCTGCCGCTTGCCTTGCAACGATGCCTTGGGTCAATCGCATGTCAGACAGTCTGCACTCGTCTGCTTGCACCATGTCGATCCGATTGCGCTGGCGCATCTAGTGGGATGGATTTGACATTCGCTGTCCAGTTACCGCGAACGCGAGAAGCGAAGGTCAAATCCAAAGCTCCACCAGAAACTTATATTTGCTGGTGGTCCTTTGTTTCGAACATTTGCAAGAACGCCTGCCGCACCGGAATGCAAATGTTAGAAACGGACCACTAGCCGCGGTGATAAGGATGGCCGGCCAGGATGGTTGCGGCCCGGTAGATCTGTTCAAGCAACATCACGCGCACGATCTGATGCGGCCAGGTGGCCGCGCCCAACGCTACGTTCAGCTTAGCCTTGCGCCGCAATTCGGGCGAAAGTCCGTCCGCACCGCCCACGGCGAAAACTGTATTCGCCACCGACTCATCACGCCAGCGGCCAAGATGGCCTGCAAATGTGGCGCTGTCGATGTTTTTACCCTTTTCATCCAGCGCCACCAGGATCGCTCCCTCAGGGACCAGGGCAACAATCGCCGCGGCCTCTTCGCGAATGCGTTGTTCGGCATCGCGGGCGCGGCTTTCCGGGATTTCGTGGATATCGAGGCCGCGAAAGCCCTGCTTGCGCCCGATATCGTCGAAGCGTCCGCGATAGCGGTCGGCAAGCTCCCGCTCCGGACCCTGCTTGAGACGGCCAATGGCAATGACGGCGAGTCGCATCCGTGTAAGCTACAGAGTTTTCCAGCTAAGCGGGCGCCGGTTCTAAAAAGAACGCGCCACATCGAAAATCATGTAGCCCCGCGCTTCCCGATTCCATCAGAAGCGGGAACGCACGCGCTCCACTTCAACGGGAGCGACCCGACCAATTAGCGACGGCACGCGGGGTTCAGACCGTCTTCGCCGTCGCCGTGTTTTGTATCCACAACCTTTCCAGATTGTAGAACTCGCGAACCTCAGGCCTAAATACGTGCACGATCACATCGCCGGAATCGATAAGCACCCAATCGCAATTGGGCAAACCCTCGATGTGAACCTTCTTGACTCCGGTTTCCTTAAGACCCTTGGCGACGTTCTCGGCGACTGCACCGACATGCCGGTTGGACCGGCCGGTGGTGACGACCATGTAGTCCGAAAATGCCGATTTGCCGCGGAGATCGATGGTGACCGTATCTTCCGCCTTCATATCGTCGAGGCGGGAAAGGATCAGCTTGAGGGTCTCGTCGACATCGGGTCGCGCCTCTGAAACGACGGCGTCTACCGAAGTCTTGTCTGCTCTCGACCCCGCGTTCTTCGATGTCGCTCTCTTCGAAGGCCTGGGCGAGGAGGACCTAGACAATACAGGTGCGGTCAGGGACCATTTCCTTTCGCTGTATCGGAACGCCGAATCCGGGCGGCCGATGGGGGTATATTACGCATGTAGACCTGACGGTTTCAATATTCCAGTGGTGCGGCAGCTTGATGTTTTCCGGCTGCGGTCTTCCATGTTCCATCCCCGTTCCGCAGCCCGGTCGAAGACAAACTCGACTTCATCCCGGTAAGGAAGACCCAGGCGGGCGGGCGATGGGTTGCCAATTGGGCGGCCCGGGCCTCAGGCAGACGCCACATTGCCAGCGCCCGGGCGGCGGGCGCCGCGAGGGCGCGGAAACTCTGCGGCGGGCGGTCGATCACCGCGATCGGCACCTCGGCCGCGATCCGCTGCCAGTTCTCCCAGCGATGGAACTGCGCCAGATTGTCGGCGCCCATGATCCAGACAAAGTGCACCTTGGCGCATCTGCGCCGCAGGTAGGTGATAGTGTCGACGGTGTAGCGCGTTCCGATGACAGCTTCGAGACAACTGACATCGATCCGCGGGTCCCCGGCCGCCGCCCGCGCCGCGGCGGCGCGTTCGGCGAGATCGTACAGCGAGCGCCGGTCCTTGAGCGGGTTGCCGGGCGAAACCAGCCACCAGACCCGGTCGAGTTTCAACCGCTTCAAGGCATACAGGCTGACGGCGCGATGCGCGGCATGAGGCGGATTGAATGAGCCGCCGAACAGACCGATGCGCATGCCGTCGGAATGGAGCGGGAGGGCGCAGGACGAAGCGACAGAACGCAGCCTCAATTCAGTCTCCGCGCGCGCAGGCGCATGATCCGCCCTGGCGCATGCGGTTGGGTGAGAGGATCATGCGCGTCTGTATCACATTGCGTTCACGGCCGGGTCTGTCCGGTGCCGTGAACGCGATATTTGAAACTGGTGAGTTGCTCGGCGCCGACCGGCCCGCGCGCATGGAATTTGCCGGTCGCGATGCCGATTTCGGCGCCAAAGCCGAATTCGCCGCCGTCGGCGAATTGCGTCGAGGCGTTGTGCAGCACGATCGCCGAATCCACTTCTTCAAGAAACCTCGCGGCAATCTTTGGATCGTCGGTCACGATCGCATCGGTATGGTGCGAGCCGTGGCGCTGGATATGATTGATCGCCTCACTGACGCCATCGACGACCCGCGCTGCGATGATCGCAGCCTCATATTCGGTATCCCAGTCGTCATCGGTCGCGGGCTTGACCCGCGCATCGACGCTCTGCACGGCGGCGTCGCCGCGCACTTCGCAGCCCGCATCAATCAGCATTTCGACCAGCGGCTTGAGTGCCTTCGGCGCGCCGGCGCGATCGACCAGCAGCGTCTCGGCCGCGCCGCAGATGCCGGGACGGCGCATCTTGGCGTTGAGCACGATCGCCTTCGCCATCGCGAGATCGGCATCGCCGTCGACATAGACGTGATTGACGCCTTCCAGATGCGCGAACACCGGCACGCGCGCCTCAGCCTCGACGCGCGCGACAAGGCTCTTGCCCCCGCGCGGCACGATCACGTCGATGCCGCCGTTCAACCCGCCGAGCAGCAAGCCGACGGCGGCGCGGTCACGCGTCGGCACCAGCGTGATCGCCGCTTCCGGCAATCCCGCCTCGCGCAGACCCTGCACCAGACAATCATGGATCGCGCGACATGAACGGAAACTGTCCGAGCCGCCACGCAGGATCACGGCATTGCCGGACTTCAGGCACAGCACCCCGGCATCGGCACAGACGTTGGGGCGGCTCTCGAAGATCACGGCGACGACGCCGAGCGGCACGCGCACGCGCTCGATGGTCATTCCGTTGGGGCGCTGCCAGCTTTCGGTGACGCGCCCGACGGGATCGTCGATCCCACGCACCACCTTGACGCCATCGGCCATCGCATCGATGCGCGCCTGCGTCAGCGTCAGACGATCGAGGAACGCGGAAGCAGCGCCGCCGGCGCGCGCCTCGGTGACATCATCGGCATTGGCCTTGAGAATCGCGGCCGCATGGCTACGGATCGCGCGCTCCATGGCATCGAGCGCCTGATTCTTCTGTGCCGTCGACGCAAGGCCGAGCACGCGCGCGGCGGCGCGCGCCTGCGTTGCAAGCTCGCTCATCAAAGCGGGCAGATCGGCCGAGGCGCCGACCGCCTTCAGGGAGGCAGTCATGTCAGGTTAGCAATCCTGTTAGTGGCAATCCTGTCAGGCAAAACTCACGTCAGATAGAAGTTCTGAAGGTCGGTTTTTCAAGGTCCGTCCTAGCACAGTTGCGACCGGCCCGCTATCGAACAGCCAGCTCCGCCTGGCCGGTCGGCCTTGCGCCGGCCGGCGCGAACATGCTGAGCGCGAACCATGACCGGAAGGCCGCCACCTCCCGGCGCGCTCCGTCGAGACGAAGCCGATCGTCGCGAATGGCGCGGTCGATCGCGACGTGGCCGAGCCAGATCTCGGTCAGCAGACGCAGACTGGCGGCCACGAAGAGATTCACCTCGAAGCCCGGATCCTTGTAGCAGAGATCGACGGCGTCGCCCTCGAACACCAGCCAGTAACAGCGCTGGTTGGCCGGCACTCCCGACAGCCGGAACTCGGTGACGTGACGGCGGTCGTGATGCGGAATTCTGGCCGCGACGTTGCGCCGGACATCCCACATTAAAAGATTCGGATCGAGATTGCCTGCATCCACCAGATCGCGGCGCAGCCAGCGCTGCGCCCACAGTCCCATGCCTTCGATGACCGGAAACAATTCCTTGCCCGCGGGCGTCAGATGATATTCGGCGCCGCCGTGCAAGCCGGTGCGGCGCTCGATGATGCCAGAGTGCTGCAATTCCTTCAGCCGCCGCGCCAGCAGGGCTGACGACATTCGCGGGACCCCGCGCTGCAGGTCATTGAAGCGGACACTGCCGCAGAGGAGTTCGCGGATCACGAGCGGCGTCCATCGTTCCGCCAGCACTTCGCTGGCAATGGCGATCGGACAGAACTGGCCGTAACTCCGTGTTTCGCGCATGGACAAATCTTATCCCCGGGCCTCACGCCAGACAACTTCACATATTGAAGTTGAGATTCGACGCCACGGGCGCACGATACCTCCACGTCCAGCAACAGGAGCCGGTCATGACAGGGTATCTCGACCTTCAGGCGCTCGTGCAGATCATCGGGCCGCGTTTTGCGGAAGGCGCCGCGGAGCGCGATGCAGCGGATGTTTTCGTTGCGAACCACTTCGATGTGCTGGCGCAGCACAAAGTATTCTCCGCGCTGGTGCCGAGGGAGTTCGGCGGCGGCGGCGTTGCGTACAGCGCGATGTGCCGTTTCCTGCGCGAGCTTGCGCATCACTGCCCCTCGACGGCGCTCGCGCTGTCGATGCACCAGCATCTCGTCGCGGCGGCGGTCTACAATCAGCGCCAGGGCCGGCCGGGGCGGAAGCTTTTGGAACGGGTCGCGGCGTCAGAACTGGTGCTGATCTCGACCGGCGCCGGCGACTGGATGGAATCGAACGGCCTGGCGCAGCGTGCCAATGGCGGCTTCCGGGTCAACGCACGAAAGCCTTTCGGCAGCGGCTCGCCCAAAGGCGGCCTGCTAATGACATCGGCGCCGTTCGAAGACCCTGACGAAGGCTGGCAGGTGCTGCATTTCGCGATGCCGTTCGATGCGCCCGGCGTGTCGCTTGGCAACGACTGGCAGACGCTCGGCATGCGCGCGACGGGATCGCAGACCATTGTTCTGGAGAACGTGTTCGTGCCGAATGATGCGATCGCTCTGCGTCGGCCGCGCGGCCGCTTCCACCCGGCGTGGAACGTGATCCTGACGGTCGCGATGCCTCTGATCATGTCGGTCTATGCCGGCGTCGCCGAGGCGGCGGCGGCGATCGGCACCGGACTTGCAAAAAAGCGCATGAACGATCCCACAGTGCCTTATCTTCTCGGCGAACTCGCCAACGAACTGACCAAAGTTCAAATCGCGATCGACGATATGGTCCGCCTGACCAACGACTTCGACGTCACGATGGGCCTGGAGGTGACCAGTCCCATGCTGGTGCGCAAGACCATCGTCGCAGACGGTGTGCTGGCGACCGTCGAGAAGGCGCTGGAAGTGGCCGGCGGCGCCGGCTTCTATCGCAAGGCCGGGCTCGAACGCCTGCTGCGCGACGCGCACGGCGCGCAATTCCACCCGCTCCCGGCGAAACGGCAGCAGCGGTTCACCGGCCGCGTGGCACTCGGTCTCGATCCCATCGCGGATGCAGCGTGAGCCGCGGCCGGAGGCTCAATCAGATTCACCACATCACGCGCCATCGCATCCGTCCAATTCTTCGTGAGAGCGAAACTCGCCGGGCTCCGCGCGGTTTTAGTATCTGTACGGCTGGCTAGCTCAATGCAGGTCGCGCCAGTCCCTCTTGCCGCGGCGTGGCGTCTCGCCACCTCAAACCGCCAAGCCCGCATTGCGCGCCATCTCAAGAAAGGCACTCTCATGACCAGAGAACTTGTCGCTCATAATCATCCGGCGAACGAGACGTACACTCAGCTTCACTCCACCATTCCAAAGATCGCCGCAGGCTTCGTTATTTGGTTCGTTCTGATGGCATGGCTCTTTTTTGACAGGCAGAGTCACGTCGCAATTCCGCTGGCCTTCATCACCGTTCTGTTTCTGGTGGCGGGCCTGTGTTTCAGCGCATCGTTCCTGGTGTGGTACAGACATCAGCCGGATTACGACAGACATCCGAACGAGGTCCCGTTCCGGGATTGGATCACAGGCAAATTTGCGGTCTGGGGCAGTCAGCAGAGCGCCGGACAGGCGGCCACCGAGATATTGTTGCCGATGGCGGCCGCCGCTTTTGGTATCACCGCGATGGGAACCATCTACGTGATCTCGAGCAGCATGATTGGCACCGGCGTCATTAGCTGATGCGCTTTTCACTGAGGCGTAAAACGCTACAGGATTCGTCATGGCCCGGCATAAAGCCGGGCTTGACGATTCAGTCAGACTTTTTCCGCACTCCCCGCCTCGCCGCGCGGCCCGCCGACAACCAGATCGTCGCGGTGGATCATTTCGGCCCGGCCGCTGATGCCGAGAATCTGCGCCGCGTCCGAGGACGAGCGTCCCTTGACCTTCTCTGCGTCGTCGGCATCATAAGCGACGAGCCCGCGGCCGATCTCATGCGTATTCGGGCCGCGCACGATGACGGCGTCCCCTCGCGCGAATTGTCCGTCGACACGGATCACGCCGGCCGGCAGCAGGCTCTTGCCAGCGCGTAGCGCTGCAACCGCACCGGCATCGATAGTGAGCGTGCCTTTCGGCTCCAGCGAGCCGGCGATCCAGCGTTTGCGCGCAGTGACCGGATTCGCCGGCGTCAAAAACCAGGTGCAGCGGCCGCCGTCCATGACGGCCTGCAGCGGATGATCGATCTTGCCCGAGGCGATCAGCATGTGCGTGCCCGAGGTGGTCGCGATCTTCGCCGCCTCGATCTTGGTCCGCATGCCGCCGCGCGACAATTCGGAGGCGGCGCTGCCTGCCATCGCCTCGATATCGGCGGTAACGCGCTTCACAACCGGAATCAGTTTCGCATCCGGGTCGAGATGGGGCGGCGCCTCGTAAAGCCCGTCGATGTCCGACAGCAGGATCAGCAGGTCGGCGCTCGCCATGGTGGCGACGCGGGCGGCGAGACGGTCGTTGTCGCCGTAGCGGATTTCGTTGGTGGCGACCGTGTCGTTCTCGTTGATGACCGGAACAGCGCGCCATTCGAGCAGTTTCGCGATGGTCGAGCGCGCATTGAGATAGCGGCGGCGTTCTTCCGTGTCCTGCAACGTCACCAGAACCTGCCCGGCGCCGATGCCGTGATCGCCCAGCACCTTCGACCAGATCCGCGCCAACGCGATCTGCCCGACCGCGGCGGCAGCCTGGCTTTCTTCCAGTTTCAACGCGCCGCGCGGTAACTTGAGCCGGCTGCGACCCAGCGCGATCGAGCCCGACGAGACGATCAGCACGTCGCGTCCCTCGCCATGAAGCCCGGCGATATCAGCGGCCAGCGCCGACAGCCACGCCGCGCGGACCTCACCGGCATCGGAATCGATCAGCAGCGACGAGCCGACCTTGACGACGATGCGGCGAAATCTTTTGAGATGCAGGCTGGACATGGCGGTCAGCGGTCAATCGAAACGAACGCGCCGCTTTCATCACATGAAAGCGACGCCTTGGAAAGCGGAATGCGGTCCGGGTCAGTTTCCTTCGAAACCGCCAGTTCGTGACTTTGCTGGAATGACGGATAACCCGGCCACGGGATCGTCTAAAGCGTTTTTGCGCGAAGCATGTCCTCGGGCTCGACCCGAAAATGGAAACCGGTTCGCGAGAAGAAAAGGCGTCGAATCAAAATCATAAGCCCCACTTCTGATTCCATCAGAAGCGGAAGGCTCTATGGCGACCACGGCTTGGCCTGCGCCGCCGGCGTTGCGCCGGCCGCCGCAGCCGAATTCTCGACGCCCTTGGCCTTGTCGGACACCGGCGCTTCGCCGATCACGGCGACAAGCGCCCGCAACGCCTCGCTGACGCCCTTGCCGGTGATGCCCGACAGCAGCAGCGGCATTTTCTTGGCGGCGCGCTTGAGGCGATCGCGCTGCTTCTTCAGATCCTCGGCCGAGACCGCATCGATCTTGTTGAGCGCGACGATCTCGGCCTTCTCCGCGAGCGTTCCAGCGTAGGCTTCCAGTTCACCGCGCACGGTCTTGTAGGCGCGACCCGCATGTTCGCAGGTGGCATCGACCAGATGCAGCAACACGCGGCAGCGTTCGACATGCCCCAGAAACCGGTCGCCGAGACCGGCGCCTTCATGCGCGCCCTCGATCAGCCCCGGAATGTCCGCCAGCACGAATTCGCGGTCATCGATATTCACGACGCCGAGCTGCGGGTGCAGCGTGGTGAACGGATAGTCCGCGATCTTCGGCTTCGCCGCGCTGACCTTGGATAGAAACGTCGACTTGCCGGCATTGGGCAGGCCCACAAGGCCGGCATCGGCGATCAGCTTCAGCCGCAGCCAGATCCAGCGCTCTTCCCCTGGCTGGCCGGGATTGGCGTTGCGCGGCGCGCGATTGGTGGACGACTTGAAGTGCGCGTTGCCGAACCCGCCATTGCCGCCTTCGGCCAGCACGAAGCGTTCGCCGACGCTGGTGAAGTCATGGATCAGGGTTTCACGGTCCTCGTCGATGATCTGGGTACCGAGCGGCACCTTAAGCACAATGTCCTTGCCGTTGGCGCCGTGGCGGTCCGAGCCCATCCCGTTGGCGCCTTTCGGCGCCTTGAAGTGCTGCTGATAGCGATAGTCGATCAGCGTGTTGAGACCATCGGCAACCTCGACGATGACGTCGCCGCCGCGCCCGCCATTGCCCCCGGAAGGTCCGCCGAACTCGATGAACTTCTCGCGGCGGAACGCCACGCAGCCGTTGCCGCCATCGCCGGAGCGGATATAGACCTTGGCTTCATCGAGAAATTTCATGGTGGATTAGGTAAGTTACGCGCGGTCGCGAGGCAACCGCCGCGACGCGCCATCGAGCATCATTGCCCGGGCTAGACCCGGCGCTCCGTTGCATTCGAACGTGTCCTGACAGATCCGGCCGTTACCGTTCGCGGCGCGCCGCACTGCCCCAGGTCTTCAGCGACGACCAAACGCCTCGCGACAGGCGGAAGCGGTCGACCGGCGTCGACGATCCGAGCGCCCTGGAGCGATGCAGTTCGACACCGGTCCACTGGAAACCGCATTTTTCCAGTACGTTCCGCGACGCCGGATTGACCACGCGCGCGCCGGAGCGCAACTGGTCGACCGCGAACGCCTCGAAGGTGTAGTCGATCACCGCGCGCGCGGCCTCGGTGGCGAAACCCCGCCCCCAGTAGTCGACGCCGACCCAATAGCCAAGCTCGGGCGCGTCCGGCTCGCTCCAGTCGACGCCGGTGACGCCGACCGGAACGTGATTGTGCTCGATCAGAAACACGGTCTCGCTGCTGTCGCCGGCGACGGCTTCGACGAAACGAACCGCTTCCTCCTGCGTGTATGGGTGCGGCAAGCGGCGCGCCATCTCCGCGATCCGGCGATCGTTGGCGAGAGCAGCAATGACCCTGGCGTCGGCCAGCGTCGGTTTGCGCAGGCTCAGCCGCTCGGTCTCGAGAATGAACGGCCGCGTCTGGCGCAGCGCGAGGGTCGAGGTCGGAATGTCCTGCAGCATGGTCGGCTCCGTGATGCGAACGCAGGTCCATATGCAAACGCAAACTAAAAAAGGGAGGCCGGTTTCCCGCCTCCCCCTTGGAGCCGTTCATGCTCCGCCGGTTCAACAGGGACCGGCGGACGCAATGTCATCCACCGTCTACTCGGCCGCGGCTTCCGTCATCGGGACTACCGATACGAACGTGCGGCCGCCGGCTTTCGCACGAAATGCAACGCGGCCTTCAACCTTGGCGAACAGGGTGTGGTCGGTGCCCATGCCAACATTAAGGCCGGGATGCCAAGTGGTGCCGCGCTGGCGGGCGATAATGTTACCGGGAATCACGTGCTCGCCGCCGAACGCCTTGATCCCGAGGCGTTTGCCGTGCGAATCGCGTCCATTCCGCGAAGAACCGCCTGCCTTTTTGTGAGCCATCGCTCGTCTCCAGTCTCGTCCGTATCTCTAGATCATTTCCGTGACAGAATCATTCACTTTTTCTCACGGACATTTTTAATCGCTCTTATTCGTCGCTTTTCGCCTTCTTGGCTGCCGGTTTTTTGGCTGCCGGCTTCTTGGCGACCGCCTTTTTCGCCGGAGCCTTCGTCGCGGCCGCCTTGGCCGATGTCTTCGAATCTGCCTTCTTCTTCGCTGCCTTGGGCGCCTCGTCGCCCTCGGCCTCGGCCGGCTTGACGACCTTTTCCTTCTTGGGGCGCGGTCCGATTGTCGGGGCCTTGCCGTCAGCCAAGATCTCGGTGATCCGCAGCACCGTGATCTCGTCGCGATAACCGCGCTTGCGCTTCGAATGCTTGCGGCGACGCTTCTTGAACGCGATCACCTTCGGACCGCGCTTATGCTGCAATACTTCCGCGGCGACCGAAGCGCCGGCCACCGTGGGCGCGCCGAGCACCGGCGTGTCGCCGCCAAGCACCAGAACTTCGCCAAGCTGCACGATCGTTCCGACTTCGCCGGCGATCTTGCCAATCTCGAGCACATCATCCGGAACGACGCGATATTGGCGGCCGCCGGTTTTGATGACTGCGAACATCGTTCTATTCCTTCGTGTTCGATCCCGGCCTCGGACAAGTCCGGGTCGGCTTTTTATCAGTCGTTAGGTCAAGAGCATTTTCGAACGACAAACCGGATGCCGCTTTGCCCAGAAATGCCCGATGGGTTTTTCACGCAACCGGGGAAATGCCCTGCGGTCACACAAAAACAAGCGGCGCTGGGGTAACCCCGCGCCGGTTGCGGGACTTATAGCCGCCAAAGGCAGGGAGTCAAGGCGAGAGGCGCGAGAAACGGCCGATTATCAGCGATTTCAGCTTGGCCTCCCCGTTTCCGGATCGAGGCCATGAAACAAAAAGGTTCCCTGACCGTTGATACCGGCCAAATCGACCAGCGAGCGGGGCAACGATGGCTGAAGACACCTTGACGACGGCGGGTATCGGCAAGCACGGGGTTCTGCGGCTGCCATCGGTGGATGTCGACAGCTACAACATCGAATTGAAAGACGACGAGGGCTTTCTCGGCGATCGCGCCTGCAAGGGCGCCTTCCGCAAGATCCTCGACGGCCTGCG
>NZ_JBPPLY010000025.1:0-27498 GCF_051535215.1 Nitrobacter sp. | reverse complement strand
ATGTCGCGCGCGCGATGTATCCAGACTACAAGGAAGAGCGGTCGGGCCGTTTCGGCGTCAAGAAGAGCCTGGCGGAGAAGCTGAAATTGAAGTCGCCGCCGGATCCTGCCCGCAGCCCGCTGGCTATCCCGATCGGCGGCATCAATTCGAATTTGCCGACCAAGTTCGCGCCCAATGGTGGCGCGGTGCCCGGCGATCGCATTGTCGGCATCGTCACGCCCGGCGAGGGCATCACGATCTATCCGATCCAGTCCCCGGCGCTCAAGGATTTCGAGGAAGAGCCCGAGCGCTGGCTCGATGTTCGCTGGGACGTTGACGACACCACGCTGCAGCGGTTTCCGGCGCGCATCGTGCTTGATAGCCTTAACGAGCCTGGCAGCCTTGCGCAGGTTGCGACCGTGATTGCCGAGCACGATGGCAACATCGACAATATCAGCATGAGCAGGCGTTCGGATGACTTCACCGAAATGACCATCGACCTCGAGGTCTACGACCTCAAGCATCTCAGCGCCATCATCGCCCAGTTGCGCGCCAAGGACGTCGTGGCGCGGGTCGAGCGGGTCAATGGCTAGCGGTCTGATTCCAACATTGGCATTCCGTTGCGGCAGTTTTGAATTTTGCAGTCGCTCGCCGGATTTCCTGCAAAGTGGATAGCGAATGTCGGATTCACTCTACCAGACGTGTCATTGCCGGGTCCGATCCGGCGACCTATCAAACCAAAAAAATCTGCGTCCGCATCAAGTCCGGGCGTGACAAACGGCGGTCTGTTCCATGCTCAATCCTTCCGCGATCCGTCTCGGACTCAATGTCGATCACGTCGCCACCCTGCGCAACGCGCGAGGCAGCGCCCGGCCCGACCCGGTGCGCATCGCGCTTGCGGCGGTCGAGGCGGGCGTCGACGGCATTACCGCGCATCTGCGCGAGGATCGCCGCCACATTCGCGACGTCGACATGGCGCGGCTGAAGGCCGAAATTCCAAAACCGCTCAACTTCGAAATGGCCGCAACGGCCGAGATGCAGCGAATTGCATTGGCCACCAAGCCGCATGCGGTCTGTCTCGTGCCGGAGCGTCGCGAGGAACTTACCACGGAAGGCGGGCTCGATCTGGTCGGCCAGCGCGCCGCGCTGGCGCCTTTCATCGCGAAATTCAACGACGCCGGCATCCAGGTGTCGCTGTTCATTTCCGCCGATCCGGAGCAGATCGAGACGGCGGCGCAACTGCGCGCGCCGGCCATCGAGATTCACACCGGCGGCTGGTGCGATGCTGTCGTCGACGGTCATAAGCAGAAGGCGGATGCCGAATGGCGCCGCATTGTCGAAGGCGCCGCATTAGCCAAGGCGGCTGGTCTCGAGGTTCACGCCGGGCACGGTCTCGATTATGCCACGGCGGAGACGATCGCGGCGCTGCCGGAGATCGTCGAACTGAACATCGGCTACTTCATGATGGGGGAGGCGCTGCTCGTCGGTATCGCTGAGACCGTACGCATGATGCGTGCGGCCATGGATCGCGGCCGTGCCAGGCTGAAGGCGCCTCCGGCATGATCATCGGCATCGGCTCCGATCTGGTCGACATCCGCCGGGTGGCGAAGGTTATCGAGCGGCACGGTGACCGTTTTCTCGATCGTATCTTCACGGACACTGAGCGGGCGAAAGCCCAGCGCCGCGCCAACAATGAAAAGATGGTGGTCGCGACTTACGCGAAACGGTTTGCTGCGAAGGAGGCCTGCTCCAAGGCGCTCGGGACGGGGATCCGGCGTGGCGTGTGGTGGCGGGACATGGGGGTCGTCAATCTGCCGGCAGGTCGGCCCACCATGACGCTCACGGGCGGGGCGTTGAGGCAGTTGCAGATGCTGACGCCGGAGGGGTTCGACGCGCGGATCGATCTCAGTCTCACCGACGACTGGCCGGTGGCGCAGGCTTTCGTCATAATTTCGGCCGTCGCGCCGGGCAGATTTTGATTCCCGGTTTTCGATCCCGAGTTTCGTCCGAAACTAAAAATATGCGTAATATCAATATGCTATAGAATTCTTGCGACGCGGTCGATTGCACAGCCACGAACAACGGTCTAAAAAGCCGCCGGTACTTCGGGGCTGGTGTGGCACTTCGGCGGTCGCGAACTTCTGAACCTCAAACCACACCGGAAATCATAAAAGTTGCTAGTGTTCCTTTGATTCCAAAGAGCGCATCAAGGTGCTGCAAGGGACGTGGGAACTGCGGGATCGGAACGCTAGGGAATTCAGTGCAAATCGTGGCGGGGCTGCGCGCGGTTTCGTCCAGACAACAGAATGACAGCGTTTTGTGCGGAACGGACACGCTTCGCCTTGGACGCTTTTGCCGCCGCTTCAGGCGGCAGCGACGGACATAGGAAAGCGATGAGCGTGACATCCGGAACCAAAACTGAAAGCGGCGTCGGCGAGACCATCCGTGTCGTTATCCATGCTCTCATCATCGCTTTGGTGATCCGGACCTTTCTGTTTCAGCCATTCAATATTCCCTCTGGATCGATGAAGGCGACGCTGCTGGTCGGCGATTACCTGTTCGTTTCGAAGTACTCGTACGGCTACAGTCACTTTTCCATCCCGTTTTCGCCGCCGCTGTTTTCGGGGCGCATCTTCGGCTCCGAACCGAGCCGCGGCGATGTCGTGGTGTTTCGTCTGCCGAAGGACAATTCGACCGACTATATCAAGCGCGTGATCGGCCTGCCGGGCGACCGTATCCAGATGAAGGAGGGGCTGCTCTATATCAACGACACGCCTGTGCAGCGCGAGCGGCTGCCCGATTTCGTCGGGGAGGACCCGTGCGGCTCCGACGCGACCGCGCGGGTCAAGCAGTGGAAGGAAACGCTGCCGAACGGTGTCACCTACAAGACGCTCGATTGCGTCGACAACGGCTTCTACGATAACACCAGCATCTACACGGTGCCGCCCGGCCATTTCTTCATGATGGGCGACAACCGCGACAATTCCACCGACAGCCGCGTGCTCTCCGCTGTCGGCTACGTGCCGTTTGAGAACCTGGTCGGACGGGCGCAGATGATCTTCTTCTCGATCGAGGAGGGCGAGCACGCCTGGCAGATCTGGCGCTGGCCCACCGCGGTGCGCTGGAAGCGCATCTTCTCCATCGTGCGATGATCGACGAATCGGCTGACATCAAGCCAGTGCCGAGTTCCGATGACGTAGCCGTGCTGTCCGGCACCGAGCCGGCGGCGCCTGCGCCGAAGAAGAAGCGGGCGCGGACCAGCACCAAGGCGATCATGGCCGCGATCGAACAACGGCTGGGCCACAAGTTTGCCGATATTTCGCTTCTGGCCACCGCCTTCACCCATGTCTCGGCGCTGAAGTCCTCGCGCGGGCGCGCCGACAGTTATCAGCGTCTCGAATTTCTCGGCGATCACGTGCTCGGCCTGGTGGTCTCCGACATGCTCTATCGTGCCTTTCCCAAAGCGGACGAGGGCGAGTTATCAAAGCGGCTCGCCGATCTCGTGCGCAAGGAAACTTGTATCGACGTCGCCAAGTCGCTCGATCTGCTCGAGGGCATCAAGCTCGGCGCGGTCGGCGCCGGCGCCGGCGCGCGGTTGCGACGGTCCGTGCTCGGCGATATCTGCGAGGCAGTGATCGGCGCGGTCTATCTCGACGGCGGCTATGCGGCCGCGGCTGGCTTTGTCGAGCGCAACTGGCTCGAGCGGATGCGCAAGCCGGTGCGGCCGCTGCGGGATCCGAAGACCGTGCTGCAGGAGTGGGCGCAGGGCCAGGGACTGCCGACACCGGTTTACCGCGAGGTGGAGCGCACCGGGCCGCATCACGACCCGCGCTTCCGCGTCGCGGTGGAGTTGCCTGGGCTGGAAGCTTCCGAGGGCGTCGGCGGCAGCAAGCGCGCGGCGGAAAAGGCGGCTGCTTCCGCGATGATCGCCCGTGAAGGTGTCAAATGAGCGAAAGCGGCGCGGCGACCCGGTGCGGTTTCGTCGCGTTGATCGGGGCGCCCAACGTCGGCAAGTCCACCCTGGTCAATGCGCTGGTCGGCTCGAAAGTCACGATCGTCTCGCGAAAGGTGCAGACCACCCGTGCGCTCATCCGCGGCATCGTCGTCGAGAACAACGCCCAGATCGTTCTGGTCGATACGCCCGGCATCTTCACGCCGAAGCGACGGCTCGATCGCGCCATGGTCTCGACCGCCTGGAGCGGCGCCCACGACGCCGATCTCGTCTGCGTGCTGCTCGATGCGCGCGCCGGGATCGATGACGAGGCCGATGTCATCCTGACGAAGCTTGCAAGTGTGGCGCATCCTAAGATTCTCGTGCTGAACAAGATCGATCTTGTGCCCCGCGACAAGCTGCTGGCACTGGCGAGCGCTGCCAATGCACGCCTTGCCTTCGAAGATACGTTCATGATCTCCGCGCTGTCCGGCGACGGCGTCGACGATCTCCGCCGCGCGCTCGCCGCGCGCGTGCCGGAAGGGCCGTTTCATTATCCGGAAGACCAGATGTCGGATGCGCCGCTGCGTCATCTCGCTGCCGAAATCACGCGCGAGAAGATCTACCGTCATCTGCATCAGGAATTGCCGTATCAATCGACAGTCGAAACCGACACCTGGACCGAGCGCAGCGACAAATCGGTTCGCATCGAGCAGACTATCTTTGTGGAACGCGACAGCCAGCGTAAGATCGTGCTTGGCAAGGGTGGCGCGACCATCAAGGCGATCGGCGCCGACTCCCGCAAGGAGATCGCTGAAATTCTGGGCCAGCCGGTGCACCTGTTCCTGTTTGTGAAGGTGCGCGAGAACTGGGGTGACGATCCGAACCGTTATCGCGAAATGGGACTGGAGTTTCCAAAGTCGTAGGGTGCCATGATCGTCCCGAGAAACGTACTGCGGTTTGAAGTCCTGCTGTATCTGTCGCTCCTGATCGATACGTTGTCGGCTGCGTTCGTGGAACGTGCACCGCCCTATGGCGGCGATGCCGCGGAGGCAGGCGGCGACATGTTTGTCGTTCTCGTATTCGTGTTTTTCCTGCTTCTGGTCTGGCTCGCCGCACGGTATCGCATGAACTGGGCGCGATGGACATTGGTTGCGGCGCTCGCGCTCTCGGTGCTTTCGCTGTTCGATTCACTGAACCGCGGATTGACGCTGTCCTCCGGGATTGATCTGTTTTCGACCGTATTGGCCGGGGCCGGGATGTATTTTTCGTTCACGGACGATGCGAAAGACTGGTTCAATTCCGTCTGATCGGTGGCTGCGGAACGCCGCGCGATATTATAGGCTGCCGCCATGGAATGGACCGACGATGGCATCGTGCTCGGGGTGCGACGGCATGGCGAATCTTCGGCCATCGTCGAACTTCTGACGCGTGACCATGGCCGCCATCTCGGCCTTGTGCGCGGCGGCGCCGGATCGCGGATGCGTCCGCTGCTGCAGCCCGGAAATTCAGTCAGCGCGCTGTGGCGAGCGCGGCTCGATGAGCATCTTGGCACTTACGCATTGGAGGCCACGCGGATGCGCGCGGCGACCCTTCTCGCGGCGCCCCATGCGGCCTATGGCGTGACCCATCTGGCGGCGCTGGCGAGGTTGTTGCCCGAGCGCGATCCGCATGAGGATATTTTCGAGATGCTGGAGCGGACGCTGGACGATTTCGATCATACGGACGGGGCGGCGATTCATCTGATCCGGTTCGAACTGGCGATGCTGTCCGAACTCGGTTTCGGTCTCGATCTGTCTGTCTGCGCGGCGACGGGCGCGACCGCCGATCTCGTTTATGTTTCGCCGAAATCGGGAGGCGCGGTGTCGCGGCAGGCGGGCGAGCCCTGGCGCGACCGGCTTTTGCGGCTGCCATCCTTTTTACGCGAGGATCACAGTGTCGGGCAGGGCTGGTCCGAACAGGATGTGCGTGACGGGTTCGAACTGACCGGCCGCTTTCTGTTGCGCCACGTATTGGAGCCACGCGGGCAGGGTCATTCCGATGCGCGGGCCGGATTCATCAACGCGGTAATGAAGCATCACGCGCGGGCCGGCGCAGGGGCAATTCCCGGATAGGAATGCGATTCAAACGCCATGCCCCGCGGGAGCGGGCATCTAGTAAAGAGTCGTCTTCGATTATTGATCCAAGGCTGAGGTTGACACGCGATTCCGGTCTGATTCGTGCCTTGTCGCCGCACCCCGCAGGGGTTAACCCGTCTGCATGGGAAAACGATTGATTCCGGCCGAACCGGCCGAAATTCACGAAGTGCAACTGCGGGATGCTCTGGAAGAGCGCTATCTCGCATACGCGTTGTCCACCATCATGCACCGCGCGTTGCCTGACGCGCGCGATGGCCTTAAACCCGTGCATCGGCGCATCCTCTACGGCATGCGACTGCTGCGGCTCGATCCCGGATCGGCTTTCAAGAAATCCGCAAAGATCGTCGGCGACGTGATGGGCTCGTTCCATCCGCATGGCGATCAGGCGATCTATGACGCCATGGTCCGGCTCGCGCAGGATTTCGCCTCGCGTTATCCGCTGGTCGACGGTCAGGGCAACTTCGGCAATATCGACGGCGATAATCCCGCCGCCTATCGCTACACCGAAGCGCGCATGACCGACGTGGCGCGGCTGCTGCTCGACGGGATCGACGAGGACGCCGTCGAGTTCCGTCCCAACTACGACGGCCAGAGCCGTGAGCCGGTGGTGTTGCCGGGCGGCTTTCCGAATCTGCTCGCCAACGGCGCGCAGGGGATCGCGGTCGGCATGGCGACTGCGATTCCGCCGCACAACGCCGCTGAACTTTGCGACGCGGCGCTGCATTTGATTGATAAGCCCGATGCGAAATCCAGATCGTTGCTGAAGTGGGTGAAGGGCCCGGATTTTCCGACCGGCGGAATCATCATCGATTCCAAGGAGAGCATCGCGGAGGCCTACGCGACCGGACGTGGCGGCTTCCGCACCCGCGCCAAGTGGCATCGCGAGGACGGCGCGCGCGGCACCTGGGTCATCGTCGTCACCGAAATCCCCTGGCTGGTACAGAAATCGCGGCTGATCGAAAAGATCGCCGAACTGCTCAACGAGAAGAAGCTGCCGCTGGTCGGCGACATCAGGGACGAGTCGGCCGAAGACATCCGCGTCGTCATTGAGCCGAAGTCGCGCAACGTCGATCCCGAACTGGTGATGGAATCGCTGTTCAAGCTGACCGAGCTTGAGAGCCGGATTTCGCTCAACCTCAACGTCCTCATCAAGGGCAAGATTCCGAAGGTCGTAGGCCTTGCGGAGTGTCTTCGCGAATGGCTCGACCATCTGCGGGATGTGCTGCTGCGGCGTTCGGCCTATCGCAAGGCGCAGATCGAGCACCGGCTGGAGGTGCTCGGCGGTTATCTGATCGCGTATCTGAACATCGACAAGGTCATCAAGATCATCCGCACCGAGGACGAGCCGAAGCCGGCCTTGATGAAGGCGTTCAAGCTGACGGAAGTTCAGGCCGATGCCATCCTCAATATGCGCCTGCGCTCTTTGCGCAAGCTCGAGGAAATGGAAATCCGCACCGAGGACAAGAACCTTCGCAACGAATTGAAAGGCATCAACAAGATCCTCGGCTCGGAAACCGAGCAATGGGCCAAGGTCGGCGAACAGGTGCGCACCGTGCGCGACATGTTCGGACCGAAGACGCCGCTCGGCAAGCGCCGCACTGTCTTCGCCGACGCGCCGGAGCACGATCTCGCCGCGCTGGAGGAGTCGCTGGTCGAGCGCGAGCCGGTCACCGTTGTCGTCTCCGACAAGGGATGGGTGCGGACGCTGAAAGGCCACGTCGAGGATCTGTCGAGCCTGTCGTTCAAGACCGACGACAAGCTCGGCTTCGCGTTCTTCGCCGAGACCACGTCGAAGCTTCTGCTGTTCGCCACCAACGGAAGATTTTATTCCCTTGATGTCGCGAAGCTGCCGGGCGGGCGCGGCCATGGCGAGCCGATCCGGCTGTTCATCGATCTGGAACAGGATGCGGCGATCGTGTCGATGTTCGTCAACACCGGCGGTCGCAAGTTCCTGATCGCGAGCCACGAGGGGCAGGGGTTCGTCGTCAACGAGGACGATTGCGTCGGCACCACGCGCAAGGGCAAGCAGGTGCTTAACGTCGAAATGCCGAATGAGGCGAAGGCGATCGCGACGGTCTCGGGCGATCAGGTCGCGGTCATCGGCACCAATCACAAGATGGTCGTCTTTCCGCTGGACCAGGTGCCGGAGATGGCGCGCGGCCGCGGCGTACGGCTGCAGAAGTACAAGGGCGCAGGCCTGTCGGACGTTGCCGTGTTCGATTCGAAGGCCGGTCTGACGTGGAAAGACTCGGCGGGCCGCGAGCAGGGTCTGAGCTGGAAGGACTTGTCCGACTGGCGCGGCAACCGCGCCGACGCCGGCCGCCTCGCGCACGGCCTGCCGAAGTCGAACAAATTCGGCCGCGCCCTATGACATCGCGCATAGACATCTGAGCGGATGGCGACCATGACCGTGACGATCTATCACAATCCATCCTGCAGCACCTCCCGCAACACGCTGGCGATGATCCGGCAGAGCGGCGAGGAGCCGGTGATCGTCGAATATCTCAAGCATCCGCCGGATCGCACGCGGCTTCGTGCGCTGGCTGACGCCATGGGTGTTCCGATCCGCGCGCTGCTGAGGGAGAAAGGCACGCCCTACGCCGAACTCGATCTCGGCAATTCCAAATGGACCGACGACCAGATTCTCGATTTCATGCTGGCGCACCCCATCCTGATCGAGCGACCGATTGTGGAAACGGCGAAGGGCGCGCGGATATGCCGTCCGCCCGAGACGGTGTTCGAGTTGCTCGATTCCCCGGTTGCTTCCCGTGAAGCGGATCGCTCTCAGCCATAGCGTTTTCGAGTAAAACCGATGTCGGTTCGCGAAGAAAACGCATCAAATCAAAATCCTGGAGCCCGCTTCTGATTCCGTTTCTGATTCCGTCAGAAGCGAAAGGCTGTCGCTTATGTGGGATCGCGTCGGTCGGATGCCCCCCGATTGTCGAATCGCGGGTGCCTGCGCGGATCAGTCGCTAGATGCATTTGCAAATGAGTTGCAATAAAGAAGGGTTTGACCCATATTGCAGCCGATGGATGTAAAAACACCTGCTTTGCCGTCCGAACCGGCGCCGGAGCCGTCGCAGAGACCCTTTTCGGCAAAGGCTGGCTGGCACTCGGAAGCGTCCGCCCGCCCTAGCCTCGAGGAGGTCCATGCGACGGTGCGGGTGCCATCGACCGGGCACTGGCTGCGCCGCATGCTGGCTTTCGCCGGCCCCGGCTACATGGTCTCGGTGGGGTACATGGACCCCGGCAACTGGGCCACCGACATCGCGGGCGGCTCGCAGTTCGGCTACACGCTGCTGTCGGTCATCCTGCTGTCGAACCTCATGGCGATCCTGTTGCAGGCGCTGGCTGCGCGGCTCGGCATCGCGGCCGGCCGTGATCTCGCGCAGGCCTGCCGCGACAGCTATTCGCGGCCGGTCAATTTCATGCTCTGGCTGGCTTGCGAGGCCGCCATCATCGCCTGCGATCTGGCCGAGGTGATCGGCACGGCGATCGCGCTGCAACTGCTGTTCGGCATTCCGCTGATCGGCGGAGCGCTGATTGCGGCGCTGGATGCCTTCCTGCTGTTGCTCCTGATGAACAGAGGCTTCCGTTTCCTCGAGGCCTTTGTGGTCGTGCTGTTGATCGTCATCGCAGGTTGTTTTGCGATCCAGATCGTCGCCGCCGCGCCGCCGGTCGCGGAGGTGTTGCGCGGATTCGCGCCGTCGCGCGAGATCGTCACCAATCCGGAGATGCTCTACATCGCCATCGGCATCATCGGCGCAACGGTCATGCCGCATAACCTTTATCTGCATTCGTCGATCGTGCAGACGCGCGCATATCCGCGCAACGAGGAGGGGCGGCGAAGTGCGATCCGGTGGGCGACCGCCGACAGCACGCTCGCCTTGATGCTGGCCTTGTTCGTCAACGCGGCCATCCTGATCGTCGCCGCCGCGGTGTTTCACCGCAGCGGCCATACCGATGTGGCCGAGATCGGCGATGCGTTCAGATTGCTTTCGCCGCTGCTCGGTCTCGGCATCGCCTCGACGCTGTTCGCCGTCGCGCTGCTCGCATCGGGCATCAACTCCACGGTGACGGCCACGCTCGCCGGCCAGATCGTGATGGAAGGCTTTCTGCGCTTGCGGATGCCGATGTGGGCGCGACGGCTCGTCACCCGCGGCATTGCCGTCATTCCCGTTATCGTCGTCACCGCCGTTTACGGCGACAGCGGCACCGCG
Organism: Nitrobacter sp.; assembly: GCF_051535215.1. NCBI lineage: Bacteria > Pseudomonadati > Pseudomonadota > Alphaproteobacteria > Hyphomicrobiales > Nitrobacteraceae > Nitrobacter > Nitrobacter sp. The sequence continues at coordinate 17,230 of NZ_JBPPLY010000025.1, read as the reverse complement.
CAACTTCTCGTTCTCAGCCAGGTCGTTCTGTCGATGCAGTTGCCCTTCGCGGTGATCCCGCTGGTCCGCTTTGTCTCGGACCGACGCAAGATGGGCGAGTTCGCGATTTCAACCGGAACTGCTGCTGCTGCATGGATCGTTGCCGGCGTGATCGTGATCCTCAACATCAAGCTGCTGGTGGACACGGCCATATGATGGGTTGCGGCTGGACCCTGCTCTAGATTGCTGGATTGCCCGGCGCTCGGCTGTCTTCGTCGACCCGCAACCAGCCCGTTGGCGCAAGGCGCTGCTGCGGAAGGTAGCGGCCCTTGTAATCCATCTTCCGCGATCCTTCGATCCAGTAGCCGAGATACACATACGGCAGTCCGAGCTGCCGCGCGCGCGAGATGTGATCGAGGATCATGAAAGTGCCGAGCGATCGGTTCTGTTCCGACGGCTCGAAAAACGAATAGACCATCGAGAGCCCGTCGCTCAACACATCGGTGAGCGCCACCGCCACCAGATCGCCGCGTTCGTTGATGGCGCTGTCGAGGTCGCGCCTGCGATATTCGATGATGCGGGTTTCCACGTGGCTGTCTTCCACCATCATCGCGTAATCGAGCACGGTCATATCGGCCATGCCTCCGTGGCGGTGTCGCTGGTCGAGATAGGCTCGAAATATCGAATATTGCTCCGACGTCGGTACCGCGGCCCGCATGGTGCCGGCGATGTCGGCGTTGCGCGCCGTCACCTTGCGGAACTTGCGCGAAAGCCGAAATTCGTGCGCGACCACCCGCACCGAAACGCAGGCGCGACATTGGTCGCAGGCCGGACGGTAGGCGATTGACTGACTGCGGCGGAAACCGCCATGGGTCAGCAGGTCGTTGAGGTCGCCGGCCTTCTCGCCGACGAGATGCGTGAATACCTTGCGTTCGCTGCGATCGGGCAGATACGGGCACGGCGAAGGCGCCGTCAGATAGAATTGCGGGGTATCGCGCGAATGTTGGGTCACGGCGGTTTTGCAGGTCTCCGAAGCAGGTCACGCCGAGCATCGCGCTCTCGGAGCCGACCGTCAATCCGGTTGCCGCGATATCAATAACTTCGGTGAGGCTCCGCAACCGGTCCGAGAGCCGAATTGTTGATAATCACGGTGCCGAGCAGCATGTCGTGCAGCAGCCGGCGGCGTCCGTTGAAGAGGCCAACCAGGAGAATAAGCGGCGAAAAGATCGATATCGAGAACCAGAACAGGATCGCGTGCATCGCACCGAGCAAAAAATAGCTTGGGTCGCCGTACCAGGTGCGCATTTCCAGGTCCATGAGCCGCATTCCGATGGTCGCCGAATGCGGGCCGCCCAGAGAGAAGCCGTAATAGACGACAGCCCAGATCACGGTAGCAGGCGACACCAGCCAGAACAGCATCCAGCCAAGTCCGAGCGTGACGACGCCGAACAGCGCGATGAAGATCACGCCGAAAATCACGGGTATGGACAACACCACGAGATCAATCAGGAACGCAAAAAAGCGCCGCGTCAGAACGCCTCGAAACAGTTCGGGCTGCATCCAGGGGTCGAACGCATGATGCCGGAACTCGGTCGAGTTGCCGTTCTGCGCAGTGTTGAAGCCATTGTCGGCCATGACCAGATCCTCCACGGCTCGTCGACGGCATTGCTTGCCGCCCCCGGAAATGGCGACGCGGCGCCGGGGTTGCAAGACCTCGCAAGCGTTAAGGAACGGCAATGGTCCGGGCGGAGGGCGGCGGTTCGTCAGCCCTTCCGGTTGAGCCTCTCCGCTGCCGCGGGCGCGAAATAGGTGAGTACGCCGTCGGCGCCGGCACGTTTGAAAGCGACGAGGCTTTCCATCATGGCCCGGTCGCCGTCGATCCAGCCGTTGCCGGCGGCTGCGGCGATCATCGCGTACTCGCCCGATACCTGATAGGCGAAGGTCGGCACCCCGAAGGTGTCTTTCACGCGCCGCACAATGTCGAGATAGGGCATGCCTGGCTTTACCAGAACCATGTCGGCGCCTTCGGCGATGTCGAGTTCGACCTCGCGTAGCGCCTCATCGGAGTTGGCGCTGTCCATCTGATACGTCCGCTTGTCGCCGGTGAGCGCCTTGGCCGAGCCGATGGCGTCGCGGAAGGGACCGTAAAACGCCGACGCGTATTTGGCGGCGTAAGCCATGATCTGCACGTCGACGAAGCCGGCCTCGTCGAGCGCCAGTCGAATTGCGCCCACGCGTCCGTCCATCATGTCCGATGGCGCAATGATATCGCACCCGGCTTCGGCCTGCACCAGCGCCTGCCGGACCAGCACGGCAACCGTCTCGTCGTTGAGAATCCTGCCGTCCTCGATCAAGCCGTCATGGCCATGGCTGGTGAACGGATCGAGCGCCACGTCGCAGAGCACGCCGAGATCCGGAAATTCCCGCTTGATTGCGCGGACCGACCTGCACACCAGGTTCTTGGCATTAAGGGCCTCGCTGCCGCTGTCGTCCCGCAACGCGGGATCTGTGTAGGGGAACAGTGCAATGCAGGGGATGTTCAGCTTCAGCGCCCGTTCCGCGTCGCGCACGCACTGATCGACGCTGAGGCGGTCGACGCCAGGCATCGAGGGGACAGGCGTTCGTCCGTCGGCCCCATCGGCCACGAACAGAGGCCAGATCAGGTCGTCGGTGGTCAGGACGTTTTCACGAATCAGGCGGCGGGCCCATTCCGACTTTCGGTTGCGGCGCGGCCGGGCCACCAGATCGAGGGGCAGGGCGGAAGCGGCGCCTTCGCGGCGAGGTCCATCCCGCATTTCAATGGGACGCCCGTATTTTATCGCCATGTCGCACACACTCCCGAAAACCAGAAACCGATTTGATTTTGTTTCAATTCTACCATCAGGAACCGGCTTCGTCACCGCGCTCCTGCCTTGATGCAATGCAATTGATTTTACGGTCGCAAAAAGCCATGAATCGACGCCTATAACAGTGGCTTCGGTTACGAGCACCTGATGTCTGAAACCTCATCGCGCAAGCAGGCCCGGCGGAATAACGCCATGTCGGTGGCCGGGATTTCGTCTGCACGGGCGGAAACCGAAGAGAGTCTCTGGACCGGGCGGCTGGTGCTTTTCCTCCGCATCATGGCGGTGCTGTCGCTTGCCGCAGGACTCTATCATTGGGCTCAGGTGACCGGTTTCATCGGCGGCGAAGACAATGGCTTCGAAAACCAGACGGTGGCCTGGCAGGCGGCGACGGTCTACTTCGCGGTCATCGAACTGGTAGCCGCGGTGGGTCTGTGGCTTGCGACGCCGTGGGGGGCCGTTGTCTGGCTGACGACCGTTGTCTCCATGGCCGTGGTCGAACTGATGTTCCCGGCGATCTACGGCGGCAATCTGGCCGTCGTCGGCATCGAAACGGCGATGCTCGTGGCCTATCTGGGACTGGCCTGGATGGCGGCGCGCGAACGGCCGCCATAGCGAATGACGAGATCATAAACCGGCATTGAAGGCGGCTCCTGAATCCGAATTGACGGCTTGCGTCAAATTGTCCGCGATTTTTTCCGGTAAGAATTCGCTTACTCTGATGATGCCGCCACGGATGTTGACAGGATATTTCGAATTTGAGCGGTCCTGTTCCTGAATGCGACAGTTGGTGTAGACGAAGCGTGAACAGCTTGGCCGCAGCGTCAAGGAAGGGTTGCGGAAGCCCCTGATCTGACGGGCTTAATCAGCAATTCACTCTCTTAAATTCATGATGTCTTTATTGTCTTATTTAAGCGGATATTCAAACGCCTCCCCTAAGGTCCAGCTATCAGGCGGAACACAAGTTTCGTCGAATAAGTCGATAAACGACAACAGGGGAAGTCATCATGAAAGCCGTTGCGAAGGCTCACGAGCCCGCAGAACAGGTGGCCGGCGAAGCGCCGGTGCAGTCGCTCTATCTCGAAGCATTGACCTTGGTCGAGCGGCTGCACCGTCGCCTGCTCGATGTCATCAAGGATGAATTTGATCGTCGCGGTCGTGCCGACATCAATTCGGTACAAGCGCTTCTGCTCTATAACATCGGCGACAAGGAACTGACGGCCGGCGAACTGCGGACGCGCGGCTACTATCTCGGCTCCAACGTTTCCTACAATCTGAAGAAACTCGTCGAGTTGGGATTCCTCGATCATCAACGCTCGCGCGTTGATCGCCGCTCGGTTCGCATCCGTCTGACTGCGCAGGGTCAGGAAATCCGCCGCATCGTTGACGCGCTCTACCAGAAGCACGTCAAGACCGTCGAACAGGTCGGTGGCATCTCCAATGAGGAGTTTGCGACGTTGAACAAATCGCTGCATCGTCTCGAGCGCTTCTGGACAGATCAGATTTTGTATCGGCTCTGAGTTTTCTCCGGGAACAGAGCGAAGCCGGCGGCAAGATCGGCCGCTCGTTCTCCGGATCTCCCGAGAAACGCGACTTCCCCACACCTGAACGCATCGGTCCGGTCCGTCCGGCGCCGGTGCGTTTTGCTGTTCGAGTCGTCAGGAACCTTTGCCGCTTTCCCAGGTTGTCGATCCGAAGTTGAGAATGGAATCCCGGAATGGAATGATCGATCATGCTGATCGAACGCGATGTGCAAGTCATGAATTTCGACGCCGTGGGCGAGGCCTACGCGATCGCGGCGAACTACCTTCGCAGGAGCGGCGTTCTGAGCAGCGACGGTATAGAGACCAATGACCGGCTGCTTGAGATTATTGTCGGGCTGTATTACGGCGGCGAACAGAACCGCATCAAGCTGGCCAACAAGGCCATCACCCAGTTTCAGGTCGATTCCTGACCTTCACGGCCGCTGTCGGTTGCTATACATATCGGGAGGCACAAAGGGTCTCCTCAGATGATTACCGAAATCGCACAAATCGACGTCAAGCCGGGCAGCGAAGCGGATTTCGAGGCCGCGATCGGCCAGGCGCAGACGATTTTCAAGCGTTGCAAGGGCTGGAAAAGTTTCGAACTGCACCGCTCCATCGAGAAGCCGTCGCGTTACCGCCTGTTGATCAAGTGGGAAACGCTTGAGAACCATGTCGTGGATTTTCGGGAATCGGCAAATTTCACCGAATGGCGTGCGCTGGTCGGACCGCACTTCGCTTCACCCCCTGAGGTGGAGCACACGAATACGGTTACGACGTTTTAGCTTGCTGCTTTTACGGAGGACCGCTTTTCCTCGTCCGCGCGCGCGAAGTCGATGACGACTTTGCCGATCGCGAGCAGGGGCAGAGCCAGCGCCAGCCCCCAGACTCCGAAGACGATGCCGAGGAGAATCTGGAATGCGAACAGCGTCGCCGGCGGAATGTCGAGCGCCTGACGCTGGATGATCGGCGTGAGCACGTAGCTCTCCAGGGCGTGAACGCCGAGAAACAGCACGAACGCGCTTGCGGCCGCCACCCATCCTGACGCGAGACTTGCCAGCACCACGATCAACCCGCCGAGCAGCGCGCCGATGGTTGGAATGAAGGCGAGCAAACCGGCCTGAATACCGAGGATAAAGGAACTCTGGATGCCAATGATCTCGAGGCCGATCCAGGTCACCAGGAACACCGCGGCCATGGTGACCATCTGGGCGATCAGCCAGCGCTCCAGCGTATCGCCGATCCTGTCGACCAGAATCGCCGCGGTCGCACGATGTTTGGCCGGCGTCAGGCTGAGCAGGCCTTTGCGATAGACGGCCGGCTGAGCGGCAAAGCAAAGGCCGAGGAACAGCACGATGAAGAAATTTCCGACGGCGCTGACGGTGCCGAGGACGAGCTTCAGCGTCTGGCTGACGATCGCGGTGCCGCTTGAGGCAAGCGTGCCGGCACTCGGCAGGTTGTGCTGAACATTTGCTGCAGGCGTCTCCTCGGTTTTCGCGGTTCCGGGAATTCTCGATGGCTCGGACGTTTTCGAGGATTCGGACGAATTGAGACCGCTCAAATTGAAGTAGCTGGTGTCGACGCCATTTTTCTCGAGGAAGGATTTGACGGTCACGAGCTGCGATTTGATCGTATTGCTCAGCACCGCGGTTTGCTGCGCGATCGTGGTTCCCCCGAGCACCAGGACGCCCGCGAGGACGGCGGCGAGCGCGAGGCAGACGATCGTCAACCGCAACGCATGAGGCAGGGGAATGACGCGGCCGAGCAGACTTGTGATGGCGTTGAGAGCAACGCCAAGCAGCACACCGGCAAAGATCAGGAAAAGCGTCGCAGCGAATTCCCAGGCGAGCAGCAGCAGCGCCGCGAACAGGACGATGGCCATCCCTCCGGTCGCGATCGCCCATGCCAGATCGGTGCGGGTTTGCCCTTTGCCTGTGGTCTGGTCCGTCACGGTCGCCTCCGGTTCTGAGTCCGCAGTGTTCCGTTAAACGCCATACGGAATCAAGCGCCACTCTGCTAGAGCCTGTGACGCCGGGCAATAAGTCGCCGCCTTTTGAAAGAGGCGAGGCCATCCTGCTTGTGTCCGGCAGCAACGCCGCAGATTTGAGGCAAGGGTGGCGTCAAAGAACAAGGCGCTCCGTCAGGAGCGCCTGTCTTTGATTGTTCCGGGGCGAGAAGCGATCAATACGAATAATACATGTCGAACTCGACCGGGTGCGGCGTCATTTCGAAACGCATCACGTCGGTCATCTTCAACTCGATGTAGGCGTCGATGAAATCGTCGTCGAACACGCCGCCATGCTTCAGGAAGGCGCGGTCCTTGTCGAGGTTTTCCAGCGCCTCGCGCAGGCTGCCGCACACCGTCGGGATTTGCTTCAGTTCTTCCTTCGGCAGATCGTAGAGGTCCTTGTCCATCGCCGGACCCGGATCGATCTTGTTCTTGATGCCGTCGAGGCCCGCCATCAGCATCGCCGCGAAGGCGAGGTACGGATTGGCCATCGGATCGGGGAAGCGGACTTCCACGCGCTTGGCTTTCGGCGAGGTGGTGTAGGGGATGCGGCACGACGCCGAACGGTTGCGCGCGGAGTAGGCGAGCAGCACCGGCGCCTCATAGCCCGGGACCAGACGCTTGTAGGAGTTGGTCGAAGGATTGGTGAAGGCGTTGATGGCCTTGGCGTGCTTGATGATGCCGCCGATGTAGTACAGGCAGGTCTCCGACAGATCGGCGTACTTGTTGCCGGCGAAGGTCGGCTTGCCATCCTTCCAGATCGACTGATGCACGTGCATGCCCGAGCCGTTGTCGCCGAAGATCGGCTTCGGCATGAAAGTGGCGGTCTTGCCGTAGATGTGCGCCACCTGATGGATGCAATACTTATAGATCTGCATCTGGTCGGCCATGTGGGTCAACGTGTCGAACTTCATGCCGAGTTCGTGCTGGGCCGACGCCACTTCGTGATGATGCTTCTCGACCTTGACTCCCATCTTGGCCATGGCGCCAAGCATTTCCGAGCGCATGTCCTGCACCGAGTCCTGCGGTGGAACCGGGAAGTAGCCGCCTTTGGTGCGAATGCGGTGGCCGAGGTTGCCGCCTTCGTATTCGGTTGCCGAGTTGGTCGGCAATTCGGATGAATCCAGCTTGAAGCCCGTGTTGTACGGATCGGCTGAGAAACGCACGTCGTCGAACACGAAGAACTCGGCTTCGGGACCGACATACACGGTGTCGCCAATGCCCATTGATTTCACCATCGCCTCGGCCTTCTTGGCGATGCCGCGCGGGTCGCGGTTATAGGGCTCGCCGGTGGAAGGCTCCAGAATGTCGCAGGTGATGACCATCGTCGTTTCCGCGAAAAACGGATCGATCGAGGCTGTGGTCGGATCAAGCATCAACATCATGTCGGACTCGTTGATCGCCTTCCAGCCGGCGATCGACGAGCCGTCGAACATCGTGCCCTCGGTGAAAATATCTTCGTCGATCATGCTGACGTCGAAGGTGACGTGCTGCCACTTGCCGCGCGGATCGGTGAATCGCAGATCGACATACTTCACGTCGTTGTCCTTGATGGCTTTCAGGACGTCGCTGGCGGTCTTCATAAATACCCCTTGTCTCTGCTGGTCTTTGTGGCTGGTTTTGCGATTTTACGGCGCAAGGCGGCCGCTGGTGGTGCTCCGAGCGGATGTGACGGTCATCTAGATGGCGTCGAGGCCGGATTCTCCCGTTCGGATTCGAATGGCTTCCTCGATATTGGATATGAAAATCTTGCCGTCACCGATGCGGCCGGTCTGGGCGGCGCGCCTGATGGCGTCGATGGCTTTTTCGACCAGGTCATCTCCGATCACGATTTCGATTTTGACCTTGGGCAGGAAGTCCACCACGTATTCAGCGCCGCGATAGAGTTCGGCGTGCCCCTTCTGCCGCCCAAAGCCTTTTGCCTCGATCACGGTGATGCCTTGCAATCCGATCTCCTGAAGCGCTTCCTTTACTTCGTCGAGCTTGAACGGTTTGATGATGGCTTCGATTTTTTTCACTGAACGTCTCCTGGCACTTCCAAATTCCGGCCAGCGGCCGATGCACGCTCACGCTGTTGTCTTGAACACGGTCATGCACTGGTTTTCGGACGGACAAAAGTCGGGGGACGCGCTTCATTTTCGCCAACAGACATTGCAGATCGGTCCACCTTCCCGAAGCAGGGTTTGTGCCAGATCGCCGGAGCCTTAAATTTTCAAGCATTATCAGTCGATTAAAGAGAGCTTCGGCATGTTATGGCAGGACCCCGGCGTGATTGTCAGATTACAAATTAGGCAGCGGGATTATTTTCTGTGCAGTCCCGCGCTCGTCGGCAGGTTCATCTTTGGCCGTGGACTCGAGAGGTGAGGCCATGGAGATTCTGACGACCAGCGAAATGGAGCAGGCCGACCGGCTCGCTATTGCGGGAGGAGGGTCGGGTTTCGCGCTGATGCTGCGAGCCGGGCAGGCGGTGGCGGACGCGGCCGCTGACCTCGTCGATCAGGGCTCTATCCTGGTTGTCGCCGGTGCCGGCAATAACGGCGGAGACGGGTTTGTCGCGGCGACCGAACTGGCGGCGCGCGGCCACGACGTCTCGGTGATTTTATTAGGCGCGCGGGACAGCCTGAAGGGCGACGCCGCGCTCGCGGCCAAGGGCTGGAAAGGGCCTGTCATGCCTTGCGATCTGTCCGCGCTCGGCTCGCCCGCGTTGATCGTCGACGCGCTGTTCGGCTCGGGCCTCAACCGCCCGGTCAGGGGCGATTCTCAGGCGATGATAGAAGCCATCAACACCAATGGCGCGCCCGTGCTCAGCATCGATCTGCCGAGCGGCGTCAACGGCAGCACCGGCGCGATCATGGGGGCTGCGGTGCGCGCCACCGAGACGGTGACGTTCTTTCGCAAGAAGCCGGCGCATCTGCTGCTGCCGGGCCGGGTTTATTGCGGCAGGGTGCGCGTCGCCGACATCGGTATCCCCGATGTGGTGCTGGACGAAATCCGCCCGGTAACCTTTGAGAATATCTCAGATTACTGGGAGCGCGCGCTTCCGGTGCCGCGCATCGACGGGCACAAATACGCGCGAGGGCATGCCGTCGTCGTATCCGGCGATCTGACTTCGACCGGAGCGGCCCGATTGTCGGCGCGCGGAGCCCTGCGGGCCGGGGCCGGGCTTGTGACAGTGCTTTCCCCGGACGACGCGTTGGGTGCAAACGCGGCATCGCTGACCGCGGTGATGGTCCGGCGCATGAATGGCGCGGCCGACTTTGCGGACCTCCTGAGGGACCGGCGCATCAATACCTGCGTGATCGGACCCGGCGCCGGAATCAGCGAACAGACCCGCGCGCTGGTGTTGGCGGCGCTTACCGCCACGCCGGCGCTGGTGCTCGATGCCGACGCCTTGACGAGTTTTGCCGATGCGCCGGCTCGGCTGTTCGACGCGGTCAAATCCGCCGGCAGAAACGAGGTTATCCTGACGCCGCATGAAGGCGAGTTCCACCGCCTTTTCAGTGAGATGAGTAACAAACATCCACTTCGCTCGAAACTTGAGCGGGTGCGCGCGGCGGCCGAGCGTTCAGGCGCGATCGTGTTGCTCAAGGGGCCGGACACGGTGGTGGCCTCGCCCGACGGCCGCGCGACCATCGCGGCCAATGCGCCGCCGTGGCTGGCAACGGCAGGCTCAGGCGATGTGCTGTCCGGCATGATCGGCGGGCTGCTGGCGCAGGGCGTGCCGGCATTCGAGGCCGCATGCATCGGCGTCTGGATGCACGGCGAGGCCGGACAGGAGGCGGGTCCGGGGCTGATTGCGGAGGATCTGCCGGAGGTTCTGCCTGCTGTGCTGCGGCGGCTCTATGACCGGTTCGGGATCGATTACTAGAGCGCGGTTCTGATGGAATCAGAAGCGGGCTCTCCAATTTTGATTTGATGTGTTTTCTTCACGTGAGCTGGTACTCCGTTCGCTTCGCTTGAAAACGCTATTCCACCGCGAACCATCGCACCCGGCGCGGCGAGCTCCATTCCACAGTCATGGTTTCGACCAGCCAGGCTCCAGCGGCGTCGGCGGCGAAAGCGACGCGCTGCGTCTGTCCCGCATCGACCAGAAGCGTATCAAGCCAGAACGGCTTCCAACCGTCGTCGAGCCGATCGAGCAGACGAAAGTGATGGCCATGCAGATGAAACACCGCGGGAGCTGCTGCTGGGTTGGTCAGCGTGAGCACCACGGTTCGGCCGCGCTTGACGCGAAACGCCGGAGTTGAACCCATATTGAAGTGCGTCGGCAGCCCCCACGAAGTTGGGGTCTCTCCGGAGGAAGCCAGCGGCACATCGACGCGCAACGCGCTTTTAAGATCGGGCTGCGCCGGCAGACTCTCAGACGGCAGAGGAACGGGCGTTGGCAACGGTGCGGGCCGCAGCGGCCCGTCCGCGGAGATGCGCAGTCGGGCGATCTGCCGCGGGCTGCCGCCGTCATGCAGGGTGACGGCTGACGCCGTTCCCGCGGTGAGCGTCGCATCAAGGATGACGTCGACCCGCGACCCCGGCGCCAGCACCAATCGGCCGTTGCGCGCCAGGAACGGCTCCGCTGGCCGGCTGTCGATCGCCATGATCCGGACATCCAGATTCTCGATTCCGAGAGCGATTGCATTGCGCTGGCAGGCGTTGATGATCCTCAATCTAAGTCGTTCGTTGGGACGTAAGGTAAGGTCAAGCGAGGGCTTTCCGTTCACCAGATAAAGCGGTGCTCCGGCCGCTTTTCCGCCGGGGCCAGGAGCAATCGGACGCCCTTCGGCGTCGAGCCGCCAGTCCTCGATCAGCATGACCTCGTCGCGGTCGACCTCGATCGATGTGCGTTCCTCAACGATCAGGGCCTGAGCGGGCGAGGACTGCGCAAGGCCGTCCCCAAGGAGGCGGGTATCGCACAGAAAAGTTCCGGCCTGCCGCAGCGTGAGCGAAAAGCGGTCGGTTGCGCCCGGGGACGTCGGCCGTCGGGCTGTCAACGGCTCGATGGAAGATGCGCCGTCGATCCCGTGGCAGTTCAGGACCAGCGGCGCAGGGAGGCCGTTGTGCAGCGCCACCTCAACCGTTTCGCCCTCGCGGAAAAGCGGGGTCGCCGAGCGATCGGTCCGCAGCGACCAGACGGCGGTTTCGTCCCGACCCGGCCCAAGCTGAAGGGGGGCAGGCGTCGCATCAATAGCGAGCGTCTGCGGATTCCGCGGTTGCGCGCGAATCGCGGCCGCCGGAGCGACGGCGGCGACCCCGATGCCGGCCAGCAGATGCCGCCGGGTGAGGTGGACAGGATGACGCGTCATCGCCGATGCGGACCATTTTCTCCGGTTTCTGTCCAGCGGCCTGCGGCGCCTAGGACGGCCATTTTTTTGCTGCGAACCGATATCGTCATGTTATAAGCCCGCCGCATTGAGCGCACTGACGACGCCGGAAGAAGAACCGGTGCCGTCGGTGCGTCCGGTTTCAACTCGTTGGAGCATGACGTCTACCGAAAGCCGCTTCGCATTTTTCGGCATCATGCTCGGCACCGCAGGCCGGATTGATGCGGGCGTGGCGGAATTGGTAGACGCGCTGGATTTAGGTTCCAGTGACGAAAGTTGTGGGGGTTCGAGTCCCTCCGCCCGCACCAAGCGCCACAGCGTTTGAGCAAACGACTTCAGGCGGCTATCCCGATGGATATATGCCGGCTATACCGCGATGCAGGCGCTTCGCCGCGCATCGACCGATTGACAATGATCCGGCCGTTTCAGCCGGGCCGAGCGGAAGAAGAAGATTGACGCCATGCAGGTGAACGAAACCCTCGCCGAGGGACTGAGGCACGATTTCCAGATCAGCGTTACGGCCACCGAAATCATGGCCAAGGCGGACGCGCGGTTGGCCGACCTCAAGGGCCGGGTGAAGCTCGACGGCTTTCGTCCGGGCAAGGTGCCGGTCAGCCACCTCAAGAAGGTCTACGGCCGGTCCTTGATGGTTGAAACCATCGAGGACATGATCCGCGATACCAACATGCAAATCGTCTCCGACCACGGCTTCAAGCTCGCGGGTAATCCCAAGGTGGCTATGCCGTCGGACGAAAAGGAGATCGAGGACATCCTCGCGGGCAAAGCCGACCTCAACTACACCGTGACCCTGGAAATCGTGCCGGCGATCGAACTCGCGGACTTCAAGAGTTTCAACCTCGAAAAGCCGGTGGTCGAGGTGAGCGACGCCGATGTCGACGAAGGCATCAAGCGGATTGCCGACCAGAACCGCAACTACTCTACGCGGGCCGAGGGCGCGAAGGCCGAGAACGGCGATCGCGTGACCATCTCGTTCAAGGGCACCATCGACGGTGAGCCGTTCGATGGCGGCAGCAGCGAGGACATTCTCGTCGTGCTCGGGTCGAATGCTCTTATTCCGGGGTTCGAAGAGCAGTTGGTCGGGATTGGCGTCGGCGAAACCCGCATCGTCAAGGCCTCATTTCCCAAGAACTACGCAGACACCGAACTGGCCGGGAAGGACGCCGAGTTCGAGACCACGGCAAGCATGATCGAGATGCCGGAAGAAACCAAGATCGACGATGAATTTGCTCAGAGCATCGGTCTGAATACGCTCGATCAGCTGAAAAAAGCCGTCCGCGAGCGGCTGTCCGCCGAATTCGCCCGCGCAATGAGGCAGCACGTCAAGCGCGCGCTGTTCGATCGCCTCGACGAGACGCACAAGTTCGAAGCGCCGCCGACATTGGTCGAGGAGGAATTCGAGCAGGTGTGGAACTCGATCACGAAGGAGATGGAAACCAACAACAAGACCTTCGCCGACGAGGACACCACCGAGGAAGCCGCCAGGGAAGAGTACCGCCGGATCGCCGACCGCCGGGTACGCCTCAGCCTCGTGCTGTCCGAGATCGGGGAAAAGAACGGGATCTCGGTGACAGACGACGAAATCAACCGCGCATTGATCGATCGCGCGCGTCAGATGCCGGGCCGCGAGAAGGAGATTTGGGATTACTATCAGAAAAATCCCCAGGCCATGGCCCAGATTCGCGCGCCGCTGTTCGAGAACAAGGTCGTCGACTACATTCTCGAACTCGCCACCATCACGGACAAGAAGGTGACGCGCGAGGATCTCTACAAGGACTACGAGGCGAACCATGGTCCGGACTAAGCCGCGCCCCGATCAGGCGTCGGGTTCGCCCCGTGCCCCCCGTTAATGATATCGGCTGAAACCGGCGTCGCGACGCCGTCCGTGCCACGCCATGCTGCGATCGGGCTTGGATTGGCGGCGCCGGGATGCCAATGTCCGAATCGAACCACCGGGGCACGTGGCTGCGCGGCTCCCTTGTCGTCCGAGTTATCGGCTCATATCTTTGAGCCGTGCTTGCCCGTCCTGCATCACGCCACGTTCATCCGCGCCGGAAAGACTGGAGACTGCCGGTTTCGTCTCGGATGATCCTCGCCGCCAACTGCTGACACAAACTTTTGGGTGATCAATGCGCGATCCAGTCGAAACCTACATGAACCTCGTGCCGATGGTGGTCGAGCAAACCAACCGCGGCGAGAGGGCATACGACATCTTCTCTCGGCTGCTGAAGGAGCGCATCATCTTCGTGACCGGCGGGGTCGAAGACAATATGTCGATGCTGATCGTCGCCCAGCTCCTTTTTCTCGAAGCCGAGAATCCCAAGAAGGAAATCTCGATGTACATCAATTCGCCGGGTGGCGTGGTGACATCGGGACTCGCGATCTACGACACGATGCAGTTCATTCGTCCGCCGGTCGCAACGCTGTGCACCGGACAGGCCGCGTCGATGGGTTCGTTGCTGCTGGCTGCCGGCGAAAAGGATATGCGGCATGCCTTGCCGAACGCGCGCATCATGGTTCACCAGCCCTCCGGTGGCTTCCAGGGGCAGGCGACGGACATCATGCTGCATGCTCAGGAAATCCTGAGTCTCAAGAAGCGGCTCAATGAAATCTACGTCAAGCATACGGGACAGACCTATCAGGCGATCGAGGACGCGCTGGAGCGCGACAAGTTCCTCACCGCCGACATGGCCCGCGACTTCGGCATCGTCGACAAGGTGATCGACAAGCGCGCCGAAGAGCCGGCCACTCCCAAGGCTTCGTAGAGGTATCAGGCGACGTCTCGGATGGGCGGAGCGGGCCGGTTGATCCGGCCCGACTCGGCCGCTACCGGTGATTGCACTGCGATACTTTCTGAAAAGTTCCTTATTATTGGCATTTCCGCTTGACTGGCGTGACAATCGCGCAACGCTGGCTTGAATTTGGCCAAAGAGATTCGCGTTGCCGAGCCAAATCGCGCTATTGTCGCGACGCAGGAGGCTGGCCGATTAGCGAATTCTTGATAGTCGGCCCGCACCATGGTTGGCTAGCTGAGTTCAGCTAACGAGGGATGCGCAGGAGAATCGAATTAACCGCGATTCGCGCGGGACGGAAAGCGCAGGGTCTTTCCTGGTACGAAGTTTGCTCTTATGTAACCTCGTTTCACCGGATGTGCCGGACCGGAACGGGCGAGCAGGCGAACAGGCGAGACCGAACGGCGGACGGAGACAGGAATGAGTAAGGTCGGTACGGGCGACTCCAAGAACACGCTGTATTGCTCATTTTGCGGCAAGAGCCAGCACGAAGTGCGCAAGCTGATTGCGGGTCCTACCGTATTTATCTGTGACGAATGCGTTGAACTCTGCATGGACATCATTCGCGAGGAGAACAAGTCCTCGCTGGTGAAATCGCGTGACGGTATTCCGACTCCGAAGGAAATCTGCAAGGTCCTGGACGATTACGTCATCGGGCAGGGCCACGCCAAGAAGGTGCTGTCGGTCGCGGTTCACAATCACTACAAGCGACTCAATCACCAGACCAAGCACAACGACGTCGAACTCGCGAAGTCGAACATCCTGCTGATCGGTCCCACCGGATCGGGCAAGACGTTGCTTGCGCAGACGCTGGCGCGCATCCTCGACGTTCCGTTCACGATGGCGGATGCCACGACGCTGACCGAAGCCGGCTATGTCGGCGAGGACGTCGAGAACATCATCCTGAAGCTGTTGCAGTCCGCCGACTACAATGTCGAACGCGCGCAGCGCGGCATCGTCTATATCGACGAGATCGACAAGATTTCGCGCAAGTCCGACAATCCGTCGATCACGCGCGACGTATCCGGCGAGGGCGTGCAGCAGGCGTTGCTGAAGATCATGGAAGGCACGATCGCGAGCGTGCCACCGCAGGGCGGTCGCAAGCATCCGCAGCAGGAATTCCTGCAGGTCGATACGACGAACATCCTGTTCATCTGCGGCGGCGCGTTCTCCGGCTTGGAGAAGATCATCTCGGCGCGTGGGCGGACCACCTCGATCGGCTTTGCGGCGCAGGTGCTTGCGCCGGAAGATCGCCGCACCGGTGAAATCTTCAGGCATGTCGAGCCGGAGGATTTGCTGAAGTACGGCCTGATCCCCGAGTTTGTCGGACGTCTGCCTGTCGTCGCCACGCTCGAGGATCTCGACGAAACGTCGCTGAAGAAGATTCTGACCGATCCGAAGAATGCGTTGGTGAAGCAGTATCAGCGGTTGTTCGAGATGGAGAACATCGAACTGACGTTCGCCGACGAGGCGCTCGGCGCGGTCGCTCGCAAGGCGATCGAACGCAAGACCGGCGCGCGCGGATTGCGATCGATTCTCGAAAGCATCCTGCTCGAAACCATGTTCGACCTTCCAGGCCTTGAAGGAGTCGAGGAGGTTGTTATCTCGCGGGAAGTGGTTGAGGGAACCGCGCGGCCGCTGTACATTTACGCGGATCGCTCCGATCGCGCGAGCGAGACCAGCGCCAGCGCCTGATCCAGGCGTTTTCAGGCGCTCATGTTGCCGCAAAGCTCGCCGCCGGCGCATTCCGCGCGGCGGCCGTTAGCTCTACAAGCGGCAACTTGCACCTGGGAGCAGGCCGTTGAAATGGCTGCCTTCCTTTAACTTGACACGCTGACGGTCGATGGCCACCTAATGCTATCGGCGGCGACGCATATGGCGTTCGCTGTTGCCAGGGCAGGTGAGGCATCGGTTCGCAAAGCCCCATCCTTCTCCGGAAAACTCGGCACCTTGTGGCGGTTGCGCGTGATTGGCGGGCTGCGTACAAGGGGGCGCAACAAAAGGAACAAGGCTATGACCGCCTCAAAACCCCGGCCAGCTATCGTTCACGGCGAAACCAATACCTATCCGGTACTTCCGCTTCGCGACATCGTTGTTTTTCCGCACATGATCGTGCCGTTGTTTGTCGGCCGCGAAAAATCGATCAAGGCGCTTGAAGAGGTCATGAAGAACGATGCGCTGATCATGCTCGCGACGCAGAAGAATGCGTCGGACGATGATCCCGCGCCGGACTCGATTTACAAGATCGGAACGCTCGCCAGCGTGTTGCAATTGCTGAAGCTCCCGGACGGTACGGTGAAGGTGCTGGTGGAGGGCCTCGAGCGCGCGCGCGTGGAAACATATTCCGACCGCTCCGATTATTATGAAGCGACCGCCGTCGCGCTGGCCGACACCGACACCAACAGCGTCGAAGCCGAAGCGCTCGCGCGTTCCGTCGTGTCGGATTTCGAAAGCTATGTGAAGCTGAACAAGAAGATTTCGCCCGAAGTGGTGGGAGTGGTGCAGGCGATCACGGATTTCGCCAAGCTCGGCGACACCGTAGCCTCGCACCTCGCCGCCAAGATCGCGGATCGTCAGGGCATCCTGGAGACGCTGTCGGTAACGGCGCGACTTGAGAAGGTGCTTGGACTGATGGAGAGCGAAATCTCGGTCTTGCAGGTCGAGAAGCGCATCCGCTCGCGCGTCAAGCGCCAGATGGAGAAGACCCAGCGCGAGTACTATCTCAACGAGCAGATGAAGGCGATTCAGAAGG
>NZ_JBPPLY010000024.1:0-29190 GCF_051535215.1 Nitrobacter sp. | reverse complement strand
TCCACGTCACCAGCGAGGCGAACGCAAGCCCGATCATCACCGCCTTCACCACCGCGTCCGCCTGCAGGAACATCCCAAACGGCGACAAATCCCGCGGAAGCAAAGAGGCAGAAACAGCAGGCGAAGCCGAGGGCGCGGTCGATAGCGTATCGCTTTGGTTTTGGATTGGACTTGGGATTGGCTCTGGACGCGCAACCTCGGCCGGAGCCGATGCCGAAGCTTGAGAATCCGACGAAGTCGTTGATTGCGGAGTCGTTAACGAGGGGGATTGAGCGATCAACGCCGGTGCAACGGTGGGCGATGCTGTTGATTGCTGCGATGTGGAAGACGCGGGTGAGGACGGTTGCAGGTCCTGCGCTCCAACGACTGAAACCTGCGCCAGAGTGATACTGGCCAGCGCCAAAGCTGTCGCAATCCGGGCGATCGTCCTGACCATTTGACTACGCCGCACGGTTTCGTCCTGACACATTCCACTCTCTTTTCGTTGTGCCGCCGCTCGGCGCGCAATCATTGTCATGCTCAAAGACCGCTGTGTTTGTACGATCCCTTTTCGACATTCGTCTTAAAAGAGCACCAGACAGCCACCAGCAACGGGATCGCCAGCGCAGCCCAGGACAGCGCCCACCAGATGCCGCCCTGCCCCAGCAGAGCCGATAGCAAGCCGAATACTGACGAGGCCGCTATTGCGGTCGGCCAACGCCATATCCGGTAGCTGGACTGACGCGTCATTCGGCCGCCTCGGATTGCGCGCGAGCCGCGATCGGCGCACGGCGTTCCCGAAGCACCGCCTCAAGCGTTTCAGCCGAAGCACGCCGGCGGCCCCACCACAGATAAAGCCCGCTACCGAGAACAATGATGCTCGCGATGTCGAGCAGCACCCAGATCAGCTTCAGCGGCAGACCGCCGTAATCCCCGAAATGCAACGGTTGCGACAGAAACAGCGCCTTGGAATACCAGGGCATCTCGCGCATCGCAGTGAGTTCGCCGGTTCCGGCATCGATCAACACCGGAACGAGCAACCGGCCGGTCAGCGGCGTGTTACCTGTGGTGAACACCGTATAATGATGCTCACCGCTGAATGCCGATCCCGGGAGAAAGACGGAAATGACGCGCCTGTCCGGCGCCGTTTCTCGTGCGACACGCAACGCGACATCGATCGGTACATGATGCGTGTAAGGTGGCCGGCTCTCATAGGGCCGCAGCATGTCGCGTAATTCGGTCGCTTGCCACCGCTGCTCTATCGGCCCGGCCAACGTGTTAATCGATCCTGTGGTCCCGACCACCAACAACCAGGCCAGCGTGACGATGCCCAGAAGATTGTGCAGATCCAGCCAACGGACGCGCGGGCCGCGCGCGGTGCGCACCGTACCGAAGCGAAGTTTTCTCATGAACGGGGCGTAGACCACCGCGCCGGAAACCATCGCCATCACGAGCAGCAACCCCATCGCCCCCAAAAACAGGGAGCCGGGCAGGCCGGCGAACATATCGATATGCAGTCGCCGGACGACATACATGAAGCCGGACGTGGTGGACGGCTCCTCTCCCAGCAATTCACCCGTGCGCCGATCGAACTTGTAGTAATAGCTGGTTCGCAGCGGTGGATTGTGCGTGGCGGCCGTCTGTACGAAAGCGATATGAGGTTCATCCTTGAGAAAAAAGACGACGTCGGTGACGGAGCCGATCGGCCGCATTGTTTGCGCCCGATCGACGAGGTCTTGAAGCGCAGGCGCAGGCGTACCGGCCTGCACCTGCTTCGCCGGCGGATGGGGTTCCAGCCAGTGATCGATTTCCTCGGCGAAAATCAACGGCATCCCGGTGAGGCACAACATCACGAGGACGACCATCGAAATCAGGCTGCTCCACTTGTGCAGCCATATCCATATTCGCAAGGTGCGCGGTTTCATCGTTCAGATGTCCGGACCAGAATGCTGTGAAATTGAATCGTCAACGACGGTCCGCGGGCTTACGTCCGAATTGCCGACTGACGCTTCAAGCGCGTCGATCGACTTGATTGGCCGCATGATGAAATCGGCCACCGTTCGATATCCGGCCCCTTTCACAGCCGGTGGCACCGCGTCATGGTTCAGCCGGGCAACGTCGGTCGAGAGCTTGTCGGTGCAGAATTCAAGCCTGGCGAACCAGGGAAAATCCTGACTGACCACCGCTGGACTGCATTGAAGTTTCGCCGCAATCACCATTTGTAGTTCAGTGTTGCAAGGATGGCGCGGCGTGTTCCGTAGGTGCACATGGTGTCGCCGTCGCACTGACTTACGTATATTTTATCGAAGACGTTGGTCGCACTCACCGCAAGCGACGCGCCCGCAAGCCTGGAAGAAATTTTTTCAAGGTCGAATTTGACCCGCGCATCGAACAACGTCACCGCCGGAACATCGAGTTTATTCGAGAGGTCGGTCGTGGCTCCGACATATCGTGCGCCTGCACCTATGGTGAGACCGGACAATGGTCCGGTCGCGAAGCCATAGTCGCCCCAAAGCGACGCCTGATGGTTCGGCGTGGAAAAGAGCTTGCGTCCGACCTCGGCGGGGTTGGCGCTCTCGGTAATTTTATGATCCAGGTAGGCGTAGGACGCGATTACATTAAAATTCTGAAGCACCTCTGCCTTAGCTTCGACTTCAATCCCCTTTACATTAACTTCACCGATCTGGCGTCGCTGAAACAGGGCGTCACTCGTGATACGGTTGGTTTGCGTAAGATCGAAAGCCGCAACGGTTATGAGCGTTTTCGTTCCTGTCGGCTGGTACTTTATCCCGGCTTCGAACTGCTTTCCTTCGCTGGGTTTGAACGCGCTTCGGGTAATTGAGTCGAGGCCTGTCTCCGGTTGAAAGGAGGTTGCGTAGCTTACGTATGGTGCGATCCCGCTTTCGAAGAGATACGTCAACCCCGCGCGGCCGGTGAATGCTCCATCATTCTGATCGTTTCGGCTGGCCGGAGCGAATGATGTTACGGCATTGTCGAGGGTGCTTTTCGCGCGGTCGTAGCGGCCACCAAGGGTCGCGATCCATTGTCCGAACTTGATCCGATCCTGTGCATAAACGCCCACCTGATCGAGGATCGACTCGTAGTTCGTCAATGTAAAGTCATCGACAGTGACCGGTCCGGAGTTATATTGAGGATTGAAGACATTCAGCGGCGGCGCTGAACCCGTCGTAAAAAGATCACTTGACGTTTCACGTCGATAGTCGAGACCGACCACAGCGTCATGAATGAGCGGCCCGGTTGCGACGTCGATCTTGAACTGGTTGTCGATGGCAAACGCGCTGGCTCGGTTCTGAACCTGAATACCGCCCCGGTTAATCTCTCCATTGCCACTCAGATAAGAACGGCCCGTGATGACGCCGCGAGTGAAAAAGTCAGTGTCGCTGAAGCGCAAGTTCTGTTTGAACGAAAGCGTATCGTTGAACCGATGTTGAAACTCGTAACCTACCGACGCTTGATCCCGCTTCAGCCTGTTGAAATTCGGCTCACCGAGATAGCGGTTTGTCGCGATTTTGCGCCCGTCGAAATCGTAAAGCGACCCGACCGCAGGCATATAGTTGAAGTAGGACCAGACACCGCGATCGCGTTGATACATCCCGAGCACCGTCAAGGAGGTATCGTTGTTTGGCCGCCACGTTAAGGCCGGGGCAATGAAAGCCCGGTCATCTTCGGCGAAATCCAATTGTGTTCCCGAACTCCGTGCCAAACCTGTCACGCGGTAAAGGAACTGGCCGCCCTCGTCGATCGGACCGCCGAAATCGAATGCTCCTTGAACTCGGCCGAAACTGCCTCCTTGAACCTGCACTTCTCTCACTGGCGTTCCGGTAGGACGCTTCGTCACCATGTTGATGATGCCGCCTGGGCCGGCCTGACCGTAGAGCCCGGATGCCGGTCCTTTGAGAACTTCAAGACGCTCAAGCGCCCACGGATCGACAACGCCGCTTGCCGTGCCCTCGATGCCGCCAGTAGGCAGCCTCAACCCGTCAAGATAAAGATCGGTGCGGAAGCCGCGGACTTGCGTATAGACATCGAAAGGCGAGGCCGCACCATAACCCTCGGATCGAACGCCGGGCGTATAACGTAGCGCCTCACTCACGCTTTGCGCGCCCTGGGCCTTGATTTGATCCGCCGTGACCACATTGATCGTCTGCGGAATCTCGATGATGGGCGCGTCTGTTTTGGAGCCGGTTGCGCTGCGTGTTGCGACATAACCTTGCACTGGACCCCATGCCGTTTCGCCTTGAACATCAATCGTATCAAGCGGGATCGCGCCAGCCGGCAACGTGCCGGCGGCTGCCGTAGTGCCCGGACGTTCAATCGCTACGGTGCTCGCGTTGGTGAAACGATAGGTGAGTCCAGTACCGGCCAATAGCCGGTTCAGCGCGACCGCAGGAGTCAGCGCGCCGCTCGCGCCAGGCGAGTTGATGCCACGGACAACGCCCGCATTGACGAACACCTGCACACCGCTTGCCGTCGAGAATTGCACAAGCGCCTGCGACAGGGGTTGCGCCGGAATATTGAACTGTGGCCGGGTCGATGCAGTCGTCTCAGTGGAGCGGGTTTGCGAGAGCGCTGGCGATTGCAGCGTCGAGACAAGAAGGATTGCCGTCGTCGCCATAAGGGCGAGGTTCAACGCCGGTCGCCGCAGGAGATATTCACGCGCGACCCTCGCTTCCGCCGTGCCGCTTGTCGTATCGTCTGTCCGCATCGCCCCCACCCGATTGTCCCGCAAACGGCGGGACTGCGAAGGGCGCGTTTCACACCCTCATAGGGATCGACACCTGAGAACGCCAAACTAATGAGTGGCGCAGCAACTGTTTATTTTAGAATCATTCAAGCCGGATAGACGATCGTCAGCAACGGACCAGCACTGAAAAGACGGATCGGCAGCGTTTCGGCGAGCGTTTGCAACGCATTCTCGGGTTGCTTGGCGCTGAAAATTGCGGTCACGGGAATAGCGCCAAGACTATTATCCATCAGGACGATCCGGCCGCGGCGATAGCGTCCAATCTCGGCCAGTACGCGCCTGAGCGGGACATCCTGAAAAATGATCTGATCTCGCCGCCACGCTTCCGCAGTCTTGAGATCGGCGCGCATGAGGGCAGATTGTCCGTTTCGGCCGAAGCTGACCTGCCATCCCTGCTCGACTGTGACGGCGGGAAAAGCACCCCACACCATGACGGCATGCTCGGACACCACGACCGTGACGAGGTCATCAACAAACTTCACGTCGAATTTCGTCCCCAGCGCCTGCATCACGCCGTTAGCGGCATCAACCAGAAAAGGACGCGCCGGGTCAGCGGTCGTTTCAAAAAACGCCTGCCCCCGATGGAGCCGGACGCGTCGCTCGGTTGGCATAAAATCCACTGACAGAGCCGAATAGCTACCGAGTTCAACCGAAGTTCCGTCTTCAAGGGAAACGGTCCGCCGCTCGCCCACATCTGTCTTATAATCCGCGAAGAGGTCGTCGCGATTTCGAAGGTAGATTGCGCCCGCGCCGATCAAGACGACGGCGCTGCCCAGGATCACATTGCGTCGACTGAAGACACTTTGCGCGCGATGCAGCCGTTCAAGCTCGGGCTTGACGATATCGAACCGTCGCCACAGGGTTTCGGCGCGCGCCAAGGCAGCAGCGTGGTCAGGATCTTCGGCAAGCCACGCCTCAAATGCACGGCGGTCCTCGGCAGTGATTTTGTCGTCCCGCATCCGGACGAACCATTCCAACGCCTCAAGAACCACCGGGTCTGTCGATTCGTCCTCCATGGCCCGTTCCTAGCAGGAGGGAGCCGTCTCGACACCTGAATCGGTGCGAAACCTGAGCCTCTCTTTATTAAAGACACCTGAGAAGCCGCAGATGAGGATCGCCTGGAGGGAATTATTTTTGCACGAGACGCCGGTCGAGATCAGCCAGAGCGCTGACAATCTGGCTGATGACGGTGGCACGAGAGACCCCCTGGCGGGCTGCAATCTCGTCGTAGGTCAGTCCGTCGAACTTGTGCAGGACGAAGGCGTCCCGCTTGCGGGGCGAAAGCGCGGCCACGGCCTGTAGCACGCGGCGCAACTCGCAGCGATAGATCGTCGCCATTTCCGGCGATGGCCGGGCGTCGGCGATGGCATGTAAATCCGCTTCTTGAAGTTCGACTTCGGAGCGCCGGGCGACGTCTCGTATATGATTGAGCGCAAGGTTACGAGCCGTGGTCGCGAGATAGCCGGGAATATCGGAGACGTTACCACGATCCGCATTGTCGATGAGTTTGACGAATGCCTGCTGGACAAGATCTTCCGCGGTGGTTCTGCTTCTGACCATGCATCTGACGAGCCGCTTTAGCCGCCCTCGTTCGGCGGCATACAGTCCGGCAATGTCAATCGCGCGGGCGCTCATTCTATCCAGACTCCGACGCGGCTGCATAACCTCGCTGGATGCGGTGAATCCGCTCACCGTTGCCATGCATTCGTAACCAGAGGTACTGGATCACAAATTTTGTTTCAAATACAATAATTTAGATCGGTTCTAAACGATGACGAACCTCACACCGTCGATCCAATCCGGGACATGCCCTAAGTGATTATGAGGCCCCGCTTTTGTTTCGATGCAACGATATCGACCACAACTCCGGATTCTCGCCGTCTGAGAAATCCGCTGGCCGGTTTGCCGGCATGGCCACACGAGGGCGACTCCATCAGGGGGCAATATCGACTGCCCGAAAGTGGAGATCATTAGCGAGTACAGTGACGTCGTGGCACTTCTTGACTGTGAAGGTTGGTCTGTTGCGCTGCCGAACCCGAGCGCGCGCAGCACCACCACCTCGTCGCGCAGCCATGCGAGAAAGCGGCGCCCGTTGGATCGCCACCCCAAATTTCGTCAGCTACCAGCGATAGCTCACTTTGCCGATCACGGTGCGCATGCGCCCCACGTTGCATTGAGTGATAACGGCGCACCCCGCGACATACTGCGTGTCGAAAAGGTTGGTGACATTGACGGAGAACCACCAGTTGTCGATGTCGTAGCGAGCCATCGCATCCACCACCGTATAGGCGGGTGCATAGAAGGTATTGGCCCAATCTCCCGCGCTGGCCGCGACATAACGCACGCCTCCGCCAAAGCCGAGCCCGTTCAGCGCGCCCTCGCGGATGGTGTAGTCGGCCCAAATCGAGGCAAGATGGGGCGGCGTGCGGACCGGCCGTTTGCCGAGATCGATGTCCTCGCTTTTTGTCACTCGCGCATCGTTGTAGGAATAGGCCGCGGTCAGGTTGAGATTGCTGGTCAGGCTGGCAACCGCCTCGAATTCGAAGCCGCGCGAGGTGACCTCGCCAGTCTGGATGCTGAAGAACGGATGTGCCGGATCCGCCGTCGTGACATTCTGGCGCCGCAAATCGTAAACCGCGGCCGTAATCCGCAGGTTTGTGTCCTTCGGCTGATATTTGATACCTACCTCGTATTGCGTTCCGGTTTCCGGCCTGAATGGCGTCTGGTCAAACGTCGTTCCGGAAACGGGCATAAAGGATTCGGAGTAGCTGACGTAAGGGACCACGCCGCTGTCGAACTCGTATCCAAGCCCGGCCCGCTTCGTAAAGGCCTGATCTTTCTGATTGGTGATCGTGTCGCTGAAGGTGTCGACGGTCCTGGACTCCGCCCAGTCGTAGCGGCCGCCAAGAGTTAAAATCCAGCGGTCGAGCTTGATCTGATCCTGAAGATAAATACCGGGGAAATTTTCGGTCTGCCGTGATCCGTAATTATCAGGCGGAAGGAAAACAGGCTGGCCGTAGATGGGAACATAGACGTCGATCGGGCTGGCAGTTCCTCCCCATGATCCTACAGAGCCGTATTGTCGCCATCGATAGTCCACACCGAACAGCACGGTGTGGTGCAGGATGCCGGTCGTAGCTTGCAACTCGGCCTGGTTGTCGATCGCAAAAGTGTCGAAGCTCATAAACTGGGTGACGAAGCTCCGGTCGAGCGTGCGCAGGTCGGCCTGAAGGCCATCCGGTGTGACGTTGCGACTGTCCCAATTTTCCCTAGTGTATTGAAGGTTCTGCCTGAAGGTCAGGCTGTCGGTGGCACGATGGACCAGATTGTAGCCAGCGACGGCCCGCTCCGTCATATTATAATCAAGGGCAGGTTCGCCGAGATAGCGCGTGAGCGGGATTCGCCCGTTCGGATTGGGCAGCGCCGTTCCCTCCGCCGGAAGCCCATAGTTCCATTTGCCCTTGTCTTTTTGATACAGGGCAAAAGCCGTGATTTCAGTCTCTGTGGTCGGGCGCCATGTCAGCGCGCCGGAGAGGAACGCGCGCCTGTCGTTCGAGAAGTCGATGCCGTTGCCGCCCTCGCGCATGAGACCGGTGAAGCGATAGAGCAGCGTCCTGTCCTCCGTCACCGGACCACTGAAATCGAAAGCGCCGCCTTTCTGGTCGAAGCTGCCGCCCTGAAGCTGCACTTCATGAATGGGTTGCTCGGTCGGGCGCTTGGTGACAAGAGCGATCACGCCGCTCGGCTGGTTCTGCCCGTAGAGAACGGATGCAGGCCCGCGCATCACCTCGACGCGCTCCAGCCCGTAAGGCTCGATGTCGCCGTTGCTGATGGTGCGCAGCCCGTTCAGCAATATCGACCCGTCCCACGGAATGGCACTGAAACCTCGTATCTGAAACGTCGGAGCACTGTGCTGAACGCCGCCCGTCTCGGCAAAGACGCCCGGCGTATATTGCAGCGTCTCGTTCAGAGTCTGGTTTCTCCTTGTCTCGATCTGGTCACGCGTGACGACCGAGATCGACTGCGGTACTTCGATGATCGGCGTATCGGTCTTGCTCCCCGTCGCGCTGCGGCTGGCGACAAAACCCTGCACCGGCCCCCACGCTGTCTCGCCCTGCACGTCGATGGTATCGAGCGAGATCGCGCCAGCGGGCGTCGCACCGGCGGCGCCCGCCGCTGAGGGATTAATGATCTGCACCGTGCGCGCGCCCGTGAACCGTGCCGTCAGTCCGGTGCCGGCGAGCAGCCGGCTGACGCCCTCGCGCACCGTAAACGTTCCCGAGACGCCGGATGTGCGCGCATCGCGCGGCACCGCACCGTCGAACACGAGATCGACGCCGGCCGCGCGCGAGAACGCCACGATGCCACTCGACAACGGCTGCGGCGGAACGGAGAACGCGATCGAACGTTGGAGCGCGCCCGCTGCCGGCGCTGATGAAGACGCAGGTTGCGCGACTGCGGGTGACAGGGTTAGCAGCAAGGCGGCAAGCGACGTCGATCCCAGCAAGGCCACCAGCCTGGTCGTTCCGCCCCTCGAAACACTTCGCCCCACCATCGCCCCCGCTCCTGTAAACAAGCAGGCGTCGGCGTGATGCCGAGCCCTCATTCGTTCAGACGAAGCGGATCCGGCGTTATCAGATGGGCCGAAAAGAATTTTTGACTTACGACCTCATGCCTCGAACACCAGCGTCAGGTAGGGCGTCACATTGACGACGCGGATCGGGAGCGTGTCCTCAAGGGTGGCAAGAATATTTCCCGATTTCTGGAGATCGATAATGAGAGTGACAGGGCGCGCCGCCAGCGCCGATCCCATCACCATCAGCCGGCCTTGCCGCCAGCGATTGAGCGACGCGATGACCCGCCCGAACGGTTGCGAGATGAAAACCAGACGGCCGTCACGCCAGCCAAGCTCCGAAGCCGGATCGATCGTCTGAGGCGCGCCGATGTTCTCGCGGCCATATGTGAGTTGCGATCCGGCATCGAGCCGCACGCCCTCCGTGCCGACGCGGACAGCGACAGCGTGGCGGGCGACTGTGACGCGCACGTCATCGTCGGAGACATAATCGACGTTGAATGCAGTCCCGGCCGCCATTGTGCGGCCGGCTGCGGCCTCGACGACAAACGGGCGCGACGTGGTGGACACAACCGAGAAATAAGCCTCGCCCCGGTGCAGCGTAATCAGGCGCAATTCTGAACTGAAATCGATCGACATAGCCGTCGCGCCGGCCATGTCCACAGTTGAATCGTCGGCGAGCTTAACCGTTCGGCGCTCGCCGGTGGCGGTGCGGTAGTCCGCAAAGGGGTGCTGCTGATAGGCCGTCCAGGTGCCAGCACCGACCACCGCGGCGAGCACGCCCGCACCGAACGTTCGGCGCGTGACGGCGATCCGCTTGGTGCGGCGACGCGACCTCACGATCGGAAGCTCGGAGGCTCCCGACCATAGTCGCTCGACCTCTGCATAGGCGGCGCGATGGCGCTCGTCCCGCCGCAGCCAGGCGCGGAAGGCGACCTGATCGGCCGGCGCGACCTGATCGGCGTGCATGGTCGCGAACCATGTCACGGCCTCCTGCGATACGGGATCGAGATTGCAGCCGAAATCCTCGTCGTCGGTCCAATTGGGATCGGTCCCCATCAGACGCGCTCCTCTTGCGATCGTCCCGAACGACCCCGGGGCCGGCCGTACCATAGGTGCTCTTATCTGGAGACGATCAGGAGAGCGAAATATCTGACGGGGAGCGAAAATTATTCCTGGACCCGGTCGAGCGCCGCCTTGAGGTGCATCATGACCCTGAGCATGTGGCTGAACGCGGTTTGCGCCGTAACCCCCATGATCTGCCCGATCTCGGCAAATGTCTTGCCTTCAAGACGCGCCAGAAACACCTCGCGCGGCCGCTCCGGGATTTGATTGAGCGCCGCCTGCAACAGTGCCAGTTCCTGGCGCGAGAGCACCGCACGCTCGGGAGACGGTGCTTCATCGACGAGGCGGTTGAGCACGTCGTCGCTATTGTCGACGAGCGGCATCAGCCGCTGCCGACGCGCCAGATCAATCGAAAGGTTGTTCGCGATACGGAAAATATAGGCCTGAACGTTGTCGACCGGCCCGGCCGGAGTCGCGGTGAGGAGCTTAAAAAAGGTGTCCTGCACAAGGTCGGCAGCGGTGTCCGCGGACGCGCCGCGGCGGCGCAGGAAGCATTTCAGTTCCTGACTATGCCGCCGAAACAGATCTTGGACATCGAATGCCACAGGCGAGCCCCTCGTCGCAAGGATACGCTCCCGCGCCTTCCTGCTTGCAACCGCTGAAGCATTCCATATGCGAGTGGCAATTGCCTTGCAATCTCACGTATTTAGACTTCTTCTAGGATCAAATACCAAACTATCGAAGCCGATCGGAGAGCTGTCGCCTTGCTGATTTATGATGCTGAAATCCTGACGGATTTCACCGTCGTTGCATTTTCGCGACCGCGACATGCAAAGGTTCGCGCTTTTCGTGCGGGACACACAGGCACCCCGGGACTTGACCGCCGTCGTTCCAACTTTGAGCCACGGGACTCGTCTGCGCAGCCTCAATTTCCACTTTGCACTCCACACGACTTCTTCGTCCGATGAACACGCTCTCCTAGCGTACCGACACGGCGCCGAAACGCTCAGCCAGCGCGCGGAATCGATCAAGTTGATCCTGTCGCAAGGCTTTCACTTCATCCCGCCCTACGAACACTTTGAACATCACGCCGCCATCGACATTCAGGAACGCGACGAATGCCGAAGACTTGCCCATGAAGGGGCGTTCGACAAAGGCAACGGCAGCGCACCGATCATGCCGCAGATGTCCGTGCAAGCCTTTCGGCTGCATCAGATTGAAATAGCCGCGGCCGACCTCGCCATTCGGAACCGGGCCGGTGAATTCAAAGATCGCATCAGCGGTGTGAACAATGAAAGTCACCTCCCCCCATTGCGCGATGTCCTGCATGGCCTCTGTGAACGCGCTGCCCTGACAGAACTTCACCATGCCGGGCGGCAATGCTTCGATCACGGTCTGCGGCGACACGTTGCGGTCACGCGCTACATCCTCGATCACCGCTCCAGGATTTTCTGCCAGATAGGCTTTCAGATCGGAAACAGTCGTGCCGGTCACATTGGTCCTCCAGCGATATGACGGGTCGAGAACGACTTCACGCCGCAACGTCCGACTTCCGTTCGCTCTGGATGATCTCAAACCCTTCGAACTTCGGGTGACCAAGGTACAGACTCTCGCCTGTCTGGTTGTCGGCGCGCGCATGCGCCTGGCGAAAGGCCTCAGACTTCGTCCATCCTTCAAACGCGGCGCGATCAGCCCAGGTAGTATGGCTCGCGTAAAGCGTGTGATCCTCGGATGTTGGTCCCTTCAGGAGATGGAACTCGATGAAGCCGGGCATGGTCCCAAGGTAGGATTCACGCGTTGCCCAGACCTTTTCGAACGCGGCTTCGGAACCTGGTTTAACCTGGAAACGGTTCATCGCGATAAACATCCTGGTATCCTCCTGCTTCACGCTCGGTGTACTCTGCATTTTTGCATCGCCGCGGCAAAATGAAAAACGAACCGCGCCGGGGCATCATCGCGATTCAGTGACAGTCACGTCAGAATCGATGTCACGCGCCGCCAAAATGAACCTTCAAGCCGGCCTTGAAAACAATCCCCGGACCCGGACTGCTGAACAGCACGTCGTTCTGGGTCGTGCCGTCAGTCGACGATCCCGGGATCGCGTAAGGTCGATAATATTCATTCAGCAGGTTCTGGATCGACGCCGTCAAGATGACATCCTTGTTCGCCTGATAGGTCAGATACAGGTTAACCAGGTCATAGGCTGTCGAGGGCAGATAGCCTGCCGGAAGATCCGTCAGCGCAGCATAAGATGACCACTGCGCCGACAGGATCAGCTTTCGGTCCAGCAATCGCACACCGGCGGTGGTCGTGACTTTGCGTGGCTGCACAGTGGTTAGGCCTGTATTCGTGGCTGTGTTCTTGCCGCGCTGAACGTTACCGGCCACACCGACGAACCAGTCACCGGCATCATAGGTGGTCTCGAACTCGAAGCCTTCGATCCGGGCGTCCGCGATATTCTGATATTGGTAATATTGGCTGAACGGCCCGAACATCGTCATCGTCGGAGGCGAGGCGACCAGATCGATATAATCCTCGACATCGTTGCGGAAGACGTTGAACTTCGCACGGAACGCATCACCCGCCGTCAGGACTCCGTCGTATTTGAGATTGATGCCGATTTCCTTGGTCTTGCCGACTTCAGGCCGCAGGTTCGGATTGGGCAGGAAGCAGAACAGCCCGCTGGTGCCATCCGGACAATTGAAAAAGGCCGGTCCACCACCCGTTGCATGGGCGCCCGCAATCAACGTCTCGGTGATTGAGGGCGCGCGATAGCCTTCGGCATAACTGGCGTAGGGCGTAAATCCGACAACCGGTGTGACCCCGACGGTCACCTTCGGCGAAAGCCGCTCGCCGCTGGATGACGTTTGGCCCAACGTCGTCCCCGCTGAATTCAGTTCATAGCGGTCGTAGCGAACGGCGCTGATGACTTCGAGCCAGCTATCATACTTGTTCCGTAGTTGCACGAAACCGCCGGAAACAGTCCGGCTACCGCTGGGCGTCGTGATGTTGGAATTGCCGCGCGAGTCGGTGGTTCGGACGTCATCGTTGAAGATGTCGAAGCCGTAGGTCACTGCGTTTTGCCAGTTTCCGATGTCGAAGCGGGACGTGTTGTTGACGTCGAGACCGATCGTGTCGAGCAGGTAGCCCCGCTTGTCGCCGACACAGCCGGAGATATTGTTGCCGGTGACGCCGGGACCGCAATAGGCCGCACCGCTGGTTGAGTAATGATAGGTCTTGGTCTGATCGTTATCGACGCGATTGCCATACAACGACATGTTCCAGTCGAACAGCCTGTCGTCCGGCTTCGAATAGCGCCAGTTCAGCGTACCCATATAGTTCTTGGCATCCGAGGCGTAGACAGATGAACCCTGATTGAGCGCACGCTGGGCGGCTGTGGTCGTCGGCCCCCTATTGAACTGGCCGATACTGTATTGGTAGTCTTGGAACAATCCGCCGAACTTGATTTCGTGCCCTTCGGCCGGACGGACCGTTACCTTCATCAAGCCGGCCGCAATATCATTACCGGTATTGCCGATCTCGGTCCCCGCGCCGTCCTGGTAGTTCTCTTGCGTGCGATAGACCGCGCCACCGAACACATCGACGGTCGGATCAAGACGAACGCCGCCGAAGATCGAACCCAGTCCCCGGTTGTTGTTGGTGCCGTACGAGCCCGTCATGTCTACGCCCCAGCGCTCGCCCGGATGAAGAACATCATTGATGTCCTTGGTGCGAAAGGATGCGACGCCGCCGATCGCGCCCGAGCCATAGATGTTGGCTGTTGGTCCGCGCGTGACATCCACCCCGCCGATCAGTTCCGGGTCGAGAAAGAAAGAGCCGTTGGCATTATGGCCGGTGCGTTGATAGTTCTGGCGCGCACCATCAATGACGACGGCGACCCGGCCGAAATCCTGCAAGCCGCGAATATTGATGGAACTGGACGGATCGTCGCCGCGGTCCTGGAACGTGACACCGGGCATGGCTCGGAAGATATCCGATATCCGTCCCGGCTGAAGTCCCTGGATCTGCTCAAGCGTCACCACGCTAACCGGCGCGAGCGCGTCAATGGCTCGTTCTTCAGTTTTCGTCGCCGTCACAGTGATCATGTCGAGCGGCACGACGGTCTGAGAACCGATCTGCGCCCGCGCGTTGAGCGCGGCCGCCCCGGTAGATGCTCGCTGCCATACGGCAGCACGCTTGCGTTTTGTTGGACTTGGAAGCTCGGCTGACCGCTCTGAAGGAGCGGCGCCGGGCGCTTGCTGCGCAAAGGTGACACCGGTCGCCGTCAGCGACATCGCAACAATGGAAACACTCATCTTCAAGGCGCACGAACGCCCAGTCCCGCCGACCTTCATTGTCCCGCGACCCCAGTCTACGATGTCTTTCGTCGGGCTCGGCTGGCGGGCGCTGCGGTCGATGCAGTGGCTTGCTGGCTGCCTGTCAGTGACATGCACTCCCCGGAGCGCACGCTTCGTCTCGGGAATAAGAAGGGGTTCCGATAAGGTCAACCATTCGTGCGTTTGTTTACATTGATTGTAATCTGCAGTGGTTGGTTTGAGACGGCGCGCACCTGTAAAGAAGTTCTGAGCGCTCCAGACAGGTCGGGCGGCCGCATGACTGAAATATCACGGACGAATCACAAGGATCTGAAAGGTCACGGAGACACGCCCCCCGTCGGAGAGCGCACCATCGCAATGCGAGGAAACATGCTCGACAGCAAAGAACTGTTCTCCGGCAGCCGTGAACTCATTATCGCGCACGGCAGCGAGAGTTACCGCTTGCGGCTGACGTCGCAAAACAAGCTGATCCTGACCAAATGAACCCACGCTCCACACCGTTTTCGAAGCGACCGATCGTCGCTTTTATATTTGTAATAGCGACGGTCGCGACAATCCTGTCCGCCATTCCGTCGCGAGCCGGCGGAATTATGGTGCGCGACGCGAGCGGCCATGGCGTCACGGTCGGCGATCCGTCGCGCATCGTAGCGATCGGCGGCGCGGTCACCGAGATTCTCTACGCTCTTGGACTTGAAAACCATGTCGTCGGCGTCGATTCAACCAGCCTCTATCCCGCGGCCGCTCTCAAGATGCCGAATGTCGGTTACATGCGCCAGCTATCCTCGGAAGGTGTCCTCGGATTGAACCCTTCGGTGATCTTTGCGATGCAGGGATCGGGACCGAAGGAGACGCTGGACGTTCTGCAAGCGGCGAAGGTGCCGCTTGTTCTTGTGCCCGAGACCTATTCCGAGCAGGGTATCCTCGACAAGATCTCGCTGGTGGGGCACGCGCTGGGAGCTGACGCGCGTGCCGCCTGTCTCACCGCAGCCGTTGCAAAGGACCTCGTTCAACTGAAGGCGCTGCGAGCCAAGGTCGATAAGCCGGTTCGCGTCATGTTTGTGATGTCGCTGGTGAACGGGCGCGCCATGGCGGCGGGGCGTCACACCGCCGCTGACGAGATCATCAAGCTGTCTGGAGGCGTCAATGCCATCAGCGAGTATGAAGGCTACAAGCCGATTAACGACGAGGCGATCGTCGCTGCCAAGCCGGACGTCGTCCTGTCCATCGACAGGGGGAAGGACTCGCTGAACGCCGATGCGATCTATCGGCATCCAGCCTTCGCATTGACGCCGGTTGCAACGAACAAGTCGTTCATTTCCATGGAAGGACTGTATCTTCTCGGATTCGGGCCAAGAACCGCTGTCGCTGCACGCGATTTGTCGGTTCGGCTCTATCCGGCGCTTGCATCCGAGGCCAAGACGTTTACTCCTGCGGCACCGACCGTCGATTGTCTGAAATGACTGCAATCGATGGGGGTGAAAATGCCAAGCTGTCACGCGCAAGCATCATTTTGCGCCCTTCGTCCGCACTTACATTTGGATGCCTGCTGCTGGCATTGACAGCCGCGGCGACCATTGCGGTGACGGTGGGCGCCGCCGGCATTCCCCTTGGCCGCGTTCCGGCGGCCTTGGGGCTTTGGGCGAGCGAACAGGTCGACACGCTCCCGGCGCGCGACCAGCTTGTGCTGTGGTCGATCCGCATCCCGCGTATTCTGGCGGCAGCCGTGGTGGGCGGACTGCTCGCAACATCCGGCGCAATCATGCAAGGCCTGTTTCGTAATCCTCTGGCCGATCCGGCGCTGGTCGGCGTTTCCAGCGGTGGCGCGTTTGCGGCTGCGGGAGCCATCGTTCTCGTGGACAGCAGCTACGGCGATGCCTTCCGCTTCATGCAGAACGCACTCTTGCCAATGGCTGCGTTTCTGGGTTCGCTTGCAACCACCCTGATCCTTTACGGCATTGCCAGCCGCGCGGGGCGAACATCGATTGCAATTTTCCTCCTGGCCGGTCTGGCCATCGCAGCGATCGCCAATGCCGGACTTGGGCTTCTCGTGTTCATTGCGGATGATCGCCAGTTGCGCGACATCACGTTCTGGCTGCTTGGCTC
The DNA here is from genome assembly GCF_051535215.1 of Nitrobacter sp. NCBI lineage: Bacteria > Pseudomonadati > Pseudomonadota > Alphaproteobacteria > Hyphomicrobiales > Nitrobacteraceae > Nitrobacter > Nitrobacter sp. The sequence continues at coordinate 12,368 of NZ_JBPPLY010000024.1, read as the reverse complement.
GCTGAGCGGTTCGACCTGGAGCAAGACACTGATGATTGCACCGGTCCTTGCTGTCGGGATGATTGCCTGCGTCTGGATCGGGAGAGGTTTGGACGTTATCGTACTTGGCGAATCCGAAGCATTCCACAGCGGCATCAACGTTGAATGGCTGAAGCGTGTCTCGATCGTTCTGATCTCGGCCATGACCGGCGTTGCCGTTTCGATCTGCGGAGTTGTCGGCTTCATTGGCATTGTCGTTCCGCACCTCCTCCGATTGATGATCGGCCCCGGCCACCGGATGCTACTGCCGGCATCGGCGCTGCTCGGTGCAGTTTTGGTCGTCGGCGCCGACACCATGGCCCGGACCCTTGTTGCACCCGCCGAGATGCCAATCGGTATTCTGACAGCAGCGATCGGCGCGCCATTCTTCCTTGCAATCCTGCTTCGGCAGCGAGGCCTGGCCGGACTATGACACCGGTCATCGAAACCTGCTCAGTGACGATGCAGATCAACGGCACCACGCTGGTTGATGGCGTCGACCTCAGCGTTGAGGGCGGAGAGATGGTCGCAATCGTCGGCCCTAATGGCGCGGGAAAGTCCACCCTTCTTCGCCTGCTCTCCGGCGACCTTCAGCCGACGCGCGGCTACGTCAAACTCAAACAAGCCAACCTGCAATCCTACTCCCCGGCGCAACTGGCAACTCATCGCGCGATGCTGTCGCAACACGTCAGCGTCACGTTTCCATTTACGGTCGAGGAGATCGTACGCATGGGCGCCGGCGACATGAGCGCCGCCGCCGCGCAACCGCTGGTCGAGGCGGCTGTGGACGAAGTCGCGGTGCGGCCGCTCCGCTACCGCCAACTGCCAACCCTCTCGGGCGGCGAGCAGCAGCGCGTGCATTTTGCACGCGTCCTTGTTCAATTGGCACGCGGCGAAGCCCTTCACGGCCCTGGATTGCTGTTGCTTGACGAACCAACATCAAGTCTCGACCTGCGACATCAGATCGAACTGGTCGAAATCGCCGGACGACGTGCTCGTAACGGGACAGCCGTGATCGCAGTCCTACACGACCTCAATCTGGCCGTACGGTTCGCTACCCGTATCATTATGATTCACCATGGCGTCATCGCGGCTGACGACATCCCCAAACGAACTATCACCGACGAAATGATTCGAAAGGTGTTCGAAGTTCACGCCAATATTCAGCATCACAGCGATGGCAGCCCTATCTTGCTGCCTCAGGCGATGAAACCAATAGAATCCGAAAATGTCTCAAGATCTGCCTAGGCTCTCGACCTGCTAAATTTGTTGCGAGCCAGACGGATTGATTCAATGGGGATGCTGAAGGGCATCGCCATGGTTGATTTGTTGTTGCTGTCGGAGGCGCAGGTGCGCCGTATCAAACCATATTTGCGCTGTCGCATGGGCGGCGATGTAGCGAAGACGGCGCAAGTCCATCCTTCATATCCTTGGCAGTCACGTCGAGCAAAGCGCGGCGACCATCAAAAATTGCCTCGACAGCGGATACTTAAAAGTTCGCCCGCGTGGTCAGCAGGAAGTTGCGGGGCTCGCCATAATAGTTACCAGCGTACGGATTCTGATCCGTAACGTAGTAATATTTCTTGTCGAAAACATTGTTGACGTTGAGAGCGACGGACCAGTTCTTATCGACTTGGTATTGAACAAATAGATCGACCACCGCGCGGCCCGGCTCGGTAAATTCAAAGGGTGTCATGGGACCCTCATAATGTCCGTTGACGAATGTCCTTATTAACCCGCTCTGGTAGTATGAGCTTTGCGCGGTCACGCCGCCGCCGATCTTCCAGCCTTCAAGCGGACCCTGCAACGCGTAGGTTGTCCATAATTTGAACAGATGCTTGGGCGTGACCGTACTGTAGCGGCCACCCTCCGCCTTGTTCTCGTTGTCGTTGAAGGTATAGCCGGCATGAATTTTCCAGCCATCCGCGACCTCGCCGCTCACTTCAAAATCGACACCTTGACTGATGACGCGGCCGCTATCGAGATAACAACAATTACTGCCGAGATCACCGGGAGTGGGTGGATATGCGCGGTCTTGTATCGCCTGACCGTTGCGCTTGATATGATACAGCGCGAGCGTTGTATTCAGGCGACCATTGAGAAGACTACCCTTGACGCCAACCTCGTAGGTACGCCCGGTTACGGGACTGAGCGGCGTGCCGGGCAAAGGACCCTTATGATAGTTTGCCTGCGGTACGTAGGTTTCAGCAAAGCTCGCATAGGCCGACCATCGTTCGGAGAGATCGTGGACCAAACCAAGATAAGGGGTGAATACCTTGTTGTCCTCGTATCCAGCGAAAGATGTGCCAGTGACGGCCCCCGTATTCCGATCCAAACTATCTGAGGTGCTATCGTATTTATACCAACTCAACCGCCCTCCGAGGATCAACTTCAGAGGGACCGCAAGTTGAGCGACGAGCGATCCATAAACCCCCTTCTGAACGATCTTGTCCTTAAAACGAGACGTGGGATAGTAGGGTAGATTTGAAATATGATCGAACGGATTGTACTCGAAGATGTTGGGAGACAGGGGAACGTTGGAGTCGCGCCATCTCAACGCCATGTCAAAATTGCGCTTATTGATATTCGCTCCCAAAGTCACCTTGTGTTCACCGCCAAGCAGATGGAATGAACCTTTCAGCACGGCGTCGAGCGTGTCCTGTGTATCATCGTAATTGAAATCTCTGTCTCTGAATGTTCCGGGCCCTGTGCCAGTGGCCGGATCGATATATGTAGCCCACGACATATCGCGACGGTTATTCTTGCTTAAACCTCGCGACGCCTCGATTCCGAGGGTCCAGTTTGTTCCAAGCTCCTGATCAATGCGAACGAAGTGCTTGGTGTTATTTCTCAGCCAGTAATCATCGGGGCCACCAAGGTAGAAATTGCGCGGAAGGCCGATATCGGCTCCATTCGAATAGCGCGGAAGGCCAAAGAGATTATATCCATCAAAATTCTGGTGCATGACATTGCTGCCCACGGTCAGCATCGTGCTGTCAGTAACGTCGGCTTCGACGATCCCGTAAAGCAGATACTTTTTACTCTTGGCGTATTTATAGAAGTACTTTCGATCCTCATAGGCGCCGACAAGACGCGCGCGAACGCTGCCGTTCTCGGTGAGCGCGCCGCTCACATCCAGATCGCCTCGGTAGTTGTCCCAGCTTCCGCCGCTGACCGCCGCATTCATGTGAAACTGCTTCGTCGGCTTCTTGCGCACCAGATTGACGACACCGCCCGGCTCGCCAGACGTGCCATAGAGCGCATCAGACCCGCGCATGACTTCGACGCGGTCATACATGGCAAGATCCAGACCCTGCATATTGTAACCATCACCGCCCCCATAGAACGGGCTGTTGCCGTCAATCTGGTAATTTGTGATCTGGAAGCCCCGGGAATAGAAGGTGAAGCTATTAGTGGATGAGCGCATAGCCGTGATGCCGGGTGTGTACTCCAGCGCATCTTCAACGGTCGTCATTCTTTGGTCCTGAATGCGCTGGTGCGTCATCACCGAGACCGTCTGCGGCAATTCCCTGAGCGTCTGCCCCTTGCCGAATGACGACTGATCCGTGGTGTAGGAACCCGTGCCTTCGGTCCTGCCGGGATCGCTCGAGGATGCACCCTGCACATCGATGGTATCGAGCGAGATCGCGCCGGCCACGTTCGCGCCGCCCGCCGTCGCGCTCGGCTGGGTAATCAGCACGTTTCGCGCATCCTTGAAGGAATAGCTCAGGCCGGAGCCTTGCAGGATGCGCGCAATGGCCTGCTCGCGCGTCGCCGTTCCCTGAATACCCGGCGAGGTCTTGCCGCTCGCGATGGAGGCTTCATAGGAGAGCTGGATTCCCGACTGCCTGCCGAACGCGGCCAAGGCTTGATTCAACGGGCCGGCTGGGATGTTGAAACCGGCTTGAGCCTGCGCCAGCGCCTGGCCCTGAATGACCGTGCCGCTGCCCACGACCGCCGTCGTCGCCAGCAGCGCCGCAATCAGCACTTTGCTGACACCTTTGCAAAAATCGCTTTTGCAAAAATCGCCCCTGCGAGACCCATGCCCCGGAAACTCTTGCCCCATATCCGAACCACCCCCGAAATGTCATTCGGGACCGGCCGCTCACTGCTCGATGCGGTCCCTTATTGGGCTTTACGAACGGGCTGTCGAAATTTTCTGTTTTTTCTGGCGGGAGATTTTTCAGACCGGCGAGATCACGGTCATGAAGCGCGAGATGCTGCGCACCTTCGCGCCGAACGGGCGAACCACGGCTTCGAGCGCCCCGACCGGATCAGCAAGATCGAACACGCCGCTCACCACGCGGGAGCCGAGAAACGGATCGGCCATGACGACGCTTCCCGGCTGCCAGCGAGCGATCCTGGCGACCATCGCGGAGACGGTCTCCCGCTCCGCCACGATCATCCCCTCCCGCCACGCCGCGATCTGCGAGACCTCCCGCGTGCCGCGGACGACCCCGTGCGAGGCGTTGTCGAAGGTGATCCAGTCGCCGGGATTCAATCGTTCTCCGAGGCGAAGCCCGGAATCTGCCGCTTTCGCCTCGACCGTGCCGCGGTCCACGGAGACCGAAACGAATCCCGCATCATTTGACACGTCGAAGGCGGTGCCGAGCGCCGTCGCCGCAAGATCGCCGGACAAGACCGAGAAGGGGCGCGCGGCATCGCGCGCCACGTCGAAATAGGCCATTCCCGCCAACAGTGCGATGGTCCTGCGCGCGCTGGTGAAATCGATCGCGACCGCGCTGTCGGGACCCACTGTGATCTCGCTGCCGTCGGACAAGGTGACGCGCCGGATTTCGGCGGTGGACGTCATATAGTCCGCCCTCGCGCTCATGAGGGCGCGCGGCACCGCCACCGATCCAGCCGCGGCAGCGCCAACGCCGATCAGGCCGCCGATGACCAGCGTGCGCCGCGACATGCCCGCAACTCCGCCCTCGGCGATCTTTCGCTCCGCTTTGCGCTCGGCCTTGCGCTGTTCGGTCAAAACCTTCCCGGTCATGCCGTGGATTGCGGCGACCCTGGCCCAGGCTGCCTCGTGCCGCGGACTGCGTGCCACCCATGCCCGCACCATGTCGACGGAAACAGGGTTGGCAGGATCGTTCTGGAGGCGGATGGCAAGGTCCGCCGCTTCATGGAACAATCGGCGGTCCTCTGCTGGCGCTTCGGTCATTCGCGTGTGTCCATCATCCCGCGCTCGTGTGCTTCATTTGCCCGGCGAACTGTCCGGGCGAACTTCTGAACCTGAACCACACGAGATTTATAGAGTCGCTAGCGTCCTTTCGAGTCCGACATTCGCTGAGGAGGTGCTGCGAAATCCCACGAACTTCGGAGTCGGGACGCTGGCCGTGCAGGCGAAGCCTTCCCTATCGAAGAAGACGAACGGCGGGCCCGAGTTTTCAGTTTTTTCGAACAGCAGCCTATCAGAGGCCGGTCAGCCGGGCATCGATGTGATCGTAGGCATCCCGGATCAGCGACCAAACCCGGGAGGTCGAGAGACTGAGCTCGGCGGCGACCTCGGCAATCGTCATGTCATCGAGCCGGTGCATTTGGAATGCGAGACGAGTGCGCTCGGGCAGCTCAGAGAGCGCAGCCTTGGTGAGCGCCAGCTTCTGGCGGTCGTAGACGGCCGCTTCCGGGGATGGCGTCGGGTCGACGATCGCGGCAAAATCCTCGGCCGACAGATCAACGCGACGCAACACCCGCTCGCGGCGCTGGTGATCGATGCCGAGATTCCGCGCCACCCGAAACAAATAGGCCGCCGGGTTATGAACCGTCACCGAATTACCGGGCGGCGAGACGAGAACCTTCACGAACGTGTCCTGGGTGATGTCAGCCGCTGTCTCCTCGCTCAGTCCCCGACGCCGCAGCGCTGCGGCGATGTCGCGCGCGTGGCGCACAAACAGCCCGTGAAGGTCCCAACTCATGAGCGCCTCGCCGGCCGCCGGCCAAAAGCCATCCCATGGGCGCAAACGGACTCGGCCGGCAACAGCGGCCGCGAACGAGCACAACGAGAAGCAAAAAGAACCATGATGCTAAAGTTAAACAGCCAAGGTTTAAGACGCCGGCACGCTGTCACCGCCGCGCAATCGACCTCCATCGTTTATGGGGTCCAAAATTCGTCCGCAACTACAATGATCTAGATTGGTTCTAGACAACGACCTCGAGTCAGGTGCCCGCGATCAATGCTTTCCGCGAATGCCTGCTTCCCCTTCGCGGCCCGGAGCGCCAAGGCCTTGTCGCGCTCATCGCTTCGGAGCTTGTCCGCCATCCAGAGCATCGCCCCGTAGATCGTCGTCCGATCATCGACGGTCAATTCGACAATGCCAACCTTGACGATGAGGTGGCGTAATTTGAGGGTAGCACTCGTTTTGTGCTTGGTTCGAAAGGGAAGCAAGGCGGAGAGGACGAGTTTCGGCCGATGTGAAGCGGCTCTACGCGACGCAAGCATCATCAGTGCCGAGCGGATCGTCTTGCATGGCGAACTGCGGACCATTCTCGAATGGACCGAGCGCCAAGCCGTTTGCAAGGGTACGAAAAACGACACTCCCGGAGCCGGGCTCACGGGAGTGTCGGTATCGGTGGTTGCGGGGATAGGATTTGAACCTATGACCTTCAGGTTATGAGCCTGACGAGCTACCGGGCTGCTCCACCCCGCGCTAAGCTTTCGCGTTCCTTCGAGAACCCATACCGGAGGGTGACTTTATCGACACTTTAGGCGTCGACTAATTACCGTCCCGAGGCTCCTGAGAAGGCGACCCGGGCGAATGCCCGCAGTGCGCAGCGTATGTACCAACACGAGTCTGCTTTGGAAAGGGCTGCTGCTGATATTTTCCGAGTTTTATGAAGCCGATGGCAGTCTATAGCGTTTTCGAACGAAACATCCTCGTGGCTTGATCCGAGGACGAATACCAGTCGCGGGAAGAAAACGCGTCAAACAACTATCTTGACCCCTGCCCCGATCTGATTGCGTCGAGATTCCCAAATCGACGTTATGGTGATTCAAGCTGTCTGCCGGAGGAGCGGCAGATATGTCGATAGCGATCGGTCGATCTTCGGGAACGTGCGGTGGCAGGGGTGCGTCCTGACGCAATCCAACGCGAACCCGCTGAACGTTTTGTGTAAACGCGGCCAGCGTCAGCCGTTGGCAGAGGACGAAGCGCGCGCAGGGCGATGTGCGGCAGGAGACGCCCGGGGAGTGACCGCAAGTTGGGCGGTCGCATCGACGCTCAAAAGCCATCGCAGCAGCGCTCGATACTCACTCCAGTGAATTTCGCGACCCTATTAGCGAGGGCCGACTGTTAGCGAGGGCTGAGGGCTGGAATCAGATTACTCGCAAGCTTCCTGACCAAACCGATGAAGGCTGCCGTCCAAGCCAACAGCGCAGCATAAATAAAAACATCGGCAATCGGGCGCAGGAACTCAAGCCGCATGGCGCTGGCCATCTCATAAGTGCAGACCGTGTACATACCTAGCGGAAAAACCGCACTCCAATAGGCCGGATCGTACCTGAGTGGGAATCGTCGATGAAAATGCCGCCAGACGACCAAGACGATAAGCAGCGGAATCCACCAAGTTCCAGCCGCCCAGAAGAAGATCGTAAACCCTTTAAGAAAAGGAAGCAGTTCATCGAGAAACCATGCATCCGCAGCGTTCTCTATCAAGGTCGAACCGGCAAGCGTCGAGATCGCCATCGCTCCCATATTGATCCAGTATGAGGGCACAAAATCCGCCGGCGAGAACTTGAAAAACATGTAGCGGTAGAAAATCAATGAGATGATCGAAATGTAGAGCATGCCGCCCCACAGCAACATCGACAGGGCAAGAAAATTAACATCGAGACGAAGGGGCTGACTAATATGTCGCGCGAGGAGCGCGCTGAGGAGCGAGATTGCTTGCGTCGAAACAACCGCGAGCAACCACGCCCCGGTAATGCCCTGATCGATGGTCGGCTTGGTCTCCATGATCGTCAGATTGGCGAAAATCGTGTAGGTGAGGATGATCCAAAGTAAAATGCCAAAAATCCACAGCCCCAGCGCAAGGTTTAGAGCGCCAGCGAGTATCAGCTGATTTGCCATCACGCCCGTAGCGGCAACTGCGGAAAGAAATCCTGGCGCCGATCGGTGATCTGTCAGATCGGCAATCAATGCTCGACGATAGCGCACGAGTCGCCACGACGTTAAAATCCAAAGCACGACAAACTGCGCTGCATTCAGCCACAACAGGACGACGGCGATTGGATGAAAGCCTGCCCGCTCCGAGGCGATGGAGACGATCCCGGTCGCCATAACCAAAGCGAAATATGCTGGAGAAAGGCGACGGGCACCGCGCAGGCGAAGCCGGAAGCGACGTTTCGATTTGTCGAACGGCTGCACTAGACTTTCTGAACCTTGAGTTCAAACATCGCTTTAACGCGACCGCCCCGGCACCGGGGCGGTATTGACGTCTTGGGACGAACCGATATCACATCGAAAGCCACTCTTAAGAACGGACTTCAATGTGCGGGAACAGCCTCGGCAATTGCTCCATGGATCGGTTTGACATCTCTGAAGCCGACTCGTGAGAACGCTACGTAAAATGCAGCAGCGTTCATAAACGCCCAAACAACGAAACCCAGCGTGTAACCACCCAAAAGGAAATTGCTGGCAGCCAGAATTGCCGTCATCGTAAAGCCACAGGCAGCGCCCGCGGCTTTCGCCAGTCCGCTGACCGCCCCCACATGCTCAAAATAGATCGGAATGAGCTTAATGACGGCCGCTGCGGCGGCACCAGACATCAACGCGAGCCCATAAATAGCGACCAATTCCAAGCTCAATGAGAGTTGAAGAGCGAGGAGCACGGCTAAAACGGACATTACTCCAAACATCCAGGTCAGGAGTGACAGAACTTCATACCTGTCAGCAAGCCAGCCACCAAGTGGCCGCGTAATGGCAACGCAGACGACCAGCAGCGGCGTATAAAACGCCGAGGCGCTGGTCGGATTGACGTGCCAATAATCGACCAGGTAGGTCGGCATCGTCGAAGCAAAGAAAACAAGCGTACCAAAGGCCACCCAGTAAAGACCAGGCACCAGCCATACAACGACGCCCGATCGGTACACGGCAAAGATCTCGCGCATCGACGTATTCTTAAGCTTCCGATTCGGCGGGTCAGAGGTAAAAAACATGTAGACCGCCGCCATCAGCAATGTAGGAATGGCGAAGATCGGAAAAATGATACGCCAACCTTCAGGGTCAGACGCGTCCACGAGGTTCGTAATCACGAACGTGACGACCATCATACCGACAGTAATTCCAACGTTACCCAGGGCAAAGAGGCCCAAAGCCATGCCCTGCCTCGATTTTGGATACCATGACGATACGTGAGCGTTGCCGACCACGAACGTTGCACCACCCAGCCCGAGCATCATCCCGAGGAATAAGAAGGAATAATAGCCTTCGGCGAACGTTCCGAAAATCAGAACAACCGAAAGGCAGACGAGCAAAATCGTAAATACGGTCCGACCGCCAAACTTGTCAGTCCAGATCCCGAGAGGAATACTGATGGCCGCCGCGAACAACGGTTCCATTGCCGCAAGAATGAGCACCTGAGTGCTTGTGAAATGATACCACTCAATAAGAAAAGGGGCGAGCGCGGAAAACATCCCCCAAATCGCAAAACCAAGCGAAAACGCCACGGTCGATATAAACAAAATCCTCGCATTGCCCTGAGGCTCGTCCGTCTTATCAACCCCGACATGTTCCACGGGAAGCTCCTGCAAATGTATCCAGCAGATTCGTGCTGGGTGCTCTTAATCAAAGTTATTGTCTTAGCCAGACCTCTATCTATTGCTTATAACTGATCTCTCTCGGGGCACGTGAAAGTCACGCACTTCGAGCGACAAGCATAGTCAATATATAAGATCAAGCCCTCACCAGCGCTGGTGAATAACGCTCGCCGGCGAGCAATGACTCGCCGGCGATACTCAAAGCTTTGTTCCAGATGATCTTATCAAATTCCCGTCAGCGCGCCAAGCGTTAGTGCGCCTGTCTTACGGTGTTTCTGATTTGCAGCTGATAAGGCCGCCACAGATACCAGAATGGGAACATGATCAGGTGCACCAAGCGCGAGAACGGAAATAGCGCGATCACGACAAATCCGTTAAGCATGTGCGCCTTCACTGCGAACGGCAATGCCGAAATGTAATGCGTCTGCGGGTTCAATGACACCAGAGAAATAAGCCACGGCACAGCCGTATCGATGTACCAGTCAGCACCCCAGCGGTAAGCCAGTGACACCCAGAAGCCAAGTGCAACCTGGACCAGCAGCGCAACCAGCAGCACACCATCCATCGGACTCGTAACCGCAAGAATACGCTCTGTCGTGAAGCGGCGTACCATCAGAACGCAGAGCCCGATCAACGCTGCCAAACCGAAGGTAAAGCCAATCAACTCAATCGTGTACAGCGCTGTCGGAGTTGCTGTAAGGCTGGCCCACATACCGGGAACCAAAAAGCCTATCAGATGGGCTAACAAAACAACTACGATACCATAATGCCACGGCACCGAGCCCCAAAACAGCCGACGATTCTCCAAGAGCTGAGAAGATAGCGTAGAGTAGGAAAAGCGGTTTGTACGGTACCTGTAAACCCCTCCAATTACCGCCACTACGATCGCCAAGTATGGCAGAACCGCAAACAGGAATACGTCATACATAGAATTTGCCTCCGTCACACATGGGATATGCTTCTCACGCTCGCCAATCCAGTAGGTCGTCTGCGGCGACCTCAGCAAGTGGCTTGTAAACCTTGAAGTGCTGTCGTCCAGCCTGCGTCCAAAACACAACATGTGTTTCAACCGGCGGGCATCCGGGGTCCGAGCACGGAAGCTCCGACACCATGATGGTTTCATCCTCGTCGAGGTTGAATCGTTCCCGCGTCCAGCCAAGCACACGTTCCTGCTCTGCCGACCGGTCAGCACGCTTCTTGGTCATACCTTCGTTCAACAAAAGACGAAGTGCATCAAGCGCCTGATGATACGGGTGGGCGCGCTTTTCAACTTCATCAATGTCGTAATCTTCGCTCATCGCCAATAGGAAGCCGCCCTCAAGAACATCACCCTGACTTTGACCGCTAAGTTGCTTCCGATCATCCTTTTGGTTCTGTCCTTCAAGCAGCTTTCGCGCTTCGCGCTGCTGATCCTTTAGCTGCTTGCGTAGCTCCCGATCATCTAACTTTGAGCGTTCAATTCCTGTGTCGCCGTCAATATCGGCATGACCGTGTTGGTGACCCTCGGTTTCCGGCTTTGTCGTCATGCGCTCAAGTGCCGGCAATAAACCCTTGTTCAGTAGCGCATCAATATCCTCCCCGTCGTTCTGTGCAGCGAACCGCAGCATAATTGACAGGCGATCAGGAATTTCCGAAGCGCTCGATTCGAAACCGCTGGCGCGATAACTCTTCTTCAATTCGACCAAAAAAATACTGCGTTTATAGTTTTCGCCAAATAACTGATACCCGACATACGGATGGCATATAGAGTTTAGGTCAAAAAAACCGCTATAAACCTCCTGTAGCTTTCCAATGCCGGTTTCTTCAGCAAAACTCCGAAAGCTCTCAAGTAAGGCCGCCGCTTGTGGTTGGACACCGCGAACCAGCGCCGCGCATTCGGACGCCTTGCGATCCAAACCTGGGGCGGGATAATCGAGGATGTCAGCAAACAGATCCAAAACTTTGGAGCGGTTCGAGTACAAAACCTCTGCGCGATGTGAAAAGCGACTCATAATCTTCTACAACTAATGTTGTCCGCGGACACTGTTGCCGATAGCAGTCATCGCCTTCGCTTTCGCGAAGCGGCCCGGCCAAGACCCGGTTGGGCCGAAGCCCAACCGTTGTCTTTGCGTTGCGTAGCCTGGCGAGTGCCTATGGTCCTCTCGCCGGGTCGGTGTGGAAGCCGACGCCGACCTCGCCCTTGCGGATCGGGTAGTTGTGCGAGACCGGATCGAGTTGCGGGAACAGCGCGTCGACCGCCGTCTCTCGCTCCATCGGCGGAACCACGAAGCGCTCCTCGAAGGTCGGCATCGACGTCAGCCGCCAGATCGCCTCCACCTCGGCCGCGGTGGTCTGGCCTTCGGCAAGCGCCCGCTGCACCTCCTCATCCGGGATGTCCTTCACCTTCTTCGAGCGCATGTACACGCGCACCGCGACCAGCTTCTTGTAGACGCCCTTGATGATCTCCTCGTTGCCGCCCGCCAGCAAGCTCGCCATGTAGCGCAGCGACACGCGCGACCGCTCCAGCGAACTCATCAACGGACCCAGCCTCGATTCGGAGGCGATGTTGTCGTACACGCCGTTCTCCACCTTGGCCAGAACCGGCCCC
>NZ_JBPPLY010000023.1:0-34943 GCF_051535215.1 Nitrobacter sp. | reverse complement strand
ACGATCCGCTGTTCGGCAAGGGCGTGATCCGGATCGACGGCCGCGCGATTCATCCGGCGTTCCTGTTCGAGGTCAAGACGCCGGCGGAGTCCAAGGGCCCGTGGGATCTCTACAAGCTGGTCGGCACGACGCCGGGAGACCAGGCGTTCCGGCCGCTGTCGGAAAGCAAGTGCTCGCTGGTCAAGCATTGACGCTGCGGGCGCTCCGGCGGCGTCGAGCCGCCGGGGCGCCATTGCCCACGGATAAAATTCACGAATGGATCGAAGGGCAGGAGCAACATGTCGATCAATCTGCAGGCCCTCTCCGCGCAGCTTCTGGTCGGGCTGATCAACGGTTCGTTCTATGCGCTGCTGAGCCTCGGTCTGGCCGTGATCTTCGGCATGCTCAACATCATCAATTTCGCGCATGGTGCGGTCTACATGATGGGCGCGTTCTGCGCCTATTTCCTGCTTAACGTCTTCGGCATCGGCTACTGGCCGGCGCTGATCCTCGCACCGGTTCTCGTGGGCATCTTCGGCATGCTCACGGAGCGGACCATGCTGAAGTGGCTGGCGGGGCTGGATCATCTGTATGGACTGCTGCTGACCTTCGGTCTCGCGCTGATTATTCAGGGCGTGTTCCAGAACTATTTCGGCTCCTCCGGTCTGCCCTATGCCATTCCGAGCGAATTGCAGGGCGGCATCAATCTCGGCTTCATGTTTCTGCCGATCTACCGCGCCTGGGTGATCGTATGTTCGCTGGTGGTCTGCATCGCCACCTGGTATCTGATCGAGCGGACCCGGCTCGGCGCCTACCTGCGCGCGGCAACGGAGAATCCGACGCTGGTGCGCGCATTCGGCATCAATGTGCCGCGCATGATTACATTGACATATGGATTGGGAGTCGGCCTTGCCGCGCTCGCCGGCGTATTGGCGGCGCCGATCAATCAGGTGCGGCCGCTGATGGGGGCGGACCTGATCATCGTGGTGTTCGCGGTGGTGGTGATCGGCGGCATGGGATCGATCATGGGATCGATCATCACTGGATTTGCGCTCGGCATCATCGAGGGACTGACGAAGTATTTTTATCCCGAGGCGTCCAATACCGTGGTTTTCGTGCTCATGGTTCTCGTGCTGCTGGTGAAGCCGACGGGATTGACGGGACGGGCGGTCTGACATGGCAGCATTGACCGACAAAACCGTTCGGACCTCAGGCCGTCGTCGCATCATCGGCGACGAGATGATCGTTTTCATCCTGATGACCGCCGTCCTGGCCATCGTGCCGACGACCGGGATCTACCCATACTTCGTGATGCAGGGGCTCTGCTTCGCGCTGCTCGCCTGCGCGTTCAATCTGCTGCTCGGCTACGGCGGCCTGTTGTCGTTCGGCCATGCGATGTTTCTCGGAACGGCCGGTTATATCTGCGCGCATGCGTTGAAAGTATGGGGTGTTCCGCCCGAACTGGGCATCGTCGCGGGCGTCGGCGCGGCGGCCCTTCTCAGCATCGTCACCGGTGTCGTCGCCATTCGCCGCCAAGGCATCTACTTCGCGATGATTACGCTGGCGCTCGCGCAGCTTCTTTATTTCATCTACCTGCAGACGCCGTTCACCCATGGCGAAGACGGCATCCAGGGAGTTCCGCAGGGAAAAATGTTCGGCGTCCTCGACCTGTCGCATCCGGACACCCTTTACTACGTCGTTCTGGGCGGCTTTCTGTTCGGCTTCCTGGCGATCTACCGTGCCATCAACTCGCCGTTCGGCGAAGTCTTGAAGGCGATCCGCGAGAACGAGCAGCGCGCGATATCCCTCGGCTACAAGACCGACCAGTACAAGCTTCTGGCTTACATCCTGTCGGGCACGCTTGCAGGGCTTGCCGGATCGCTCAAGGTGCTGGTGGCGCAGAACGCCTCGCTGACCGACGTGCACTGGACAATGTCGGGTGAAATCGTGCTGATGACGCTGGTGGGTGGCCTCGGAACGGTATTCGGCCCTGTGGTCGGCGCCTTTGCGATCATTGCCATGCAGCAGTATCTGGCCGGCTTCGGGCAATGGGTCACTGTGATCCAGGGCGTGATCTTCGTGGTCTGCGTGCTGACCTTCCGTCGCGGCGTAGTCGGCGAAATTGCGCATTATTTTAGGCGATCCCTGTAATTATCGCGCGATTGGCGCCCTTTGGGGCGTACAAACCGGTGGATCATCCCGCCGGTTGCGATGCCGATTGCCCACTTTCCCGGAAATGGTTTATGACACCTGGGCGCTCCGGACAGGCGGCCCGGTTCTCTGTCTTGCAAAGTGGAATGCAGCAATGCTGAGTTGGTTTCGGTTCTTTCTGCCGAAAGAGGAGCGTTTTTTTGACCTGTTCGCCCGCCATTCGCAGACGATTGTGCAGGGCGCGCATGCGCTTCAGGGAATGCTGAACGGCGGCGAGGAAACGCCGGTGTTCTGCCAGCGGGTCAGCCAGTTCGAGAACGACGCCGACGGCATCACGCGCGAGGTTTTGACCGCAGTCCGCAGGACCTTCATCACACCGTTCGACCGCGTGGACATCAAGAACCTGATCACCTCGATGGACGACGCCATCGATCAGATGCAACAGACCGCAAAGGCCGTGGTGCTGTTCGAGGTGCGGACCTTCGAGCCGCCGATGCGCGAGATCGGCGCGCTGCTCGTGGAATGCGCCAATCTGGTCGGCCGCGCGCTGCCGCTGCTCCAGTCGATCAGCAACAACGTCGCAATGCTGACGGCGATCACCGAGGAACTCGGCAAGCTGGAAGGCCGGGTCGACGATCTGCACGATATCGGCCTGAAGGAGCTTTTTCTGAAGCACCGCAACGCCAACGCGATGGACTTCATCGTCGGCGTCGAAATCTACGATCACCTGGAAAAGGTCGCCGATCGCTTCGACGACGTTGCCAACGAGATCAACAGCATCGTCATCGAGCAGGTATAGGGCAGGGCCGCGCTGTGGACGCCATGCTTGGTCTTCCGGTTCTGGTCGGACTGATCGCCGCTGCTCTGCTGTTCGATTTCCTGAACGGCTTGCATGACGCGGCGAATTCGATCGCCACCATTGTCTCGACACGGGTGCTGCGGCCGCAATATGCGGTGCTGTGGGCGGCGTTCTTCAATTTCGTTGCGTTTCTGGTGTTCGGCCTGCACGTCGCCAACACGATCGGAACGGGTATCATTGAGCCCAACGTGATCGACCCGCAGGTGATCTTCGCCGCGCTGGTCGGCGCCATGGTCTGGAATCTGGTCACCTGGGGGCTCGGAATTCCATCCAGCAGCTCGCATGCGCTGATCGGCGGCCTGCTCGGTGGCGGCATCGCCAAGGCGGGCTTCGCCGCAGCGGTTTGGGGCGGTCTGTCGAAGACGTTGATCGCGATCGTATTGTCGCCGCTGGTCGGTTTTCTGCTCGCTCTGGTGCTGGTCGGCATCGTTTCGTGGCTGTCGGTGCGTTCAACGCCTTTCGCGGTCGATCGCGCGTTCCGCACCCTGCAGTTTTTTTCCGCGTCGCTTTATTCGCTGGGCCACGGTGGCAACGATGCGCAGAAGACCATGGGCATCATCGCGGTGTTGCTGTATTCGCAAGGCTATCTCGGCGATCATTTCGTGATCCCGTTCTGGGTGGTGCTGGCGTGTCAGGCCGCGATGGCGTTGGGGACGCTGATGGGCGGCTGGCGGATCGTGCGGACGATGGGCCTTCGCATCACCAAGCTGACGCCGATGCAGGGTTTTTGCGCGGAGACCGGCGGCGCGGCGACGCTGTTCATGGCGACGTTCCTCGGCGTCCCGGTATCGACCACCCACACCATTACCGGCGCCATCGTTGGCGTCGGCGCGGCGCGGCGGTTGTCGGCGGTGCGCTGGAACGTCGCGAGCTCCATCGTCTATGCGTGGGTGATCACCATACCCGCATCGGCGCTGGTCGCCGCGGTAGCTTATTGGGTGGTGTCGTTCGTCAAGTAACGAGCTTCAGCCCGGCGATGCCGGCGACGATCAGACCGATGCAGAAAAGCCTCGCCATGGTCGCCGGATCGCCGAACAGCACAATCCCGAGGATCGCGGTTCCGACCGCGCCGATGCCGGTCCAGACCGCATAGGCGGTGCCGATCGGCAGCGTCTTGAGCACCAGCCCGAGCAGCGCTAGGCTCGCGGCCATGGCCGCCAGCGTCAGTAGCGAGGGCACCAGCCGCGTGAATCCGTCGGTGTATTTGAGACCGATCGCCCAGCCGACTTCCATCAATCCGGCGACGAACAGCATGAACCAGGCCATGACGAACCCTCCTTGAAAATACGGGCAGGGTCGTCCCCGCGGATACCAGAGCGTTTTCAAGCGAAGTGGATGCCGTTCGCGTGAAGAAAACGCGTCAGATAAAAACCTGCCCCGGTTCTACTTTATCAGAGCCGGGATTAGCTGGATGGAAGGTCGTCCTTCCGCGCATTATATGAGGCCGCGAGCGCTGGTTCGCAACCGCGCTTGATCGTGTAAATCCCCTTGATCCCGCCGGTTTTCCCTGCCACACGCTCGTTGATGTCCGACTTGGCCCTGCAGAATGAACCAGCCTCGCGTTCGCCGCTGGCGGCGGAAGTCGCGCGCCGGCGCACCTTCGCGATCATCTCGCACCCTGACGCCGGCAAGACCACGCTGACGGAAAAGCTCCTGCTGTTCGGCGGCGCCATCAATCTCGCCGGACAAGTGAAGGCGAAGGGTGAGCGGCGCAACACCCGGTCCGACTGGATGAAGATCGAGCGCGACCGTGGCATCTCGGTGGTCACCTCGGTGATGACCTTCGAGTTCGAAGGCAGGGTCTTCAACCTGTTGGACACGCCGGGTCACGAGGATTTTTCCGAAGACACCTATCGTACGCTGACCGCGGTGGATTCCGCGGTCATGGTGATCGACGCCGCCAAGGGCATCGAGGCGCGCACCCGGAAGCTGTTCGAGGTCTGCCGGCTGCGCGACATCCCGATCATCACCTTCATCAACAAGATGGACCGCGAGAGCCGCGACACCTTCGATCTCCTGGACGAGATCGAGAAGACGCTGGCGCTCGACACCACGCCGATGACCTGGCCGGTCGGGCGCGGGCGCGACTTTCTCGGCACCTACGACATCGCGACCGGCGGCATCCGCCTGCTCGAAGGCGGCGGAGCCAAGACCGGCGCGGCCGAACAGATCGACATCGCCGATCTCGCCGCGCGCAACGCCAATCTGAATGTCGACGAGATCAGGGACGAACTGGCGCTTGCGACCGAGGCCTGCAAGCCGTTCGACCTCGATGCGTTTCGCGAGGGACACCTGACGCCGGTCTATTTCGGCTCCGCGCTGCGCAATTTCGGCGTCGGCGACCTCCTGGAAGGGCTCGGCAGATTCGCTCCGCCGCCGCGCGCGCAGGAATCGAACCTGCGCAAGGTTGCTGCCGATGAATCGCGCATGACGGCCTTCGTGTTCAAGATCCAGGCCAACATGGATCCCAATCATCGCGATCGCATCGCCTTCGCCCGGCTCTGTTCCGGCAAGCTGACGCGCGGCATGAAGGCGAAGCTGGTGCGTACCGGCAAGCCGATGCCGCTGTCGTCGCCGCAATTTTTCTTCGCGCAGGATCGCGCGATCGCAGACGAAGCATTCGCAGGCGACGTGGTCGGCATTCCCAATCACGGCACGTTGCGGATCGGCGATACCCTGACCGAAGGGGAGGATGTCAATTTTGTCGGCGTGCCGTCCTTCGCGCCGGAAATCGTCCGCCGGGTCAGGCTTACGGATGCGATGAAGGCGAAGAAGCTGAAGGAAGCCCTGCAGCAGATGTCGGAGGAGGGCGTCGTGCAGGTCTTCCGCCCGCGCGACGGGGCGCCTGCGCTGGTCGGCGTCGTCGGCATGCTGCAACTCGATGTGCTGAAAGCGCGTCTCGATGCCGAATATTCGCTGCCGGTGGATTTCGAGGTCAGCGAGTTTCAACTGGCGCGCTGGATTTCATCGGAGGATCGCAAGAAACTCGATGCGTTCATCGCGGCGAACGGCTCCGGGGTCGCCGACGACGTGGATGGTGATCCGGTGTTTCTGGCCAAGAACGAATTCTATCTCGGTTACACGATGGAACGCGCCGAAGGCATTACGTTCTCCAGCGTCAAGGACGTGAAGAAGACCGCGTAAGGAGGAAAACGATGGGTTTGTTAGTCATGATTGCTGGCCTTGTTCTGTTTCTCGGCGTGCACCTCGCCGCGACGAAGCGCGATTTTCGTGCGCGGCTGGTCTCCTCCTATGGCGAAGGACCATACAAGATCGGGTTTTCGCTGATTTCGGCGGTTGGCGTCGCTCTGATCGTCTGGGGTTTTTTTCATTATCGCGCCACCGGCTGGATCGACGTCTGGCATCCGCCGCGCGTGATGAAGCACATCGCTGAAGCGCTGATCCTGCCCGCGATCATTCTGGTGGTGGCGTCGTATATTCGCGGCCGCATCTATGCCAAGCTGAAGCATCCGATGCTGGCCGGCGTGAAGCTATGGGCGACGGCGCATCTGCTCGCCAACGGAGATCTCGGCTCGATCATCCTGTTCGGTTCGATCCTGGCGTGGGCGGTGGTCGACCGCATCTCGCTGAAGCGCCGCGCCGATCCCGGCGGCCTGCCGATCCCGGTCGGCGGCGTTCGCAACGACGTGATCGCGGTCGTGGTCGGCGTCGTCCTCTATCTTGCGCTCGGCGCTCTCTTCCATCCTTACGTCGTCGGCGTTCCGGTCTTTGGAGCCTAGTACCGCCGATTTGAAATTCCTGCACCACTTGCAGCGGGTTCGTCTTGGGGAATTTCAAATCGAAAGCGGTACTAGAATCATAAGGTTGCTAGTACCCTTTGCTTTCCGAAGTTCGTTAAGGGGGTGTTGCGATGTCTCACGAACTTCGGAAAGTGGGTACTAGTGGAGCGAATTTGACATTCGCTACCCACATTGCAACAAAGTTCGAGAAGCGAATGTCAAATTCAAAGCTCCACTAGAAAATTAAATTTGCTAGTGGTCCTTTGATTCCCGCATTTGCACAGGGAACCGCTGGAACGGGATGCAAATGTTGGAATCGGACCACTAGTCATGTCAGTCCAGTCGGCCTTGAAGCGCAGGACAGCACCCGACATTCGCGCGCGCAAGAACGGCGACCCGATCGTGATGCTGACATCCTACCATGCGCATACCGCCGCGCTGGTCGACCGCTATTGCGACGTCATTCTGGTCGGCGACAGCCTCGGCAACGTGATGCACGGTTTCGAGACCACGGTGCCGGTCACGCTGGACATGATGATCCTCCAGGGCCGCGCGGTGATGCGCGGCTCGCAACAGGCGCTGGTGGTGGTGGACATGCCGTTCGGCTCCTACGAGGCCTCGAAGGAGCAGGCGTTTCATTCCGCCGCGCGGATTCTCAAGGAGACGCTCTGCGGTGCGGTGAAGCTCGAAGGCGGCGTGAAGATGGCGGAAACCATCGCCTTTCTCGCCGCCCGCGGCATTCCCGTGATGGGGCATGTCGGCCTGACGCCGCAGTCCATCAACACGCTGGGATCGTTTCGCGCGCAGGGACGCGAAGAGGGAACGTGGCAGCCGATCGAGGACGATGCGCGTGCCGTCGCGCAGGCCGGCGCGTTTTCGATGGTGATCGAGGCGGTGGCGGAGCCGCTGGCGCGCAAGATCACGAAGGAGGTGGCGATCCCGACCATCGGCATCGGCGCCAGCGCGGCCTGCGATGGCCAGGTGCTGGTGCTGGAGGACATGCTCGGTCTGTCGCCGCGTGCGCCGAAATTCGTCCGCCGCTATGGCGAACTCGGTCCCATGATCGAGGCTGCGATCGAGGACTATGCGCGCGATGTGCGCAGCCGCGCCTTTCCCGGTCCCGAACACGTTTATGCGATGAAGCCGAAAGGCTGAAAGCCTCAGCCTCAAGCCGACCGTTCTGGTGCTCGCTGCCACGCGGTCTCTGCATGATCGCCTGTGAACATATCTGCCCCCACCTTGGTTTTACGCGCGGCGGTGATACGAGAGGCGAACGACGTGATTCCATCAATCTTTAAGCTCGCTTGACTAGAATTTTCTGTTCCACGCAACTGTTGATAGAAATTTGCATCCGTGCGAAGTACGTTCGCCGCGTGCCGCGGTGCGTTCACCAAAACACACGCCCATAAAATGGCCGTGCCCTCGGAGCACACATGCGAATCGTTATTCTGATCCTCGCTCTCCTGAACTTCTGCGTCGTCACTTCATCTTCGGCGGATGATGCCGGTCCGGTTTTCGTTGATCAGGGTGCGGCTTGGGAGACTTCCAGCCGGACCGATTTCTACACGCGCGATCAAGGTTCGCGGCTCATCCCATTGGCGTGGCTCAAAGCTCTCAAGCAAGCTGATGGAGCGCCTTTCCTGTCCGACAGCTTGACAAGATACGGCTATTTGACAGGCCCCGATGCGGAACTGCCCGTGGGATTTTACGCGACTGGCCCGGCTGGCGCGAAGGTCGTCGGGATGACGTGCTCCGCCTGTCATACCCGTCAGATCAAGGTGGGAGAACGACTCTATCGCATCGATGGGGGACCGGCGCTCGTCGATTTCCAGGCGTTTCTGAGCGATCTCGATAAGTCGATGGCGCGGGCAACGTCAGACGATGCCGCGTTCCGGGCGTTTGCAGCGTCCGTACTTCAGACGGCGACTCCCGGCAGTGACAAGGTTGCCGCGCTGCGGAGCGACGTTGATGCATGGTACCTTCGCTATCACACCATCATCGATCGCTCGCTTTCCAATCCCGGATGGGGACTTGGACGCCTTGATGCGGTTGGCATGATCTTTAATCGAGTGACCGGGTTGGGTGTTGGCCCCGAGCCGTCATTCCTGATTCCGGAGAATATCCACCGGGCCGACGCGCCGGTGCGCTATCCTTTTCTCTGGAATGCACCAAAACAGGACAAGACGCAGTGGCCGGGCTTTGCGGATAACGGGAGCGATATCCTGGGACTCGCTCGAAACGTCGGCGAAGTGATGGGCGTGTTCGGCGATTATCAACCCACGCGCGACGGCCTGTTTATCGATTTTCTGAACAACAACTCGGTGAATTTCGACGGGCTGCAAAAGCTGGAGGATCTTGCGAAGAAGATCGGGCCGCCGAAATGGCCATGGTCCATCGATACCGTTTTGGCGGCCAAGGGCCAGGCGGTCTTTGAACGATCGACTGCTGATGGCGGCTGCCAGGAATGCCACAGTGAGAAACCTGGAAAAGCCCGTTTTCCATTCCAGCAGACCTGGGCAACGCCAATCCAGAACGTGGGGACGGACACGCGCGAATACGATATCTTGGGATGGACCGCCAGATCAGGAGTTCTGCAAGGCGCTTACATTCCGTTCGCGACAAAGCCTTTGAAGGAAACGGAC
This sequence comes from Nitrobacter sp., assembly GCF_051535215.1. Classification (NCBI taxonomy): domain Bacteria; kingdom Pseudomonadati; phylum Pseudomonadota; class Alphaproteobacteria; order Hyphomicrobiales; family Nitrobacteraceae; genus Nitrobacter; species Nitrobacter sp. The sequence continues at coordinate 25,572 of NZ_JBPPLY010000023.1, read as the reverse complement.
CTCGCGTTCAATATTCTGGCAACCTCCGTGATCGGTACGATCGGAGAGCACGTCCTGAGCTTTGCGTCGGGATCGTCGCGACGGACGTTTAGCGCCATTGTCAAACCCGATATCGCGGCGAACGCTCCAGAACCTGTGGACGCGAATCGGCTTCCACCCGTTTTGCAGGACTTGCCGGGCGCATTCAGGTTTCCTGGCGCCGCTGCAACCCCCGAAATACGACGTCGGCTTGAGATGAACGTTGAAAGCCCCGCGCCCCCGAAAGGCGCCTATGAATCGCGGGTTCTCCACGGCATTTGGGCGACCGCCCCCTACCTGCATAATGGCTCGGTCGCAAGTCTTGCGGAATTGCTCAAGCCTGCGAGCCAGCGGCAGCAGCGCTTCGCGATCGGTCCCGAATATGATCTTGAAAACATCGGCATTGCTTCGAATCAGACTCAGGCAGGCAACGTTCGCGAAACTACCGGGTGTGACGATCTGAACTCCGGCAACAGCCATTGCGGTCATGAATTCGGGACGAGCCTGCCGGATGCTGACAAGAAAGCTCTTCTCGAATATCTGAAAACGCTTTGATCTGTCCGTCTCGGCCAGCTTGACGATCGGCCTGCCCAGACTCGCGAATATTCCGACCCCAGGAGACTCATCCACGTTGTTCATGAACAGTGTGGATGAGGCGCGCCGAACTAAAAAGCATGCGTGCCGAGCGGTTGGCTGATCGGGCACGCTTTGCCTTGTCGGCGCCATATCGTTAGGGTATCGCCGCCGCCATCGGCGGGATGTGCGCACAAGGCGGCTCCGCGGGATCGCGGAAATCGGGGACGGGAAAATTTAAGTGGCTGAATTATTTAGCGAAGTTGATGAAGAACTGCGCCGTGAGCAGCTCAGGAAGGTTTGGAGCCGTTATTCGGGACTGATTATTGGCGCCGCTATTCTGATCATTATCGCGGTCGGGGGCTGGCGCGGATATCAGTATCTGCAGGCTCAAAAGGCTGCGCAGGCTGGTTCGGCCTTCGAGGCGGCCGTGGCGCTCGCCGAGCAAAACAAGCCTGCCGAAGCCGAAGCGGCCTTCACGAAACTGGCGGCGACCGCGCCGCGGGGATATCGCAATCTGTCGTTGCTTCGCGCCGCGGCCGAAGCCGTCAAGCGTGATCCCAAGGAGGCGGTCAAGCTCTACGACGCGATTGCCGCCGACAGCGGATTCGACGGCGCTGAGCGCGATCTCGCGCGCGTGCGGGCCGCCGGACTGCTGCTGGATACCGAGACCTACAACAACATGCTGCAGCGTCTGGAGCCGGCGACAGCCCCTGAGGCGACCTTCCGCCACACCGCGCGCGAACTGCTGGCACTATCCGCCTGGCATGCCAACGATACGGCATCCACGCGGAAATGGCTGGATGCGATCAGCGCGGATGGCCAGACGCCATCCAGCCTGCGCAGCCGCGCCGAAGCCTTGCAAGCCTTGCTGCCGCCGGCTGCGAAGAGCTGAACAGGTATTCTGAACTCAAGTTTTGAACGAGAACCGCCGATGCGCCGCTCGCAACGCCTGATTGCCTCCGCTGTTCTGATCTCGCTCTGCGGCGCGCTCGCCGGTTGCGGTGGCGGCGGCATGAGCAATTGGGATCCCTCCGATATGCTCGACTTCCTCGATACGAAGAAAAAACTTCCGGGCAAACGCGAGCCGGTTTTCCCTGAGGGTGTCCCGGGCATCGAGCAGGGCGTGCCGAAGGATCTCTACAAGAGCAACGTTGAACAACAGCAGCAGCAGGAACAGTCCACCGCTGCCGTTACGGCCTCGCCTCCGGCCAGCGCCGGGCATACGCGGCGATCGGGGGCATCTGGCAGCGCGCCTGTACCCGCCGAGGCCGGCGCTGAGAATGGCGCTGCTGCCGCTGCGGCTGAGCCGCACCGCAAGCCGAAACGGCTGGTTCATCGCCGGGCCACCTCGCTGCCCAAGGAAGAACCGGCACCGCAGCAGGAGGCCGCGCCGCAACAGTCACCGGATACCTCGTCGTTTCCGGCACCGATGCCCAGCGGCAGCTTCCAGCGCTGACAGGGTCGGGATCATGCTCTAACAGGTTTGTTGAAAAACCTTCCGGTCACTCCGGACACCGCTCCGGAAATGACGCCCCCGAGATTTTTTCAACATCCTGCTAAGGGGCAGGCAACGCCGATGTCCTTCACTGTTGCCATCATAGGCCGACCCAATGTCGGCAAATCGACGCTGTTCAACCGTCTGGTCGGACAGAAGCTGGCGCTTGTCGATGACGAGCCGGGCGTGACGCGCGATCGCCGCGAAGGCCAGGCGCGGCTCGGCGATCTCGATTTCACGGTGATCGATACCGCCGGTCTCGATGAGGGACCGCGCGGCTCGCTGACGGCGCGTATGCAGGAGCAGACCGAGGCCGCGATCGCAGCCGCGGATGCGCTGATGTTCGTCTTCGATGCGCGCGCGGGTCTGACGCCGACCGATCGTTCCTTCGCCGATTTCGCGCGACGCGCCGACAAGCCGGTCGTGCTGGTCGCCAACAAGAGCGAGGGCAGGCACGGCGAAGCCGGCGCGCTGGAGTCCTATGCGCTGGGGCTCGGCGATCCGGTCGGCGTGTCCGCGGAGCACGGCGAGGGCATGGGCGATCTCTACGATGCGTTGCGCGCTGTGATGCCGGAGCCAGCCGAGGAAGCCGAGGAATTCGACGATGACGATCTCATCGAGTCTGAGGATATCTCGCAGCGGCCGATCCGCGTTGCGATCGTCGGGCGTCCCAATGCCGGCAAATCGACGCTGATCAATCATCTGCTCAGCGAGGAACGGCTGCTGACGAGCCCGGAAGCCGGCACCACGCGGGATTCCATTTCGGTCGAACTGAACTGGAAGGGACGCGACTTCCGTGTCTTCGATACTGCCGGGCTGCGGCGCCGGTCGCGCATCGAGGAGAAGCTCGAAAAGCTGTCGGTGGCGGATACGTTGCGCGCCATCAGGTTCGCCGAGGTCGTCGTCCTGATGATGGATGCGCAGAACAGGTTCGAGGAGCAGGATCTGCGCATCGCCGACCTGATCGAGCGCGAGGGCCGCGCGCTGGTAATCGCCGTCAACAAATGGGATTTGATGCCGCGCGGGTCGGGCGGGATCGCATCGCTGCGCCGCGATGTCGATCACTGGCTGCCGCAGGTCAAGGGTGCGCCGGTCATCGCGGTCTCCGGCCTGACGGGCGAGGGGATCGACGGGCTGATGACGGCGATCCAGAACGCCTACGCCGTCTGGAATCATCGGGTGCCGACGGCCGCGCTCAATCGCTGGTTCCAACAGGCGGTCACCGCCAGTCCGCCGCCTGCAGTCTCGGGACGGCGGCTGAAGCTCAATTACGCGACCCAGACCAAGGCGCGGCCACCGAGTTTCGTGGTGTTCTGTTCGCGGGCGGATGCGGTTCCGGAATCTTATCTGCGCTATCTCGTCAACAGTTTGCGCGAGGTTTTCGATCTGCCGGGCACGCCGATCCGCATCACGCTTCGCGAAAAGGCCAATCCGTTCGCGCACAAGCGCAAACGCAAGTCGTGAGCGCGTATTCGCCAAAAGTGGATCAGCGGCTGCGGGGCGGCTGCGCGCGTTGCAGAAGCTGCGCCCTGTAATTCTCCAACAATTCCGCCGCAAACTCGGCCGGGCTCCGGCGAACGTCCTCCGCCTCGTTGGGTGGCGGGTTCTTGAGGGTAAAGGCACGCATCACGCGCTCGACAACGGCTTGCATCAACAACTCCTGACCCGATCGAGACGGTCCATCGCGCATCAAGTTCCAGTCAATTGTGAGGCAGCCGTGCAAAACGGTTCAATGCGCGGTTGGCGAATGTGACGCGCTGCGCGGTCTGGTTTGGAGCGGGTTTGCTTTATGGTCTCGGGCTTGACCAGAGGATCGATACCGGTTCGCTCGAAAGCGCTCTAGTCCAACGGAGGCTCGAAGCTCATCACTTTGCGGCTTTCGTAGTCGTAGAGTCTGCCGGTCTCGCTCCAGGACGGAAGGCACATCGGCACGATGAATTCGGCAATCTGTTCAGGCGTATCCAGCGTCATGGGATCCTCGCCGGGAAACACGATGGCCCGCATGCGGGTGCGAACCGGCCCGGGATTGAACAGGTTGATCCGGATCGGCGTCGTGGCCGTCTCGTTCGCCCAGCATCGCACCAGCGTATCCAGCGCCGCCTTCGAAGCCGCATAGGGACCGCGATAGGCGCTCGCCTTGCTGGCGGCGTCGGAGGTGACGAACACCGCGCGTCCGGCATCGGATTTCTGAAGTAATGGCTCCATGCAGCGGATTAGTTGAAAATTCGCGGTGACGTTGATCGCGATGACGTCCTGCCACGGCTTCAGATCGATATGGCCGAGCGGCGAGGATGGGCCGGCGATGCCGGCATTGCCGACGAGAATATCGAGTTTGCCGTGGCGCTCGTTCAATGCTGCGCCGAGCCTTGCGGTGCCGTCGAAATCGGTGAGATTGAGCGGCACCAGCGTCGCGCTGCCGCCGTCCTTGCGGATGTCGTCGTCAAGCTCTTCGAGCCCGCCTTGCGTGCGGGCCACCGCGATCACATGTGCGCCGGCTTTTGCGAGCGCGCGCGCGGTGGCGTAGCCGATGCCGCGCGAGGCTCCGGTCACGAGCGCGATACGGGAGGCGAGTGGTTTTGTCATGGACCGGGATGCTTTGTGCTGGCGGGGCGGATTGACAAAAGAACCTGCTGAAACGGGATGCGAATGTTAGAACCGGATCATCAGGATGGGAAGCAGAGGAGTTGTGCGCCTTATGCCTGAATTATCGGGCGAAGCCAAAGGGCAATGGCGGCCGATGTCGGCCGCCGACCTGCTGTCCGTCCTGACAATCGCGGAGAAAGTCCATCCCGCTTTCCCGGAGGAAGCGGAGGTGTTCGCCGAGCGACTCCGGCTCTACGCGGCCGGCTGCCTCGTCTTCCACGAGAGTGCGGTAATCGTGGGGTATGCTATCAGCCATCCGTGGCGCGCCATGGACCCGCCGCCGCTGAATTCACGGCTCGGCACGTTACCCCGCCATCCGGAGACGTACTACATCCATGACGTCGCATTGCTACCCGAATTGCGAGGGACCGGCGCGGCGGCGATGGCGGTCGCCCGGATGTTCGCGCAGGCGGGCAAGGAAAAGCTCGCCACCGCGTCACTGGTAGCAGTCAATGGCTCCGCGGGTTTCTGGGAGCGGCACGGCTTCCGCAAGATCGCGCTCGACAAAATCCGGGACTCTACACTCGCGCGGAAGCTGAGCGGCTACAGCACCGCGGCAGCCTTCATGGTTCGCCAACTTGAGAGCCCTTCCGCTTCTGACGGAATCAGAAGCGGGGTTCCATGATTTTGATTGGGCGTGTTTTCTTTGCGAACCGGTCCCCACTTCGCTTGAAAACGCCATAGGCCCGGAGATCTGTCGATGAGTGTGCCCTCGGAACGGATTGCCGACCTCTACGAACGGCACGCGCGGACCTTCGATCGTGAGCGCGGCAGGAGCCTGCACGAACGCGGCTGGCTTGACCGGTTTCGCATGATCGCAGGCGCCGGAGCGGCCATCCTCGATGTCGGTTGCGGATCGGGCGAGCCGATCGCGCGTTATCTCATCGCTGCCGGGCACAGCGTGACCGGCGTCGATTCGTCGAAGACGATGATCGCGATTTGCCGGAGGCGTTTCCCGGAGCAGTCGTGGGTGGTTGCCGATATGCGCGGCCTCGCTCTCGGCCGCCGGTTCGGCGGCATTCTCGCGTGGGACAGCTTTTTTCATCTCACACACCCGGATCAGCGGGCGATGTTTGCGATCTTTGCCGCGCATGCAGCGGTAGGATGCGCGCTGCTGTTCACCAGCGGCCCGCATGCGGGCGAGGCGATCGGATCGTATCAGGGCGAGGCGCTGTACCACGCCAGTCTCAATCCCGACGAATATCTGGCGTTGCTGCGCGCCAACGGATTTGATGTGGTCGACCACGTTGCCGAAGACGCAGCATGCGGCGGCCACACGATATGGCTGGCACGATCGGCGGGAAGTGGCCGCGCCGACTGCTGACGCGTTCGGGTCAGCTCGCTTCCGCGAGCAACGACAGTTGATGCGGCTGGGGTTCGACGTCGGTATGGTCGGTGAGGCTGGTGGGATAGGCGCCGGTGAAGCAGTGGTCGGAATATCTCGGGTTCGCGGGGTCGCGTCCCGGCTCGCCCATGGCGCGGTACATGCCGTCGATGGAGAGGAAAGCCAGCGAATCCGCGCCGATGATGTCGCGCATCTGCTCGAGGCTGTGTGTCGCGGCCAACAGTCCGTTACGGTCCGGCAAGTCGATGCCGTAGTAATCGGGATGGATGATCGGCGGCGAGGCGAGACGGAAATGCACTTCCGTGGCACCGGCATCGCGCATCATGCGCACGATTTTCTTGGATGTCGTGCCGCGCACCAGCGAGTCGTCGATCAGGACGATGCGTTTGCCCGCAATCGCGGCGCGGTTGGCCGAATGCTTCATGCGCACGCCGAGTTCGCGGACGCTTTGAGCCGGCTGGATGAAGGTGCGGCCGACATAATGGTTTCTGATGATCCCGAGTTCGTACGGAACGCCGGAGAACTGGCTGTAGCCAAGGGCGGCAGGCACGCCGGAATCGGGCACCGGCACCACCACGTCGACCTCGGCGTGGCTCTCGCGGGCCAGTTGCGCGCCGAACGCCTTGCGGACTTCATAGACCGAACGGCCGCCGACGATCGAATCCGGTCGCGAAAAATAGATGTATTCGAAGATGCAGGGCCGCGGCGGCATCGGCGGAAAGGGCTTGTGGATTTCCGTCTGGATGGTCCCGTCCTTGCGATGGAATACGATGATTTCGCCAGGTTCGATGTCGCGGACATATTTCGCGCCGATGATGTCGAGCGCGCAGGTTTCCGACGCCAGGATCGGGCAACCGTCGAGTTCGCCGAGAACGAGCGGGCGGATGCCGCGCGGATCGCGCGCGCCGACCAGCTTCTTGTTGGTCAGCGATACCAGCGCGTAGGCGCCCTCGATGGCCCGGAGCGCCTCGATGTAGCGCTCGATGAACCGGCCGCGCCGGGACTGCGCCACCAGATGCAGGATCGCCTCGGTGTCGGTGGTCGATTGCATCAAGGCGCCGTTGCGCACCAGTTCGCGGCGCAGCGTCAGCCCGTTGGTGAGATTGCCGTTATGGGCGACTGCGAAGCCGCCGGCATTGAGTTCGGCGAACAGCGGCTGCACGTTGCGCAGGATGGTGCCGCCGGTGGTGGAGTAGCGGGTGTGGCCGATGGCCGCGCTGCCGGGAAGGCGTTCGATCACTGCCCGGCGGGAGAAGGTATCGCCGACGAGACCGAGACGGCGCTCGGAGTGAAATCGCTTGCCGTCGAAGGTGACGATGCCGGCGGCTTCCTGGCCGCGATGCTGGAGGGCGTGGAGACCGAGCGCGGTAATCGCGGCGGCGTCTGGATGGCCGAAAATCCCGAACACGCCGCATTTCTCGCGGAGCATGTCGCCGTCGGCATCAAAATCCGGTTCAAGATCCGGGTCGGGCGCAAGAGCGTCGCTGGAAGGGCTCTGCTGACAGTCCATTGCGCCTCGCATCAGTGTTCCGCGGGTTTGCCGTCGATCAGTTTTTTCAGGCCGTCCCGGGCAGGTTTGGAATAGCCGTCTGCTCCCGGGGAAGCAGGTTCGGCATCCGATTGATCCGCTTCCGGCTTATTCTTCTTGAGTTTGTTTAAGATGGTGTTTTCAGGATCGTCAGGCAAGAGTGACTGCAGCCAGACGCCGGTGGAATTGAGCACCGTCAGCGACTTCGCGCCGGTGACCCAGTCCGGCCGCTGCTTGTCCGGAACCAGCCAGGTGAAGAACAGAAAGGCAACGACAACGATCAGCAGGCCCCGCGCCAGTCCGAACAGGAAACCCAGGGTGCGATCGAGCGCGCCGATCCGGGAGTCGAGGACCATGTCGGAAATGCGCGTGGTAAGGATCGAAACCACGATCAGGGTGCCGATGAAAACGCCGCCGATCACGGCCCCGGCCGCCAGCGTTTCGCTCTCGATATAGGTCTTGGCGAACGGCAGCAGTTTCTGGAACGAGTAGAGCGTCGCCAGCGCGGCGATACCCCAGGACGCGATCGACAGGATTTCGCGCATGAAGCCGCGGATCATCGCGAGCAGGCCCGAAATCAGCATCACGGCGAGCAGAACGAGGTCGAGGATGGTTATCGGCATCGGCTGTTCAGGTCCGCTCGTAAATCCAGGTCGTAAATCCAGGTAACCGAATCGGCGTCTCACTGCCGGTCCAGACTGACGGTCATGTGACACATCCCGCAAGGACCTTCGCGCAACATATCGTCGACCTCGCGGCCGCGCCGAATGTATAGCGGCGGGCGATGCGGAGGTCACGCCCGCTTTATCCGTCCTGACGACGGAATCGGGACGGTGTGGCATTTTTCTCCGGATCGATAGCCTTGCCGGGACGGCCTTGTCCGCGCGCGGCGATATCCGCCACCAGCGTGGTCAGTCCGGCGACGCTATCGAGCGTCAGGCCGGCGTCGCCGCCGCTGTCGCCGCGGGCTGATTCGGGAAGTACGGCACGGCCGAATCCCAGCTTTGCTGCTTCCTTTAGTCGCGCCGAGGTCTGCGCCACCGGCCTGATCGCGCCGGACAGCGAAATCTCGCCGAAATAAACCGCGTCGGTGGGCAGTTGGGCGTTTGTCAGCGAGGACACCAGTGCCGCCGCCGCGGCGAGGTCGGCTGCGGGTTCGCTGATGCGCAGGCCGCCCGCGACATTGAAATAGACGTCGTGACCCGACAGCTTGACGCCGCAATGGGCTTCGAGAACCGCCAGCACCATGGACAGTCGGTTCGAATCCCAGCCGACGACGGCACGCCGCGGCGTGCCGAGTGCGGTCGGCGCCACCAGCGCCTGCAATTCCACCAGCACCGGGCGGGTGCCTTCGAGGCCCGCGAACACCGCGGTGCCGGGACTGCCGAGGTCGCGCGCCGACAGGAACAGTTCGGACGGATTGGACACCTCGCGCAAGCCGAGCCCGGTCATCTCAAAGACGCCGATCTCGTCGGTGGGACCGAAGCGGTTCTTCACCGCGCGCAGGATGCGGAATTGTTGCGAGCCTTCGCCTTCGAACGACAGCACGGCGTCGACCATGTGTTCGACCACCCGGGGGCCGGCGATCTGGCCGTCCTTGGTGACGTGGCCGACCAGGATCAGCGCCGCACCGGATTTCTTGGCGAAGCGAATAAGCGCCTGCGCTGATGCGCGCACCTGGGTGACGGTGCCGGGCGCGGATTCCACGGTGTCGGTCCACATGGTCTGGATCGAGTCGATCACCACGAGGCGCGGCACCGCGCCTTCGGACAATGTGGCGACGATGTCCTCGACCGAGGTTTCCGCCGCAAGCTGCACCGGCGCGTCGGCAAGGCCGAGGCGTTCGGCGCGCAGGCGCACCTGCGCGACCGCTTCCTCACCTGAGATATAGACCGCGCGATGGCCGGCGCGCGCCAGCAGGCTGGTGGCTTGCGTGAGCAGCGTCGATTTGCCGATGCCGGGATCGCCACCGACCAGCAGCACCGAGCCGCGCACGAATCCGCCGCCGGTGACGCGATCGAGTTCGATCATGCCAGATGAAAGGCGGGGCGCGTCCTGCGTTTTGCCCGCCAGCGTTTCCAGCGTGAACAGCCGGCCCTTGCGCCTGGAGCGGATGCTGGCCGGCATCGTCGTCGCGCCGGTCAAGTCCTCCTCGGCCAGCGTATTCCATTCGCCGCAAGCATCGCACTTGCCCTGCCAGCGGTTATACGCCGCACCGCAGGTCTGGCAGACGAAGGAGAGGGCGGACTTGGCCATTATTTGCTCGCGCCGGCGCCGAGGTCACGACCCGGCTGGTCCGCCCTTGTAGATACGATTGTAGCGACTGCCGAGACTCGTCAGCACCTCGTAGCCGATGGTGCCGAAATGGTGCGCAAGTTCGTCCACCGTGATGCCTTCGCCGATCAGCGTGACGAGATGGCCGCGCCGCACGATCGCATGAGATGGCAGGTCGGTGATGTCGACCGCCAGCAGGTCCATGGAAATGCGGCCCGCCACCGGGCATCGCGTTCCCGCCACCACGACGTCCGCTCCGCGGGTGCCGTCATTGCTGCCGCCGGCGCGGAAATAGCCGTCGGCGTATCCCGCCGCAACGATGGCGAGCCGCGTCGGCCGCCGCGCCGTCCATGTCGCGCCGTAGCCGACGCTTTCACCCTTGTCGATGGTGCGTATCTGCACGATCCGGGCTTTCAACTCGACGACGGGCTGCATCGGATTGTCGGCTTCCGGCGTGGGATTGACGCCGTAGAGCGCTGCGCCCGGACGCACCAGGTCAAACGGATATTGCGGCCCGAGGAAAATGCCGGATGAGTTCGCGAGCGAGGCCGGAATGCCGGAGAACTGGCCGGCGATCTCGCGGAAAGCCGCGACCTGTCTGGCGTTGAGCGGATGATGGAGCGTTTCGGCGCAGGCGAGGTGACTCATCACCAGCGTGATGCCGTGATCGCCGGCATCGATCCTCGGAATGAGGCCCTGCGCTTCGTCGAGGGTGAGGCCGAGGCGATTCATGCCGGTGTCGATGTGGACGGCTGCACCGCCAGCCCAGCCGGTGCGGCGGCAGAACGCGTCCCATTCCGCGAGTTCATTGAGATCGCCGATCACGGGCCGGCAATTGATCGCGGCGAAGGCGTCGCTGCAATTCTGAAACAAGCCATTCAGCACATAGAGGTCAGCGGAGGGGGCAGCAGCGCGGACGATACGTGCCTCGCCGAGTGTGGCCACGAAAAACGTCTTGCATCCGGCTGCGCCGAGCGCTCGCGCCACCGGCCCGGCTCCGCAGCCATAGGCATTGGCCTTGACGACGCCGGCGCATTCGGCGGGCACGGCGGTCTTTTCGAGCTTGCGCCAGTTGGCTGCAATGGCGTCGAGGTCAACGGTGAGGGTGCCGATCGCCGCGGCGGCTGCAACGGCGGTGTCGGCGTCTGCCGGCGTGCCGCTGGACGTCGTTCTGGAATCGGGCATGAGATTCATGCCTCATGCTACGCTCGGCTGCACGGCGGTTCAACCGCGCGAGCGGCGCGCTCAGACAGGATGTAAAATCAGCTTGCTATGGCGTTTTCGAGCGAAGTGGATACCAGTTCGCGTCAAGAAAACGCGTCAAATCAAAATATAGAGCCCCGCTTCTGATTCCGTCAGAAGCGGAAAGGCTCTAGTGTGGTGGTTCAGAAGTTCGCTTCAGTGCTCAATCAAGTCCGTCAAGCGAACTTCTGAACCTAAACCACACTAGAATCATAAAGTTGCTAGTGTCCCTTTGATTCCGAAGCTCGCATCAGAGGTTGCTGCAAGGGTATACGAACTTCGGAATCGGGACACTAGATACGATCGGGCAGGTGGCCGTCGTGGGCGAGGTCGCTGAAGCGGGTGAACTGCCCCTCGAATTGTAGCTCGACGGTGCCGGTTGGACCGTGGCGCTGCTTGCCGATGATGACTTCGGCCTTGCCGTGCACAAGCGACATATCGAGTTGCCACTTCTCGTATTCGGGCGTGCCCGGCCGAGGCTCCTTGTTCTGGAGGTAATATTCCTCACGGAACACGAACATCACGACGTCGGCGTCCTGTTCGATCGAGCCGGATTCGCGAAGGTCTGAGAGTTGCGGGCGCTTGTCGTCGCGGGCTTCGACCTGACGGGATAGCTGCGACAGCGCGATGATCGGTACGTTCAATTCCTTCGCCAGCGCCTTCAGGCTGGTGGTGATTTCGGTGACTTCCTGCACGCGGTTGTCGCTGCGCTTGCCACTGCCTTGCAGAAGTTGGATGTAGTCGACGATAAGCACGTCGAGGCCCTTCTGGCGCTTCAGGCGGCGGGCGCGCGCCGTCAGTTGCGAAATCGAGAGACCGCCGGTCTCGTCGACGTAGAGCGGCAGGTGCTCGAGTTCGATGGTGTGATCGCGGATCTTCTCGAAATCGCTTTCGGTGATGCCGCCGCGACGGATATTGCTGGAGGCGATGCTGGTCTGCTCGGCGAGAATGCGCGTCGCCAGTTGCTCCGCCGACATTTCGCAGGAGAAGAAGCCGACGATCCCGCCATTGACGGTCTTCATCGTGCCGTCGGGCTGAAGCTCCGACTCATGAGCCTTGGCGATGTTGTAGGCAATGTTGGTCGCGAGCGCGGTCTTGCCCATGCCGGGCCGGCCCGCGACGATGATCAGGTCGGAATGCTGCAATCCGCCCATTTTGGAGTCGAGATCGCGCAGGCCCGTGGCGATGCCGGACAGTTTTCCGTCGCGTCGGTAGGCGTTGGCCGCCATGTCGAGCGCGACCTTCATCGCCTGCGAAAATTTCTGGAAGCCGCCGTCGTAGCGGCCGGATTCGGCCAGTTCGTAGAGGCGGCGTTCGGCGTCCTCGATCTGCGCCCGCGGCGCGAAATCGACCGGCGCGTCGTAGGCGACGTTGACCATGTCCTCGCCGATGCGGATCAGATCGCGGCGCAGCGCCTGCTCATAGATGGCGCGCCCGTAGTGGAGCGCGTTGATGATCGTGGTGGCTTCCGCCGCAAGACGGGCGAGGTACTGGCTCACGGTCATGCCGCCGATGTCGGTCTCGGCGGAAACGAAGGTTTTGACGGTGACGGGCGTTGCGATCTTGCCGGCGCGGATCAGGCTGCCTGTGGTCTCATAGATGGTCCGGTGAATCTCGTCGAAGAAGTGCTTCGGCTCGAGGAAATCCGAGACCCTGTAGAATGCGTCGTTGTTGACCAGAATGGCGCCGAGAAGACCTCGCTCCGCTTCGAGGTTGTGCGGCGCGGTGCGATAGGTCGGCGTTGCCGTATCAGGCGCAAGCTTCAGGATTTTCGAATCAGCCATGGCTTTCGATTTTGACGGAGTTTTCGAGTATGGGGCACGCATAAGGCGCCATTTGGGACGGCGGAAGCATGCCGTCGCCCTTATGCCCGATTCTCACACCGGCTCGAATGAAACTTGAGACGGAACCGTATCGAACTTGACGGTAACGAGTGACCGCAGTTCCCACGAATCAACTCACTCGCCCGCGATCCGAAGCCGCGGCCGCTGTTTTCGCTCGATGCTTCGCAGTCTGGCTTCACCGCGCTGGATGTAGTCGCGCGTCATCGGCACGATGCCTTGCCGCCTGGTGATCTGGATCTGGAAATTCATCAGGTTCTGCTTGCGGAACGACATTTCCGAAGAGGCGAGATAGAACTCCCACATCCGCGCGAACCGCTCGTCGTAGAGCCGCACCGCTTCCTCGCGTCGCGCCATGAAGCGCTCGCGCCAGGCCTTAAGCGTTTCCGCATAATGCAGGCGCAGGATTTCGATGTCGCAGACCAGAAGTCCGGCGCGCTCGATCGCCGGCAGGACCTCCGACAGCGCGGGAATGTATCCGCCGGGGAAGATGTATTTCGCGATCCACGGGTTGGTGATGCCAGGACCTTCGGAGCGACCTATGGAATGCAGCAGCATGACGCCGTTGCCATCAAGCAGTTCTGCGCAATGCTTGAAAAAGGTATCGTAGTGATCGACGCCGACGTGCTCGAACATGCCGACCGAAACGATTCGATCGAAAGGTCCGGACGTGTCGCGATAATCCTGAAGCAGGAACTTCGCCGAGCGGGTGAGGTTTTTTTCCTCGGCGCGAGCTTTCGACACCTGAAGCTGTTCGGTCGACAGCGTGATGCCGGTGACGTGGGCGCCGGTCATTTCCGCGAGATAAAGGCTGAGTCCGCCCCAGCCCGAGCCGATATCGAGCACTCTGTGGCCGGGCTCGAGCAGAACCTTGGCGGCGACATGCCGCTTCTTTGCAAGCTGGGCGTCGTCCAGCGTCAGGTCCGGGGTTTCGAAATACGCGCAACTGTATTGTTTGTCGGCATCGAGAAACAGCGAGTAGAGGCGGCCGTCGAGATCGTAATGGCGCGCGACGTTGTTGATCGAACGTCCTCGCGGATTGAATTGCTGGATGTTGCGGACGAGATAGCGGAGCCACCATTGCAGCTTCGCCCAGCGCGGCATGACATCGGGCTGGTCGAGGATGATCGCAAGGAGGTCGGCGATCGATCCTCGTTCGACCACCATCGTGCCGTCGGTGTAAGCCTCGCCGAACGACATTTCGGGATCGAGCAGAAGCTGCCGTGCAACCTCTTTCGTGGTCAACCGGACCCGCACCGGTTCGCCGGTTTCGTCGCCGCACGTGAAGATCATCCCGCTCGCGGTTACAAATGTGATTGAGCCGCGCTGAACGAACTGGTTCAGAAAAAACCGTAACAAACGGTCCATCGAAACCACCATCATCACGAGGATGCGCCGGTCGCCCGTCGGCCGAGGATGGCATCCCCGTTTCCCCTAGAACGATAATATCGACGGAACCGTTCCACCAATGCACAGGCCGCAGGGCGGATATCCGAAATTGTGATCACGCGGTTGCGTCATCTGTGCGCTTCCATTCGCAACGCAATTGGCTAAAAGGTGGGCCCGCCGCAGTCGCGGTGATTCCGCACCCCGGAGGATGGAATGTTGAGCCGAGCGCTCAGTCTGGCGACGGTCATGCTTGTGATCGTCGGTTTTGGGACGGACCGCGCACGCGCGCAAAATCTCGAAGCGGGCAAGTCGGCTGCGCAGATCTTTTCAGGGAACTGCACCGCTTGCCACAAAGGTGCTCGCGGATTGCTCAGGACGGTGGCGCCCGGATCGCTGCCGGGTTTCCTGCGCCAGCATTATACCACCGGCCCCGACATGGCCCGGATGCTCAGCGCCTATTTGATCTCCAATGGAGCGACCGACGAGCGCTACCGGGCGGAGCCACCCAGGCGGCATCCGGGCGACCTGAAACCGGAATCCGAGCCGAGGCAGGCCGGGCGTCAGGGCAGGAAGCCGTCGCGCGAAGCGGAGCGGCCCGAGCCGGATGTGTCCGCGCAGGATGAGCCGCGCGGCCGCAAGAGCCGACACCACGGCCGCCACGCACGACCGGACACCGAGAATCCGGAGGCCGGACGTCCGGCTTCGGAGGATTCCGTTGCCGGCACGCGGGAGGCGAGCAAACCCGCAACCAGGAAAAAGCTGGGCAAGCGCGGCAAGCAGGCGCCGGAGGAGTCGCCGAAGGCCGGTGCCGCCGCGCAGCCCCACGACGATGCCGTCGAGAAGCCGGAAACGGCGAAGAGCGCGCCATCCACAATGGAACCCGCCAAGGGCGATACGGCCGGAGACGCTTCGTCCAAAACCGAAACACCAAAAGCGGCAACTCCCAAGGATCAAGCGGCTGACGAAAAAGCCGGTCCGGAGCAGGCGGACAAGGCCAACGCAGCCAAGCCGGACGCGTCCAATCCCGGTTCGACCAATTCCGAGAGTGCCGGGACGGCCGAAACCAGCAAATCCGACGCGGGCAAATCCGAAGCCGCCAAGCCTGAGATGGCCAAGCCCGATACGGCCAAGCCCGACACAACCAAGTCCGGAACGGGGGCGTCCGATACCAGCAGGCCGGCCGAAGCTACGAGCTCCGGCGAGCCGAAGACCGTTCCGCTGCGCGCCGATCCCGTTCCGGCGGTGACGCCGGCGCCGAAGGCCGGCGAGGGCGACGTGAAGCCGCCATCCGAAGCTGCAACCCCGACGCCGGCACAATCTCCCGCGGGCTCTGCAGCCGAATCGTCGCCGTCGACCTCGGCTGAACCGGCAAAGCCGGCGGTGTCTCCGAAGGAGCCATCCTCGCCGGCAGGGTCTGCTTCGTCATCCGAATCGCCGCCGGTTTCCAGCGGATCGTCTGGGCCGGCTTCGGAATAAAGCGTTTTCGAGCGAAGTGGAAACCGGTTCGCGTCAAGAAAACGCGTCGAATCAAAATCATGGAGCCAGCTTCTAATTCCATATAAGGGGCTCTATGAGCCTCTTCCGGTCTCGCGCTTGTTCTTCGAGCGAGCTCGCGGTTGAGGCGAGGGGATTGATCGCTCCCTCGGCGTCTGGGTCGCCGTCAGATCAGCGAGACAAGTCCGCCGCCATGGCGCTCCAGTCGTCCGGCCAGTTCCAGTTCAAGCAGAACGGTGCGCACGATTGCCGGCGAGGCATCCGCCATCCGGATCAAATCGTCGAGCCCGATCGGCATCGGGCCGAGCAGACCAACGATGCGCGCGCGGTCGCTCGCCACTGGCTCTTCGGCTCCGGGACCATCGTAATCCGGTTCCTCCGCAGGCAGCTCGATCGGCCGCCTCATGATCGGCCGTACCGCATTGATGACATCAGATGCCTCGGTGATCAGCGCCGCGCCCTGCTTGATGAGGTCGTTGGTGCCGGCGGCGCGGGGATCGAGCGGCGAACCCGGTACAGCGAAGACCTCGCGGCCTTGCTCGGCGGCGACGCGGGCCGTGATCAGCGAACCCGAGCGATGCGCCGCCTCGATCACGACAACGCCGAGGGCGACGCCTGAGATCAGGCGGTTGCGCCGCGGGAAATCGCGGGCGCGCGGCACATGTCCCATCGGCATTTCCGAAATCGCGCCGCCGTCTTCTATTATGGCCGCAAGCAGATCCTCATGTTCGGACGGATAGATGCGGTCATGGCCGCCGGCCAGCACCGCGACGGTGCCGCTCGCGAGGCTTGCCCGATGCGCCGCTTGGTCGATGCCGCGCGCCAGTCCCGACGCGATGACGAAGCCGGCCTCGCCGAGGTCGTGCGCCAGCATCTGCGCGAACTTGTGACCGGCGCCGGACGCATTGCGCGAGCCGACGATCGCAATCATCGGACGCGCCATGACAGCGAGGTTACCGCGCACGCCGAGCAGCGGCGGCGCGTCGTCGATGGTCGTGAGGTGTGGCGGATAACCGGTCTCGCCCGGTGCCAGCAGGCTGACGCCGATCCGCCGCGCGGCGGCCAACTCGTTCCGTGCCTCGGCTTCGCCGCATAGCCTGGCCGGGCGCGAAGCGCCCCCGCGTCGCGCCAGATCGGGCAGGCGGTTCAGCGCCTCACGGGCGCTGCCGAAATGATTCACGAGCGAACGAAAGGTCCGCGGCCCGACGTTTTCGGAGCGGATCAGCCGCAGCCAGTCGATCCGCTGCGCTTCGTTCAACCGTCTGTCTGAATTCGCGATTTCCACGCCTGCCCCCAAGCCGCTGGAACATTTGCCCAATCTGGCTGCAGGAACAACCGTTGGATGCAGTCATTGTTATCGTCGGATTCACGGGACGATACCAGCCTGGCAATGTGAGGTGCCTCACGGCCGCGGGCGGCGCATCGCATTATGCCTGTTGCTGCGTCGACGGGAGTCGTCGACCCAAGGATGGAGACGATCATGGACAATAGCATTCGCAAACTCGATATCGAGGAAATCAATGTCGTCAGCGGCGGCATGAAGTGGACGCGGGTCAACAATCCCGATGTCATTGACGCTCGCGGCGGTCAATTCACCGCGTTGGGCCTGACCTTCACCGTTGACCTTGATGGCCACATTACCAGCATCACCCCGCGATAGCTGGCTGTCTGCAAGTTTACGCCTTCGCGCCGATTTTGCCTTCGCTGCCAGCGATAAGACGGCTGATGTTCTCGCGATGCTTGAGCCAGAGCAGCACCGTCAGCACCGTGAACAGCAGGGCAAATTGCGGGTGTCCCAGTCCCCACAACAGCAGCGGTGTGGCGAGGCTGGCGAGCAGCGCCGATAGCGACGAGTAACGCGTCGTGAACGCGACGAGCAGCCAGATCGCGCAGAAGGCCAGCGCCGCCGGCCAGAACAGGCCGAGCAATACGCCGATATAGGTGGCGACGCCCTTGCCGCCGCGGAATTTGAGCCACACCGGAAACAGATGGCCAAGGAACGCGCCGAGCGCCGCGGCCATTGCGGCTCCCGGTCCGGAAAAAAGCAATGCAATGACGACCGCTGCCGTACCCTTGAGCATGTCGCCAATGAGAGTCGCCGCCGCGAGGCTCTTGTGTCCCGTGCGCAGCACATTGGTTGCGCCGATATTGCCCGAGCCGATCGAACGCAGGTCCTGCGTGCCCGCGATCCGTGTCAGGATCATTCCGAATGGAATCGAGCCGAGCAGGTAGCCGAAAACGAAGGCAATCAGGCCGTTGGGAAACATCGCAAAGAAACTCCGAACGTCAATGCCGCAGATGTAAACCATAGATCGGCATGGTCGCGCCACGGCAGATATTTCAGATCGTCCGGAGCATCGAAATTCGACGGTAACGGCCTGCACGAGCAATGATTTTTGCAAGTTGCCACCAGCATTCTGACGGCATCAGAAGCGAAAGCTGTATGATTTTGATCTAACGCGGATTTCGTCGAGCGAAACGAGTTCTTCCGCGTTCGAAACGCGATAACGTCAGACGTGCTCGAAAACGGTGCGACCGCCGACGATGGTACGGACGACCCGGCCCGAGAAGCGGGACTCATCGAACGGCGTATTCTTGGATTGCGATTTGAGATCGGCGGGATCGAGGATCCACGGGACGTCCGGATCGATCACGATCACATCGGCCGGCGCGCCCGGACGCAACGACCCGCCCGGCAGGCCGAGCAACTCGGCCGGCCGCGTCGACATCGCACGGATCAGCGTCTTGAAGTCCAGTTCAGCGTTGTGCACGAGCCGCAAGGCCGCCGTCAGCATGGTCTCCAACCCGATCGCACCCGCCGCAGCTTCCGCGAACGGCAGGCGCTTGGTTTCCACGTCCTGCGGATTGTGGTCGGACATCACGACATCGATCAGGCCCGAGGCCAGCGCTGCGACCAGCGCGCGGCGGTCGTCCTCGCCGCGCAGCGGCGGCGACAGTTTCAGGAAGGTTCGATACGGACCGATATCGTTTTCGTTCAATGTCAGGTGATTGATCGAAGCTGATGCGGTGACGGGAAGTCCGGCGTCCCGCGCGCGATGGAGGATCTCAAGGGATTCCGCGCAGGTCAGCGACGCTGCGTGATAGCGTCCGCCGGTCAGCGCCACGAGCCGCATGTCGCGTTCCAGCACGATCGCCTCCGCGGCCGCCGGAATGCCCATCAGTCCGAGCCGGGCGGAATATTCGCCTTCGTTCATGACGCCTTCGCCGACCAGATGGGTATCCTCGGTGTGGTGGACGATCAGGGCGTCGAAGTCGCGGGCATAGGTCAGGGCACGGCGCATCACCTGAGCGTTCATCACGCTTCGCGCGCCGTCGGTGAAAGCGACCGCGCCGGCCGCCTTCAAGAGGCCGATTTCGGTCATCTCCTTGCCGGCAAGCCCCTTGGTCAGCGCGGCCATGGGATGAATGTTGACGATCGCGGTATCCCGCGCGCGGCGCAGCACGAAATCGACGGTCGCGGAATTGTCGATCACCGGCGAGGTATCGGGCTGGCAGACAATGGTGGTGATGCCGCCGGCGGCGGCGGCGCGGCTCGCGGACGCAAAGGTTTCGCGATGGCCGGCGCCGGGTTCGCCGACGAAAGCGCGCATGTCGATCAGGCCGGGCGCGACGATCTTGCCGGCGCAGTTGATGACGTCGGTGCCTTCGGGCACGCCGGCGGCGCCGATGCCGCGACGTGCATCGCGAACGACGCCATCGGAAATCAGCACGTCGCCGGGGGCATCGAGGTCGCGCGCAGGATCGACGATGCGGGCGTTGGCGAGCAGGACGGGGCGGCGATCTCTCACCATAACGTCACACCTTCGCCGTCATTCCGGGGCGCGAGCGCGGCGAAGCGAACCCGGAATCCAGATGGGTGGATTGCCGTTGCGCCCGGATTCCGGGTTACGGCCTTTGGCCGTCCCCGGAATGACGAGAAAGTTGCGGCCTCACGCATTCGGCAGGTTCCTCGCCAGCGCCTCTAACACCGCCATCCGCACCGCCACGCCCATTTCAACCTGTTCGCGGATCAGCGACTGCGCTCCGTCCGCCACGATGGAGTCGATTTCGACGCCGCGATTCATCGGTCCCGGATGCATGACCAGCGCGTCGGGCTTCGCATAAGCGAGCTTTTTCTGATCGAGCCCGAAATAGTGAAAATACTCCGAGGTCGACGGCACGAACGAGCCGCTCATCCGTTCGCGCTGGAGCCGGAGCATCATCACGATATCGGCGCCGTCCAGTCCCTCGCGCATGTCGCGGGCGACTTCGACGCCCATGCGCTCGATGCCCGGCGGCAGCAGCGTGGAGGGCGCGACGACGCGCACCCGCGCGCCCATGGCGTTGAGCAGGATGATGTTGGAGCGCGCGACGCGCGAATGCAACACGTCGCCGCAGATCGCGACCAGAAGTCCTTCGAGACGGCCCTTGTTGCGGCGGATGGTCAGCGCATCCAGCAGCGCCTGGGTCGGATGTTCGTGAGCGCCGTCGCCGGCGTTGATGACGGAGCCATCGACCTTGCGCGCCAGCAGTTCTACCGCACCGGAGGCGGAATGACGCATCACCAGAATATCCGGATGCATGGCGTTGAGCGTCATCGCGGTGTCGACCAGCGTCTCTCCCTTGCGGGTCGACATCGACGACACCGACATGTTCATGACGTCGGCGCCAAGCCGCTTGCCCGCAATTTCGAAAGAGGACTGGGTTCGGGTCGAGGCTTCGAAGAAAAGGTTGATCTGGGTGCGACCGCGCAGCGAGGTGCGTTTCTTGTCGATCTGGCGGTTCAGTTCGACGTATTCTTCGGAAAGGTCGAGCAGGCCGGTAATGTCGGCGGCGGAAAGGCCCTCGATGCCCAGCAAATGCCGGTGTCCGAGGACAAAGCTCGATTTCGGAGACGATGTCATTAAAGCCAGAGCTATAGGCAGAGTTTCCGGGCGGAGCAAGGTCGAATAGCGCCCTCGCGAGTTTTCCCCCGGTGATGCTCGCTCAAGGTAAACGGAAAGCCATGGTGAACGTGCTGTTTCGGCGTAGTTTGAACGGCCCGACGCTCGCGGAGGTTGATGCATGATACAGACCTCTTTCAGAACCCATGATGTTTTCAACCAGTCGCCGCCGTTCGAGGATGTCGACCTGTTCGCATGCGATCGCCCGCTGACCGAAGCGGTGGCTGCGAACGGGGGCGAGGCCGCTTCGGACGAACTGTCCGGATTCGGCAGGCACTGGGGATCGGCGGCGATGGCCGCGCGCGGTCGTCTTGCCAACGAAAATCCGCCGAAGCCGCGGATCTTCGATGCGCGCGGCCACAGGCGCGACGAGGTTGAATTCCATCCGGCCTATCACGAACTGATGGCGCATAGCGCCTATGCGGGTCTGCACAATTCCACATGGACGGCCGCCGGCAAGCCGGCGGGCGGTGCGGCCGAAGTGGTACGTGCGGCGAAATTCTACATGGCCGCGCAGGTCGAGACCGGACACCTTTGCCCGATCACCATGACCCGCGCCGCGGTGGCGGCGCTCGCCGGTCAGCCGGACGTGCTGGCGAAAGTGATGCCCGTCGTCGGCACACGCAGTTACGATCCGTCGTTCGCATCATGGTGGAGCAAGCGCGGCATGACGCTCGGCATGGGCATGACCGAGAAACAAGGCGGCACCGATGTACGCACTAACCAGACCCGCGCCGTGCGTGACGGTGATGCGTATCGAATCACCGGCCACAAATGGTTCATGTCGGCGCCGATGTGCGACGCGTTTCTGGTGCTGGCGCAGGCCGACGGCGGGCTGACGTGCTTCTTCATGCCGCGCTTCCGGCCCGACGGCTCGGTCAACGCGATCCATCTGCAGCGGCTGAAGGACAAGCTCGGCAACCGCTCAAACGCTTCCGCCGAGGTGGAGTTCGTCGAAGCCCATGCCGAACGCGTCGGCGAGGAGGGCAAGGGCATCCGCACCATCATCCAGATGGTGCAGTTGACGCGGCAGGATTGCGCGATCGCTTCCGCGGGCCTGATGCGCTCCGGACTCGCGCATGCGTTGCATCACGCCCGCCATCGCAGCGTATTCCAGAAACATCTCGTCGATCAGCCGCTGATGCAGGCGGTGCTCTCAGACATGGCGTTGCATGTGGAAGCGTCGGTGGCATTGGTGATGCGGCTGTGTCGCGCGTTCGATGAAGCGCCGGAGGATGCCAAGGCAGCCGCGTGGATGCGGCTTCTGACACCTGCGGTGAAATACTGGGTCTGCAAGAGCGCGCCGGGCTTCCTGTATGAGGCGATGGAGTGCCTTGGCGGAAACGGCTATGTCGAGGAGGGCATTCTGGCGCGGCACTATCGCGAAGCGCCGGTCAACGCGATCTGGGAAGGCTCGGGCAACGTGATGTGCCTCGATGTGTTGCGCGCTTTGGCGCGCGAGCCGGAGGCGGCGGTGGCAGTGCTCGAAGATTTCGTTGCGGACACCAAAGGCCTGCCCGGCTCCGCGGAGGCCGTAACGTTTCTTGCCGACACTTTCCGCCGGCCAGATGGCGAGCGGGCGGCGCGGCAGGCGGTGGAGACGCTGGCGCAACTCGCCGCAGTCGCGGCCCTCAACCGGACCGCGCCGGAACAGGCGGCGCTGTTTGCGGCGACGCGCCTCGGGGCAAGCCACGGGCGCATGTTCGGGACGGCCGGATTGTCCGCTGCCCAGAGCCGCGATCTGCTCGAGCGGGCGCTGCCGCAAGTCGCGCATGGTTTGGTAAGAATTGCTGACCAGAGTGCCGGCCATGAGTTCATCTGAAAGTGTTACCTTGGCGCCGCCGCCGCTGCCTCAGCCGCGCCTGCCGCGAGCCTGGAAATTCATCGGCACCAGCCTGTGGGGACTCGCGGTGTTCATCGCGATGTTTGCCGGGCAACTTTCGGTCCTTGCCTATTTTGTGCTGACCGATCCAACGCCGTTCAGTTTCGACAAGGTCACGGAACTCGCCGGAAACGGCCTGATAGTTGGACTGTCGGTGGTCGCCGGGCTGCCGATGGCCTTGCTGGTGCTGTGGATCGCCATCCGGTTCTCTGGCGTATCGCTCGCCGACTATCTCGCGCTGCGCTGGATCTCGTGGCGGCATCTGCTGCTGGGCATCGTTGCTCTGGTCGCGCTCGTGATGGGATGGGAAGGGGTGTTCTATGCGATGGGACACGAAACCTCGGCGGGATTCATGGTGGACGTGCTGAAGTCGGCGCGGGCGGAGGGCGCGCTGTGGCTTCTGGTCTTTGCAATTTGCGTCGTGGCGCCAGTGACCGAGGAACTGCTGACGCGCGGCTTCCTCTATCGCGGATGGTCGGAGTCGGCCCTGCGGCCCGGTGGCGCCATCGTGCTGTCATCGCTGGTGTGGACTGCGATGCACCTGCAATACGACTGGTTCTTCTTTGCCGAGGTGTTCTCGATCGGGCTGCTGTTCGGCTACCTGCGCTATCGCAGCGACTCGATCCTGCTTACGGTAATCCTGCACGGCCTCAACAATCTCGCTGCGACGTTGCAGACGCTGTGGATCGCCGGCCACTCCTGACGTCGGCGCGATCCGCGCTGCCGCCCATTCAGTTCGATCCGGAAGACCGGTGCTGCGCCGCAAGCCGGTCCAGCGCGCCCTGCAGGATGAAGATCGCGGCATGTTCGTCGATGACCTTGGCGCGTTTCGCGCGGCTCATGTCCATTCCGATCAGTTCGCGTTCGACGGCGGCCGTCGACAGCCGCTCGTCCCAGAGGCCGATGGCGAGACCGGTGAGTTTCGCCAGATTGCGCGCGAAGGCGCGGGTCGACTGCGCGCGTGGTCCTTCGCTGCCGTCCATGTTGATCGGCAGTCCGAGCACGAAGCCGACGGCGTTGCGCTCTCCCGCTATCGTAAGCAGCCGCGCCGCATCCGCCGTAAACGTCGTGCGCCGGATAGTCTCGACGCCGGTGGCCAGGCGGCGATCGGGGTCGGATACCGCCACGCCGACGGTTTTGGTGCCGAGGTCGAGCCCGACGAGGGCACCGCGTTGCGGCCAGTGCATGGCGGCTTCGATCAATTGCAGGACTGAGGCAGGCATCGCCTCGCATATCATGCGTGTGACGGGCATGGCAAAATGGCGCGGCAAAACGCCGGGCCGACGATGGCCGCCATGTTTGCCGGTGTGCTAAGGCGGAGACCAATAACTCCATCGCGAATGAGAAGACCATGTGGCCGGACCGCAGACTGATCGATCTTTTCGGCATCGAGTTTCCCATCGTTCAGGCGCCGATGGCCGGCATCATGGACGCCGAACTCGTTATCGGTGCTGCCGAGGGCGGCGCTCTGGGATCGTTGCCGTGCGCGATGCTCTCGCCAGACAAGGCCCGCGAGCAGGTCGGCATCATCCGGCAGCGGGTCAAGGCGCCGGTCAACATGAACTTCTTCGCCCATCGCGCGGTTGCCACCGATCCGCAACGTGACGCCCAATGGCGGATGCGGCTCGCCTCTTATTATAGAGAGTGGGACCTCGATCCGTCGGCGCCGACCGCACCCGCGAGCCGCGCCCCGTTCGATGCGGCGATGTGCGACGTCGTCGAGGAAGTGAAGCCGGAGGTGGTCAGCTTCCATTTCGGACTGCCGGACAAGCCGCTGCTCGATCGGGTGAAAGCGACCGGCGCTGTCGTGGTCGGTTGCGCCACGATCGTGCGCGAGGCGGTCTGGCTTGAGGAAAACGGCGTTGATGCCGTCATCGCGCAGGGCGCGGAGGCGGGCGGTCACCGCAGCATGTTTCTGACCGACAATATCGCGACGCAACCGGGTCTCTTCGTGCTGGTGCCGCAGATGGCGGATGCGGTGCGCGTGCCGATCATCGCGGCGGGCGGTGTCGCTGATGGCCGCGGCATCGCGGCGGCGTTCGCGCTCGGCGCGGCCGGAGTTCAGATCGGCACGGCCTATCTTCGCTGTCCTGAATCCAGGGCGTCCGAACTGGGCCGCGCTGCGCTTGCCGCCGCGGGCGACGAGTCCACCGTCATCACCAATGTCATGACCGGGCGTCCGGCGCGCGGGATAGCTAATCGCGCGATGCGCGAAGTGGGGCCGGTCTCGCCGGATGCGCCGGCATTTCCGCATGCGGCCGCGGCCTTCGCGCCACTCAGGGCTGCTGCCGAAAAGCAAGCCAAGGTCGATTTCACCAACCTTTGGGCCGGACAGGGGGTTCGTCTTGGCCGCGAGATGCCCGCGGCGGAACTCACGCGCGCGCTCGCGGGGGACGCATTGAAGCGATTGAGCGCCTTGTGAGTTGTGGGAGGAACAGTGCGGTTGCAGCGCGAAAGCCGGGTCTGCTATAGGCGTGACGCCTGTTGGTGGCAGCACCCTGAACAATAGACGCACGCGAGGCCCTTAATAGTATGTCTGTCGACGCCGCTACCGTCCGCCGTATCGGGCACCTTGCGCGGATCGCGATCAGCGAGACGGAAGTTCCCGCGCTTCAGGACGAACTGAATGCGATTCTCGCCTTCGTCGAGCAGTTGCAGGAAGTGAACGTCGACGGTGTCGAGCCGATGACTTCGGTGACGCCGATGACCATGAAAAAGCGCGCCGATGTGGTGAATGACGGCGACATCGCGGACAAGATCGTCGCCAATGCGCCGGTGACGGATGACCATTTCTTTCTGGTGCCGAAGGTCGTCGAATAACAGGTCGTGAGCCCATGTGTCTGCTGTGTAACGATGAGAAGGTCTATCGGACCTATATGGATCACCTCGACGCGTTGAAGCG
>NZ_JBPPLY010000022.1:0-35487 GCF_051535215.1 Nitrobacter sp. | reverse complement strand
TAGTTGCCGCGATGAACGGCGCGCGGATTATAGCGGCTCTCCCGCACGATGACGCGATGGACCAGTTCGACGGGAACGCCGTTGGCTTGCGCGTGCGCCGTCACCATCGACTCGTATTGCGCGCGCTGCGCGCACGCCGGCTGCGGCAATGCCAGCACAACCAAAATAAGAAACGGAGCAAATTGACGCAAAATCACCGACACCCTCATAATCTGCCTTAATTCCTATCGCCCTAATCGCGACTTTCCTGTGGCAAATCGACCGTGCCGACGCAAGGTTTTAAGGCGCTCCCGGGCTCGAAACAAGGAACCCGGCCACGGCATTCTCACATTCCATCTTTCATCACTTTCGCATCACCAGAAAAGGCGCATTCGGAAACGTCGCAAATTCGGCACGAGCCTGAGTCTAGGATCGCACCCTGCGGATTTCGTGATGGTGCGCCCCGCGAATCCGCAACGCAAAGCAGATGGGAGAAGCGTCATGGTCGCTGCCGTATCTGATTATTTGCCTCATCAAAATCCTTGTGCGCAATGCGGTCGCCCGATCGCCGCGCCGGTCTGGTTCGAAAACGGACCGCGCCGGACCGCGTATCTCTGGCAGTGCGCTCGCTGCGGCTACCAGTTCGAATCGATCGCGTTCTTCGCCGAGACCAGCAGCGAGCCGAGCGCGATCGCAGCCTGACAACGGGCAGTTCGCACTGAGACATCCCGTCGCATGATCGCGCTTCCGCGCATGGAAGCGGCATTGGGGATGCGCGTTCGTACGAACCTCATCCGTGCGTTGTTTTGTAATGATGCTCCGTGCGAATTCCCGATCAGGTTTGCCACGCTTCCGAGTCAAGAATTATCGCGCGTTCGTCGCTTGCTGAAATTCGCATCGCCCTTTCGTGGGAACCCTGGCGGTCGTGATGTTCCGGGGAACGACTGCCTCGGTTGTGGGTTCTGGCTACTGATTTTCCAAAATCGAAGGAGGTACACTGATGATTGCCAAGCATATTACCGTCGCATTGATCGGATCCGCGCTGCTGGCGACGACGGCGGTCGCGCAGACGCCAGGCAGCACGACGAACACCATGAGCGCTCCGGCGGCTGCCTCGTCAGAATCCGGCTATCATGGCGACTGGCGTTCGTCGAAAATGATCGGCCTCAACGTCTATAATGACTCCAACGAGAAGCTCGGTTCGATCAGCGATATGTTGTTGGACAAGAGCGGAAAGATCAACGCCGCGGTGATCGGCGTCGGCGGATTCCTCGGTGTGGGCGAGCATCTGGTTGCGGTGTCCTTCGACAAGCTGAAATTTGTCGATACGCCTGTGCCCTCGACATCGGCCTCTTCGACGACAACGGCGCCGTCCGGCGGCACCACCACGGGCTCGACGACAGGCTCCGCCACGTCAGCGCCCGCGACGACGACAGCGAAGTCCAATCCGTGGTATCCGGATCACGCCGTCTTCAGCGCGACCAAGGATCAGTTGAAGTCGATGCCGGAATTCAAGTACGCCGAGTAGTCGGCCGACGATTGGAACAGCAACGCACCCGGTTCCAGCCGGGCGCGTTTGTGCAGCGTATCCCTTATGGCGCCGGCAGCTTGCTGACCTCGACATTCACGGCGCCGGCCGCCTCCGCGATGACGCGCAGCGTTTTGGAATCGAACGCGATGTCGGCGAGTTTGAGACTGGTGATCTGAGCTCTGAGGCGGACGCCGTCCTCACTCTTCTGAATATTCGCGATGACTGCGGCGATGTTGTCTCTCGCGCTCGATGCGAACGGCTTGAGGTCGATGGTCGCTCTATCGGCCAGAGCCTGTTGCAGATAAGGCATCGCAGCGTGCGCAGCGGCGCCGAGCAGGCCGAACGCCGTCTCGGATTCGACTGCGAGCCGGATATCGGTCAGCCGCAGGGTTTGTTGGGCCTGATCCAGCACAGGTTTGCCCCAGATGTGAACCGTGGCCTCGCCGCCGAACCCGAACCAGCTTTTCTTTTCCGTCGCGTGGACCAGCAGCGAAATCAGAAGACGGTCGCCGGCCGCCGCGACGCTGGCCCGTTTGACGGTGACGCCGACCGGGCCGCTGCCGTCTTCGGGAAATGTCTTGCCGACGAGTTGGGCCTCGATCACCCTGTTGATGGCGGTGAAGGGCAAGTCGATCGGAACGCCGATGTTCAGCCTGCCCGGGATGGCCGGCACGATGGTGAGCGTCGCGGGAAACGGACAGTCCGGTTTGGTCGCCGTGCCGGTGATCCGCGTTTCCGCCTCGATGCCGAGCGTCAGCGTCACGCTGCTTGCATCGATGCGCGGCTGAACCGCGACAGCGCGCACCGGCTTCAACTCGAGATACAGGTCCTGCAATCCGGCCGCCCCCTGGAGCGGAATCGAGCGGCACATCTGTGCCCACTGCACCCGTGCGCCGCGCTCCAGGGCCGGATCGTTACGAATGCGCTGTTGCAGGCTCGCGAGCTGTTCGTTGACGGCTCTGTCGATGACCGGCTTGACCTGCGAGGGCACGTTGACACGGGCGCCGGCGACCGAAAGGTTGGTGTCGCCGAGATGAACCTGCGCGCTCATCTCGGGATCGATGCGCCAATTCGCGGTCAGCACCGGCCGCGCGGTCATCACGACATTGCCTTTGATCTCGGCATTGGCGTTCAGGTTTTTGATATTCACGCGTCCGATCTGCTTGGCGACGTTGCCCCCCAGCAAATTTCCGAGCGCGTTGCCGATCGCGCCCTGAGCCTCTGATGACAGCGCCCCGGTGACCTTGAGGGTGCCGCTCAGCGGCGTGGACAGCGACAGCACGTTGTTGGCGCCTGTGGCGCTGATCGCACCGCGCGACGCTGTCCACCCGATGTCCGCATTCTGAAGGATCTGTCCGACCGGGTTGTCTGCCTTGCCTGCGAAGTTGCGCGGCGCGGCTCGGTCGGCGGCATCGCGAATGACGGCAAGCGGAATCGTGATCGGGGCGATGATGCTCGACGCGCGATTGACAGGAGGCAGTGGCGGCAATGCCGCGAGCACGGGCTTGTTGATTCCGAACGGCGACAACCAGTCCATGGCCTTAAGGCTGACGAAGAAGGACACCGCAAGGATTCCGGTGCCAAGCAGGATGGTCTTGAGGTTGAACCCAGGCCGCATTGGCTCCCCGACGAAAATTGCCCCGCGACGAGTCTACAGGCCGCGGGCGATGGAGGCCAGCGCGCGGCCGGCGGTCGTGATGCGGATGATAGAACATCATAGGCCCACGAAAGCTGCGAAGTTTCGGAGGACCGATATCGGGAGACCGCGGTGCGGCTGGTCGCTACGGCGTTTTCGAGCGAAGGATGTCCTTGGGACCTGACCCGAGGATGACACCGGTTCGAATCGAGAAAACGCGTCACAACAAAATCACGAAGCCCGGCTTCTGATCCGTCAGAGGCAAGGCTCTAGAAAACGCCCAGCACGATCGCGCCGACAAAGGCGAGCGCGAGATAGGCGGTCACGATGCTCATGCGGCCGGCGAAAGTCATGTGACGACTCCCTGGTCACAATTGGTCCGTCGTAACGCGGCAAGCTTGCAACCTGTTCCCGGCATTTCCATTGTGCGCCGCGGCAACATCGTTAAAAATGACTGAACACAACGCGTTGAAGAAGCCTTAAATAAATTCGTCGAACTTGCGCGGATGACGCGCAGAGTTGCCTTGTATCTCGTCGGCTCCGTCGTCCTTGTGTCGCTGGCAGGCTGCGGGCGCGGTTTTTTTCAAACCGCGGAACGCGAGCCGTGGCGGGCCGAGGCTGAAGCCGCTTGTCTGAAATCCGGCGAGGTCAGGGAAAACGCCGATCTGGTTCGCATCCGCCCGATCAACGGTCCCGGCGT
This sequence comes from Nitrobacter sp., assembly GCF_051535215.1. Taxonomy (NCBI): domain Bacteria; kingdom Pseudomonadati; phylum Pseudomonadota; class Alphaproteobacteria; order Hyphomicrobiales; family Nitrobacteraceae; genus Nitrobacter; species Nitrobacter sp. The sequence goes on along the minus strand of NZ_JBPPLY010000022.1, from coordinate 31,641 downwards.
CTGCGGCGCCGAATTTCCTCTGAAGGTCTCCGCGCTCGGTGAAAGCCCGACTTACGGCTTCGCGGACGAGGATCTTCGGCCTCCGGCCTCGATCGGCCGCAATCAGCCGCGCTGGCCGATCGCGCAGCCATCCTCTCCGCCGCCGTCATATCCCGAGACCGCCGCTCGTCAGCCTGCTTATGGTGGCGCCTCGATCGGCCCGGTCTCGCTGACTGCGCCCGGCGTGCGTCCTGTCGAAGACGGGATCGACCTGCCGCCGGAAGGAACGCCGGATGCGGATCGCGCATCGTCCTATCCAGCCGGCGGTTACGCGCAACCCTATCCGGGCGCGCCATCCCAACCGCAATCCCGGCTCTACGGCGGCGAGCGATCGTCCGCATATCCCGCCGCGCCCGGATTGGGTTCGTCACAACAGGCTTCGCCGCTGCCGCGCCTCGGACCTGCGCGCGGGGCGATCACCAGCGCGGTCGGGCCTGTCGTTGTGAAGCCGGCCGCGACGCTTGCCTGTCCGATCGTCTCGGTGCTCGATCGCTGGCTCGCGGATTCGGTCCAGCCGGCGGCGATGCGCTGGTTCGGCGCGCGCGTTGTCGAAATCAAGCAAATCTCCGCCTATTCCTGCCGCGGCATGAACGGCAACCCGCACGCACATATCTCCGAACACGCCTTCGGCAATGCGCTGGATATCGCGGGATTCACGCTGGCGGACGGGCGATACGTGTCCGTGCAGCATGGCTGGAAGGGGCTGCCGGAGGAACAGGGTTTCCTGCGCGATGTGGAAGCAACGGCCTGTCAGCGTTTCACCACGGTGCTGGCGCCGGGGGCGAACGTCTATCACTACAATCACATCCACGTCGATCTGATGCGCCGCGCGAGCGGGCGCACGATCTGCAAACCGCCGGCGGTCTCCGGCGAGGACATCGCGGCGCGCGCGGGGCGGAGCTCGTATGCCAGCCGCGAACCTGCGGTGACGGGGTCGCTTGGCAGCAGAACGAGCCGTTCGCACCGTCATGACGATGACGACGAGTAGCGCGCCACGCAAGCCGTCTGCCTGAGAGTTCTTGAAATGGCGAGGGGTCCGGCGCGGGTGCGCCGAACCCCCCATTTACAATTTTCACAGTCGCCTGCATTTTGTTGACGCGAGCTTCTGCGAACGTATCAGCCGGCCTGTAAGCCGGGTTCTGTAGGGCACCGCGTGCCTGCGCACACGATACGTGACGGCCATTCCTCTGGGACAACGTTTGCACGTTGCCTCATGCAACCTACCCGGACAGCGGGCCCGACACGGCCCCGCGATGTTATCGCCGAGGCGAACCTCTCGCGATGCTGTCCCTATTCGGTTTTGCTCCCGGTGGGGTTTACCATGCCGTCTCCGTTGCCGGAGACGCGGTGCGCTCTTACCGCACCTTTTCACCCTTACCGCTCTTTTCCCATCCTTTCCTCGCAAGCGAGGAAGGGCAGGGTGCGAACGGCGGTTCGTTCTCTGTGGCACTGTCCCTGGGGTCGCCCCCGCCGGATGTTATCCGGCACCGCATGTCGATGGAGCCCGGACTTTCCTCTCCCGAAAGCCTTTCGGCCCTGACGAGAGCGGCCGTCCGGCCGACTGACGCGATACGCATGACTGTTGCGCGGGGCGGCGTCAAGCCAAGCCCGGACCGCCCTGAGCGGAACTCCAGCCGCCCGTGGTCATTGAATCCCTGCGGCAATGTCCGCAAAGGGAGGTTGTCATGACCGATTTGCGCCTTTGGCGTCCGACCCCCGGCGTCCCGGTCGAGGATATGCGGGGAATCGTGCCCGAGGAGACCAACTATGCCATCGGCTGGACGCTCAGCGCGCTCCTGACGCTGACGGTGGTGTGCGTCGTCTGGACGTTCGGTTTCTGAACTGAGCCCATTGCCTGTCGATGACTCATATCTGCAGCCGGGCTGCAGCAAGCCGTTTGCGCGACATCCCGCCGCGTTGTCGCAACGTGACCGATCCACATCTTGCAAACGATGAGCAATCACCACCGAGCGGAACTGGACCGGCATTTTGCGTGGTTTGAAGCCAGAGTGCCGGCGCCGCTGGCGAAATTCCTGGGCTGGGTGCGCAAGCCGTCCTCGCGGCTGGCCCGCGCGCCGCTGGCGATCCTTCTGATCGTCGGCGGCATTTTCAGTTTTCTGCCGGTGCTCGGATTGTGGATGTTACCCTTGGGGCTTCTCCTGATCGCGCAGGATGTACCATTTCTGCAAGGACCAATGGCGCGCATGCTCGGATGGATCGAACGCAAATGGATGGAGCGAAAAGCGGCGAAGCGCTGATCGTGAAGGTTCTTCTCGTAACGACTCGTTTGTGATCTTTTTTGCGACAATGTGACTCACATATCCGCTGGAGTGTGACTCAAATGTCATTTTTGCATGAAAAATCGACGCAAAGAGTCAATTGACAGCAAGATTTGTCTTTAACGAATCAGCATGCTGATTCATTTTGGCCTCCCGGGGCAATCTGGAGGCCAAGGTATGAACGTTATTGTTTTCGCATCGCGTAAAGGCGGCTCGGGCAAAAGCACCCTGGCTGCTCACCTTGCTGCGCAAGTTCATAAGGCTTCGAAGCCCTGCCTGCTGGTGGATGCCGATCCGCAGGGATCGCTGACCCTTTGGCACAAGCTGCGCGGCACCAACGAACCTCCGATCCGGACAGCCAACCGCTCAGTAACCGAGATCATCAACTCGGCCAAGCGTGACGGCTTCGAGTGGGTTTTTATCGACACGCCGCCGAACCTGTCGGCCGTCGTCGACGACGCCATTCGGAACGCGACCATGGTCGTCATTCCTGCGCGCCCCGGCGTCTTCGATGTCAACGCGGTGCAGGACACCATCCAGACATGCCGCTCCGCGCGCAAGCCTTATGCTGTCGTCATCAACGGCGCTCCTGCAATGCGCGACGGCTCTGAAAGCCCGATCGTCACCATTGCCCGCGAGGCTCTTGCGAAATTCCGCGCTCCGGTCTGGAGCGGTCAGGTCACCAATCGTGCCGACCTGCTGCTGGCGCTCGCACATGGCGAAGGGGCCCGCGAATACGATTCTCAGGGGCGCGCGGCCTCGGAGATCGGACGGCTATGGGCGGCGATCGAGCGCTCCGTCAAGGCGATCCGGGGAGCTGTGTCCTCCAGTGGGACTATGCACAAGAACGCGGCCTGACCCGCACGCTGATGCGGAATGATAAAGCGCGCGGATTCGCGCGTCGGTCGTTGCCTGCTTTGCTATAAGTGACGCGAACCGGATTCCATTGTCCGGTCCAGCACCCGGTGATGCTTCGCTCGAAAACCTATAGGAAGCGGCGGCGGTCGGACTACGAGGGCCAGCGCTGCGCCTTGCTGACGACGAAATCGCGGAATGCCTGAACCCGCGCGACGGACTTCAACTCTTCGGGATAGACGAAATAGGTATCGAGCTGAATCGAATGGGATTCGCTGAACAACTGCACCAGAAGGTTGTTCTCGCCGACCAGATAATCCGGCAGCGCGGCGATGCCGAGGCCTTGCTGACAGGCGCTGAACAAGCCCAATATGTTGTTGACGATGAAGTACGGCTCGCGTGGCCCGGAGCCGTTGCGTCCGGCTTCGACCAGCCAATTGCGGTTCTGAGGATGGACCGAGGCGTGCGTCTCGGTGAGCAGGACGATACGATGCCCGTCGAGTTCCTCCAGCGTCCGGGGAGTGCCGAAGCGCTTGACGTATTCCGTTGAGCAGTAGGCGTGGAAACCCATCGCAAACAGCTTGCGCTGAATGAGATCGGGTTGGGTTGGCTTCTGCGTGCGGATGGCGATGTCGGCCTCGCGCATCGACAGATCGAGTTCTTCGTCGGTAAGAATCAGCGAGATCCGGATCTCCGGGTAGAGCGCGTTGAACTCGCCAAGCCGCGGAATCAGCCAGTTGATGCCGACGCCCGGCGTCGTGGTAACCTTCAGATCGCCGCTTGGCCGCTCACGGCTGTCGGTGAGCTTGGCGCGCGCCGCCTGCAACTGCATGAAGACTTCATGCGCGGTGCGGAACAGCAGGTCGCCCTGTTCGGTCAGGATCAACCCCCGCGCATGGCGGTGAAACAGCGATACGGAGAGTTCCTGTTCCAGCGCGCCGACCTGCCGCGATACGGCGGACTGCGACAGCCCGAGTTGTTCGCCGGCATGCGTGAAGCTGCCAGCCTCGGCGGCCGCGTGAAACACCTTGAGCTTGTCCCAATCCATGTCGGTAAAACCGTCGCGATTCCGTAGCATCGTTACTCTGCTGCCGCGCGGTCGCTCGCGTGTGCGGCGAGAAACCGTTCGGCCTCCAATGCGGCCATGCAGCCAAGCCCTGCGGCCGTGACTGCCTGCCGGTAAACCTCGTCGGCTACATCGCCGGCCGCGAACAGGCCTGGCACTGACGTCGCCGTCGAGTTCGGTGCCACCTCGACATAGCCCGAGCTTTTCAGTTTGACCTTGCCGGCTACGAGTTCGGTGGCGGGCGCATGGCCGATCGCAATGAACACGCCGTCGGCCGCGATCTCCGTGAGCGCGCCGGTCTTGACGTTCTTCAGCCGGACATGGGTGACCTTGGGCGGATTTTCCGCACCGCAGATCTCGTCGATCACGCTGTCCCAGACCACCTTGATCTTGGGATGTTTGAACGCGCGATCCTGCAAAATGCGTTCGGCGCGGAAGTGATCGCGGCGATGAACGAGGGTGACCTGCGCGGCGAAGTTGGTCAGAAACAGCGCTTCCTCCACGGCAGTATTACCGCCGCCGACCACAATGACGTTCTTGCCGCGGTAGAAGAAGCCATCGCAGGTGGCGCAGGCGGAGACGCCAAACCCCTTGAAGGCGTCTTCGGACGGTAACCCGAGCCAGCGCGCCTGCGCGCCGGTGGCAAGGATCACGGTCTCGGCCAGGTAGGCGTCGCCACTATCGCAGGTCAGCCGGAATGGCCGCTGCGACACATCGAGGGAATTCACCGTATCCGTGACGATCTTCGTGCCGACATGCCTCGCCTGCTTCTCCATCTGCTCCATCAGCCACGGACCCTGGATCACGTCCGCGAAGCCGGGATAGTTTTCGACGTCGGTCGTAATGGTGAGTTGGCCGCCCGGCTGGATTCCCTGGATCAGCACCGGCTCCAGCATGGCGCGCGCAGCGTAGATCGCCGCCGTATACCCCGCCGGGCCAGAGCCGATGATGACAACCTTGGCGTGGACAGGAGCAGGCATGGATGACCCTATGGCGAGAAGCCGACCGACGCGGGCAGCGAACACCCGGTGCCAGCCAGCGGAAGGCGGGAAAACATCTAGTTTGTATATAGGATATCTGCCCAGCTATGCAAAATTTGCAACCCGTTACTGCGAAAATTCTTCTAAATGCAAAACCGCGTGCCGCGCAATAAAATTGCGCATGCTCCCCAATCTACGTTAAGAGGTTTACGGGAGATTCTCCCCGTTTGACGAGTCTCGGGGTTTGAACGCGCGTGTCGAAAAGTCTGGACGAGATCGACCTTAAGATTCTGAGCGAGATTCAGGCCGACGGCCGGATCACCAATGTCGAACTGGCCAGACGGGTCGGCATTTCGCCGCCGCCTTGTCTGCGACGGGTCCGGACGCTGGAGGAAGAGGGTTATATCCAGGGCTACCGGGGATTGCTCGATCCGCAACGGCTTGGTTTCGAGGTAACCGTGTTCGCCTCGGTGCACTTGTCGAGTCAGGCCGATGCCGACCTGCGCGCGTTCGAGGAATTCGTGCGCAGCGAGCCGCTCGTGCGCGAATGCTGGATGCTGTCGGGCGAGGTCGACTTCATCCTGAAATGCGTGGCGCCCGACATGGCGACATTTCAGGACTTCGTTGCGCACCTCACCGCTGCACCGCATGTGCGCAACGTGCGAACCTCGCTGGTCCTGCATAGCTCCAAATACGCCGCGGCGGTGCCGCTGGAATTGAAGGTACCGGGCTGAGGTCGCGAGAAGCGCGCGGGCGCGCTCATGCCCGGCGCAAGCCGGGCACGACCTTCAGCGACGCTTCATTCTGCGCGCTTCAGCTTTTGTTGAAGATCATCTTGTCGAGGCTGATCGGACCACCGCCAGCGAACACCAGATAGAAGAATACGAAGCAATACAGCGCTGCCAGTTCGCCGCCATTGACGATCGGCATGAAGTTCTGTGGCGCATGAACCATGAAATAGGCTACCGCCGTCATGCCCGAGGCGATGAAGGCCGCCGCACGCGTAAACAACCCGATCACCAGCAGCCCGCCGCCGACCAACTCGATGATTCCAGCCACCCCCACCATTGAGCCGATTTGCAGATTGGCAAACATCGGCAGCGGCGGGAAGCCGAGGAGCTTGGCGGTGCCATGCTGCATAAGCATGAGTCCGCTCATGAAACGAAGCAGGCTGAGGACAACCGGCTGCCATTTGGAGAACATCTGGTCCATGTCAGGTCTTTCCCATATTCTTTCGCCCGCGATCTTTGAGTTCCGCGCAGCGCTCGAAACGAACGTTCCGGCTCCTCGATAGTTCCAGATTCGGAACACGCCGATACCGGCCTGTTCTGCGTCATTACGTCCCGGCGCCGGAGGTCAGGGCTGTACGCAACGGACCGTTTTGGGCTGACAGGAAAAACCGGTATTCGAGCAAACTGCCGCCGCGCCGCTGCCATCGCGTGCGCAACTGACGCAGTCGTCGGTCCATCGGCTGCAATTGGGCGGGCCTTTCTGCACCGAAATGTCCTTCGTGGCTGGGGGAGGCGGAATATCCATATCGGCGGCAAGAGCGGCGCCGGCGATGACCGCAGCCGTCGTCGCCGACACAAGGCTTAGACGGTAAGGCCGCATGCCGCTTTCATCCTGTTCTGTCCAAGCTGAGATCAAATCCCGTCAAGGCATCGCGAGAGGCGACGGCGGAGAGGACTTCCGCTATCGCCACTCGACCTTGGCGATCTCGTAGGCTTTTGCGCCGCCGGGCGCGACGACTTCGACTGAAGAACCCTTCTTCTTGCCGATCAGGGCGCGGGCGAGCGGAGAGGTGATTGAAATGCGACCCTTCTTGGCGTCGGCTTCGGCTTCGCCGACGATCTGCCACACCGCCTTCTTGTCGGTGTCCTCGTCGATCAGCGTCACGGTTGCGCCGAACTTGATGGTGTCGCCGGACAGCTTGCTGACATCGATGATGTCGGCGCGCGCCAGCTTGTCCTCCAGTTCGGCGATGCGGCCCTCGTTATGCGACTGCTCTTCCTTGGCGGCGTGATACTCCGCGTTTTCCGACAGGTCGCCATGCGAACGCGCCTCGGCGATCTGCTCGATGATGCGCGGCCGGTCCACCGACTGGCGCTTCTTCAGTTCGTCTGCGAGGGCGGCGTGTCCGCCTCGGGTCATCGGAACCTTCTCGACCATCTCACTTCGTCCTTCGCTTCATCAGCGGCCTGAGGCGTCACGCGAAAATGCTTGCCGGTCCAAACCCCGGCTGCAAATCAGCATCAGCAACTCTAGTCTGGGTTTTGGTTCAGAAGTTCGCTTGACGAACTCGCCGAGGCAATGAAGCGAACTTCTGAACCACCACACTAGCTGTTTACGACCGGCCTGCGTTAGAAAACATTCCCGCGGCCGTCACGTTCCGGCTCCGCCAGGGCTTCCTGGAACCCGTATCGGGCCGATCAGTCCGATTCAGGCCCTGAAGCATTCCCCCGGCCAAGCGGATCCGATTGGTCCAAAGAAATGCTCTCAATCAATGACTTGCGCGCATTCTGGTCGCAAACCCGGTATCCGCCTTTGCGGAATACGCGCTAGGTCTCGGAAAAATAGCTCTGCAAGGTACGAACCTCAAGGTCTCCGCCCAGATAGGCGCGGATGCCCTGCGCAGCCGCCACGGCGCCCGAAAGAGTGGTGTAATACGGCACTTTATGCAAGAGGGCAGCGCGCCGCAGCGAACGGCTGTCGGCGAGCGCCTGCGGTCCCTCGGTCGTGTTGAACACCAGTTGTACCTCGCCGTTGGTGATGGCGTCGACGATGTGCGGCCGGCCCTCCAGAACCTTGTTGATCTTCTCCGCCGGAACGCCGCTGTCGGACAAATAGCGTTGCGTCCCCGATGTCGCCATCACCCTGAAACCCATTGAGGACAACAGCTTCACGGTCTCGAGGATACGCACCTTGTCGGTCTCGCGGACCGAGACGAACACAGTGCCCTTGCGCGGCAGGCGCGTGCCGCTGCCGAGCTGGCTCTTGGCGAAGGCGATCTCGAACGAGCGGTCGATGCCCATCACCTCGCCGGTCGATTTCATTTCCGGGCCGAGCACCGTATCGACGCCGGGGAAGCGCGCGAAGGGGAAGACCGATTCCTTGACGCCGACATGGCCGAGCTTTTGCGGCTTCAGCTTGAAGTGGGCGAGTTTCTCGCCGGCCATGATCCGCGCCGCGATCTTGGCGACGGGAAGGCCGACCACCTTGGCGACGAACGGCACCGTGCGCGAGGCGCGGGGGTTCACTTCGAGCACGTAGATTTCGCCGTCCTTGATGGCGTATTGCACGTTCATCAGGCCGATGACGTCGAGACCGAGCGCGAGCTCGCGGGTCTGCCGCTCCAGTTCAGTGATGGTGGCGGCATCGAGCGAACGCGGCGGCAACGAGCAGGCCGAGTCGCCGGAGTGAATGCCGGCCTCCTCGATATGCTCCATGATGCCGACGACGTAGGTGTCCTTGCCGTCGCAGAGACAATCGACATCGATTTCGGTGGCGTCGGAAAGGTAGCGGTCGAACAGCAGCGGGTTGGTGCCCAGCACCGTATTGATCTGGCCGGTCTTGTCGTTCGGATAGCGCGCCTTGACGTCGGCGGGCACAAGCTCGGGCAGGGTGCCGAGCAGGTAGTCGCCGAGCTGGCTGTCCTCGCGAATGATCTGCATGGCGCGGCCGCCCAGCACATAGGAGGGACGCACCACCAGCGGCAGACCGAGATCGGCCGCCACCAGCCGCGCCTGCTCCACCGAATAGGCGATGCCGTTTTTCGGCTGCTTCAGTTTCAGCCGGTCGAGGATGCGCTTGAAGCGGTCGCGGTCTTCCGCGAGGTCGATGGCTTCGGGCGAAGTGCCGAGGATCGGCACATCGGCCGCCTCCAGCGCACGCGCCAGTTTCAACGGCGTCTGGCCGCCGAACTGCACGATCACCCCGTGCAGCGTTCCGTTCTGCCGTTCGGTGTCGATGATCTCCAGCACGTCCTCGGCGGTCAGCGGCTCGAAGTAGAGCCGGTCCGCGGTGTCGTAATCGGTCGACACCGTTTCCGGGTTGCAGTTGACCATGATGGTCTCATAGCCCGCGTCCGACAGCGCGAAGCAGGCATGGCAGCAGCAGTAGTCGAATTCGATGCCCTGGCCGATGCGGTTGGGTCCGCCGCCGAGAATCACGACCTTCGTCTTGTCTGACGGCGCGCTTTCGTCGGCGACGTGGCCCGCGAATGGCGCCTCGTAGGTCGAGTACATATACGCGGTCGGCGAGGCGAATTCCGCGGCGCAGGTGTCGATGCGCTTGTACGCCGGGCGCACGCCGAGCGTACGGCGGAGCGTCTTGACCTCCGTCTCGGTCTTGCCTGCGAGTACCGCAAGACGCGCGTCCGAGAAACCCATGCCTTTGAGCGTGCGTATACCGAAGGCATTTCCGGGGAGGCCGTCGGCGCGGACCTTGTTCTCCATATCCACGATACCGCGCAGTTCTGCGAGGAACCACGGATCGATCTTGCAGGAAGTGAAGATGTCCTCGTCGCTCCAGCCGAGCCGCATCGCCTGCGCGACCTGCAGCAGCCGGTTGGGGGTCGGCGTACCGAGCGCTGCGCGGATCGCGTTCTTGTCGTCGCCCTGGCCGAGGCCCTCGATGTCGATTTCGTCAAGGCCGGTGAGGCCGGTCTCCAGCCCGCGCAGCGCTTTTTGCAGGCTTTCCTGAAAGGTGCGGCCGATCGCCATCACTTCGCCGACCGACTTCATCGAGGTGGTCAGCGTGGTCGAGGCGCCGGGAAATTTTTCGAAGGCGAAGCGCGGAATCTTGGTGACGACGTAATCGATGCTCGGTTCGAACGAGGCCGGAGTCGCGCCGCCGGTAATGTCGTTGGCGATCTCGTCGAGGGTGTAGCCGACCGCGAGCTTGGCCGCGACCTTGGCGATCGGGAAGCCGGTCGCTTTTGATGCGAGCGCCGAGGATCGCGACACCCGCGGGTTCATTTCGATAACGACCATGCGGCCGTTGGCAGGGTCGACGCCGAACTGCACGTTGGAGCCGCCGGTCTCGACGCCGATCTCGCGCAGTACCGCCAGCGAGGCGTCGCGCATGATCTGGTATTCCTTGTCTGTCAGCGTCAGCGCCGGCGCCACCGTGATGGAGTCGCCGGTGTGCACGCCCATCGGGTCGAGGTTCTCGATCGAGCAGACGATGATGCAGTTGTCCTTTTTGTCGCGGACCACCTCCATCTCGTACTCTTTCCAGCCGAGCACGCTTTCTTCGATCAGCACTTCGTTGGTCGGGGAGGCATCCAGGCCGCGCTCGATGATGTCGAGAAATTCGTCGCGGGTGTAGGCGATGCCGCCGCCGGTACCGCCCATGGTGAAGGAGGGGCGGATGATCGCGGGCAGGCCGATCTCCGACAGCGCCATCAGCGCCTCCGCCATCGCCTGCTGCTGGTAGCGCTTGCGGCGCTCGTTCTCGCCGAGCCTCCATTGCCGTTCGAATTCGGCGAGGGCATCGCCGGAGAGCTTTTCCTGCTCGGCGAGGTGGCGGTCGCGGTCGGCCTTTTTCATCGCGGATGCATTGGCGAGCCGCGATTTCGGGGTCTCCAGACCGATCCTGGTCATGGCCTCGCGGAAAAGCTGACGGTCCTCGGCCTTGTCGATGGCGTCCGCGGTGGCGCCGATCATCTCGACATCGAATTGTTCGAGCGTGCCCAGCCTGCGCAGCGACAGCGCGCAGTTCAGCGCGGTCTGGCCGCCCATGGTCGGCAGCAGTGCGAAGCCGCCAGGGACGACATGACGTTCCTTCTCGATGATCCTGGCGACGATTTCCGGGGTGATCGGCTCGATATAGGTGGCGTCGGCGAGTTCGGGATCGGTCATGATCGTCGCCGGATTGGAGTTGACCAGGACGACCCGGTAACCCTCCTCCTTCAGCGCTTTTACCGCCTGGGTGCCGGAATAGTCGAATTCGCAGGCCTGACCAATGACGATCGGCCCGGCGCCGATGATGAGGATGGTCGATATGTCGGAGCGTTTAGGCATTAAGTCCTGGAAAACGAAAAACTGGGCACAAAAAAAGGGCGCGCGGCGGCGCGTCCCTTGGGCAAGAGCGCGATCCTCGCGCGCGGGGTGTCTTTAGACCAGTTTTCCGGGACGGGGAAGGACTATAAGTGCTTCATCAACCGGCAATTCTGGGTTGGACGCGCGAGAAAAGCCTTTCGGGGCCGTCTGTTTCTCTTCGGTGGGCGATCCGGCGCGGGGTTGAAATCATTCGGCGGCCGCCGCGAGAGAACCCGTTGTGTCATGCCCGGACGAGTGTCCCCGTGCTATCATGGCGTGGTTAACGGACGATCGGTTTCGGAGCTTTGTATGGCTGGTTTGGCACAAGCTGCGACTGATCTGGTGACGAAGCAAAGTTCGCACACTTTCGAGATCACGCTGGATCATCTGGAAACGGCGGTGAAGGACAATGGTCTGAAGGTCTTTACGCGCCTCGATCACGCCGCCGCGGCAAAGGCCGTCGGTCTTGAGATGCCTCCGGCGACGGTTCTGGTCGTCGGCAGTCCACAAGGCGGAACGCCGCTGTTCCTTCAGCGCCCCATGCTGGCCATCGATTTGCCGCTGAAAATGCTGGTCTGGCAGGATCAGGCCGGCAAAGTCTACGTCAGCTATAACGACGCAACTTACATATCGGCTGTTTTCGTCCGCCACGGATTCGATGCACAGAGTGACAATCTCAATGCTGCGGTGAAAGGTCTTGAGAGCAAACTAGCCGCTGCGACGGATGCGGCGATCGGGTAGTCTTCAAAAACGAAGACTTGGAGGCCCAGCCTGGACTTGAACCAGGATAAAAAGCTTTGCACAGCTCCCGCGTCGACTTCCGCCACCGGGCCGCGGGTATATTTGCAGATATTTCCGCCGGGTCGAGCGATTGCTCATTGTAACGTTAATTGCAAGCTCGGCGCACGAGCCGCCGCGATGTGCTATTCTTGGTGGTGCGGATTTAGCTTAGTGGCAAAGCAGCGGCTTCCAAGTCGCAGACCGGTGTTCAATTCATCGAATCCGCTCCATCACAAATACGCCAGCGGTCCTATCATTTCAGCGGTCGTGAAACCTCGCGTCGCCGGACCGTGTGCAGCGAGCATTCGATTTCGCTGATCGTGCGGACGACCCCTGGTTTTGCTCTCCCACAGCAGAAAAAGTTTGTCAGTCCCGACGAGGCGCACGGGGAGCGAGGAAGCGCGACGGTTGCATTGAGGCGAAAATCCGACAGCGCCCTTCATCGCGCATTCAGCGGCAATGCGGTGAAATTCTGCTTTCCGAGTTCAAGGAGGCAAGCAACATGAAACTCTTGGCTTCTATCGCTTTCGCCGTCGGCCTCGGCATGGCCTCAGCGCAAGCGATGCCTGTCGCGCCGCTGCACGACACCACCGGTCCCGTCACGCAAGTCGGCTGGCGCTGCGGACCGGGCTGGCACATCAACGGCTGGGGACGCTGCGTACCCAACAGGCGGTTCTATGGCGCCTGGGGATACTATGGTCCGCCGCGGTTCCACCATTGGCGTCCTCATTACTGGCATCATCACCACTGGCGCCGCTGGTAAGGGAACGAGCCGCACATCGCGGGCTTCAGACGGCGAACGCGCGTCGGTCCGAAATTGCGATCGACCGCGCGTCACGTCGAATCCGTCTCGATATCCTTGCCTGGCGTCCCGGCTTTTGGCGTCCCGCCGTTGCGGCTGCGCTCGAAGGCGTGACGCGCCACAAATGTCATCCGCGACGGGTTATGGCCGATATTCGTAGGCGCCCGGGCCGCCGTAAATCCGGCGGCTGCGAGCTTGGCGAGCATGTTGGTCTCGCTATAGCGTTGCAGCCCTATACGGGTGCGGAGCTGCCGATAATCGGACAGGGCGGTGCGAACCAGTCCCAGCAGCGCGTCCTTCACGAAGCCGTGCTTCGCCGCGAAGCGGAGCAGCGCGATCACATCGCCCGCCATTCCTACGTTGGGCTGCAGGACGTCGCCCAGCACCAGACGGCCGGCCGGCTTGAGCAGCCGGCGAATTGTCGTGATCGCGGCATCGAATTCGTCAGGCGTCATGTATTGTATGACAGAGTTCATCACCGCCAGATCGACTGACTTGTCGTCCATATGCCGAAGGTCGTCGAGCGCGCGAACACGGATTTTTGTATTGGGCGCGAACCGCGCAACCAGCCGGCCGCGAACGCCCGGCGCGGGCTCCGCGAGGATGAGCCGGCCGCAGGCATCGGCCACCGTTTCTGCGGAGAGCGCTTCGCCGCAGGCGTAATCCAGGACCACGGAGTCCTTCGACGCAATGTAACCGACAATATCCCGGGCGATCGTCTGGAAATGGACGTCGCGGTGCAGTTTGCTGACGTAAATCGTATGCGTGGAATCGTAGTAGTCGATCCAGTCATCCATGGACGGTCTGAGCCAATCTTCCTGTTCCGCGTCCGGAACCCTCCGCGGACTCACACGTTAGAACTTGTCGCAGAATAGCGCGTTAGAAAGGTCTGGATCAGTTTTCCTGTCTCGCCACTGCGCGCCGGAAATCCCAATTCATCCGCTTTTCATAACAGGAGGGTGCATCGTGACCCAAGCCAAAAGTTCCACCTTGCGGAAAGTAAACCCCGAACTCGATACGCCGACCGATCTTTCGCAGGAGGGCGTCGACAAGATCTCCGCCGCCATGAATACGATTCTGGCCGATACCTTTGCGCTCTACCTCAAGACCAAGAATTTCCACTGGCATGTCAGCGGCCGGCACTTCCGCGATTATCACCTTTTGCTTGACGAGCAATCGGAGCAGATTTTCGGCACCACCGACGAGATCGCCGAGCGTGTTCGCAAGATCGGTGGCACCACGCTGCGCTCGATCGGTCAGGTCGCCAAGCTGCAGACCCTCGAAGACAACGACGAGAGTTATGTTCCGCCGCGGCAGATGCTGCGCGAACTGATGAACGACAACAAGAAGGTGGTCGCGGCCATGCGCAAGGCCCACGACATCTGTGACAAGTACGAGGACGTTGCGACGGCAAGCCTGCTCGAGAATTTCATCGATGCCGCCGAGCGCCGCACTTGGTTCCTGTTCGAGGCGAGCCGTCAGGAAGGCAGCAACGAGGCCTGAGCGGAAGGCGCTTGCCGCTCCCCGGCTCGTCTGCTTCCGCGGACGAGGATGCCTTATCGCCCGTAGACCTATGCCCGCTTGTTCGCCCGCATCAGGTCGGCGAAGCGCCTGAAAAGATAGTGTGAGTCGCGTGGACCCGGCGAAGCCTCCGGGTGATACTGCACGGAGAACACCGGCTTGCCTTCGATCTCGATGCCGCAGTTGGAGCCGTCGAACAGCGAAACATGGGTTTGTTTCGTCCCCTTCGGCAGCGTTGCCTCGTCGACGGCAAAACCGTGATTCATCGAGGTGATCTCGACCTTGCCGGTGGTCTCGTCCCTGACCGGGTGATTGGCCCCGTGGTGGCCCTGATGCATCTTCCGGGTTTTCGCGCCGACCGCGAGACCGAGCATCTGGTGGCCCAGGCAGATGCCGAAGGTCGGCGTCCCCGACTCGATCACTTTCCGGATCGTCGGCACGGCGTACTTGCCGGTCTCGGCCGGATCGCCGGGGCCGTTTGAGAGGAACACGCCGTCCGGTCTCATGGCCAGGATGTCGTCTGCCGACGTGGTCGCCGGCACCACGGTAATTTTGCAACCCTCGCCGGCGAGCAGGCGCAGGATGTTGCGCTTGATGCCGTAGTCGACGGCGACGACATTGAATTCCGGCTTGTCCTGCCGGTCGAATCCCTTGCCCCAGGCCCACGGCGTTTCGTCCCAGGTGTAGCGCTGGCTCGACGTCACCATCGGAACGAGGTCCATTCCCTCCAGCCCCGGCCACTCGCGCGCTTCTTCCTTCAATCCGTGCAGGTCGAACTTGCCGTCTCTGGCGTGCGCGACTACCGCGTTGGGCATGCCTTTGGTACGGATCATCGCGGTCAGCGCACGAGTGTCGATGCCCGAGATGCCGATGATGCCGCGCGCTCTCAGCCAGGCGTCGAGATGTCTGGAGGCACGATAGTTCGAGGGTGAGGTGATGGCACTGCGCAGGATGACGCCGCGCGCGCCCGGCGTCGCCGCCATGTTCACCGTCTCGATGTCTTCGTCGTTGGCGCCGACGTTGCCGATGTGCGGAAAAGTGAAGGTGATGAGTTGCCCGGCATAGGAAGGATCGGTGAGGATTTCCTCGTAGCCGGTCATCGCGGTGTTGAAGCAGACTTCGCCGACCGCTTGACCTTCTGCGCCGAGACCGAAGCCTTCGAGCACTGTGCCGTCGGCGAGCACGAGAAGCGCGGTCGGTTTGAGGTCCGGCCAAGCTGAAGCGTTTTCCGATGTGGTCATGAGCGCATGACATAGCCCGCGCTTGCGCCGGCGTCAAACTCCGGTTGTCTCGCGCGCCGCCGCGGCTTACATCAGGCCTTGCGACGAATTCGGCGGCGTTCCACGCCAGCACTAGGACCGGCCGGTGCATTCTCCAGTCAGAACCATGATCGTCATGGATGCGGGTTCTTCCCGCTTCCAGTTCCGGGCCGGGGCGCTGATATGGTGCAGTCAGCACCTCCTGATTCATCGTGCGGTCTCTGATCCGTTCTGGGCGCTGCCTGGTGGCCGCGTTGAGTTTCATGAAGCCAGCACGGAAGCTCTGGCGCGCGAGATAGAAGAAGAGATGGGCTGCGCTGCCGCCATCGGACCGCTGCGCTTTGTCATCGAGAACTTCTTCGAATTGGCCGGGCGAAAGGCCCACGAGATCGGTTTCTATTATGAAGCCGAACTGGCTCGGCCGTTTCCGTTTCACGAAAGCGATATCGTGCATCGCAGTCGCGAGGGAAACACCGATCTGGAGTTTCGATGGGTTCTGCCTCGAAACGTCGTTTCCGGAGCCATCGATCTCAAGCCTGCGCCGCTCGTTGATCTGATCGAGACGCTGCCCGAAGGCGTCGTACATGTGGTGCACCGGGACTGACGCTCTCATCGCTGTGGTTGCCGTGCCGGCGAAGGTGCCCTAAATCTGAGACGGACCACGTTTGACGGTGCGGATACGCCGCACAGGGGAGACTTTCCGATGCTGCGCGACGACATCAACAACGCCGTCAAGGAGGCGATGAAGGCCAAGGACGAGCGCAAGCTGTCCACACTGCGGATGGTCAACTCCACCATCAAGAACGCCGACATCGAAGCGCGCGGGCAGGGCAAGCCGCCGCTGTCCGACGGCGATCTGCTCGGCCTTCTGCAGAAGATGATCAAGCAGCGCCAGGAATCGGTCGAGCTTTACGAGAAAGGCGGCCGCGAGGAACTGGCGGCGCAGGAGCGTGCGGAAATTCTCGTGATCTCCCGCTATCTGCCGAAGCAGATGTCGGATGACGATATGAAGTCCGCCGTCGCAGCTACTATCGCCGAGACCGGAGCAGCCGGCATCAAGGATATGGGCAAGGTGATCGGCGCGCTGAAAGCCAAATATGCGGGACAGATGGATTTCGGCAAGGCCAGCGGCGTGGTGAAGGCCGCGCTGACGGGTTAAGTCCTATGCGTACCGGGACGCGGCGCACTGCGTCGTGCCCGCGACGTGACGCCGCTGATCCGGGGCCGTCTCAATGACAGTGTTTGCGGCGGTCCCGGTTCGGCGGAGCGGCATGAAGAATGCCGCACCGCGTCCGGGAAACGATTGCGCCCTTGATGATCACTGGATGATTGCGCGTGATAACAGTCTGCCGATGATCGCCACCGGCAAGGTGTTGCGCTGTGAGTTGCGCGCGCCCGGCTGAATTTGGTTCCGCTGATCGCGGAGAAATAGTTCAGTTCCTCTACGGGAACGACGTGCCGCGCGTCGCGTTGTCGCCTCATCAACAGGAGGCGAACACATGGGCTTCGGACGCGGACTTCTTCTCTGGCTGATCGGGATTCCGATCCCGTTGATCATTCTCATCGCACTTCTCATGCATCACTAAGCCTGAGCGAGGAACGACATGAGCATCGGCACGATCATTCTGATCATTTTGATTATTGCGCTGCTTGGCGGCTTCAGCGGCGTCGGCGGCGGGCCGTTTTACGGTACCGGCTATTACGGCGGCGGCGGCCTCGGATTGGTGATCATCATTCTGATTATCCTTCTCCTGATGGGACGCATTTAGCTTGGCTTAGCTGAACGGAAAACAAGTTAAGTCGAAACGTCGTTGCAGGCGAAGCAATCCATCAACCAACTGTAATAGGATTGCTTCGCCTGCACTCCCATCCGATAACCGGTGCCGCATCGCCGGCATCCGTCACCCGAGATATTAGGCGTAAGACGATTGCGGCGCGATGAGCGTCGTCTCGATCTCGCGGAACAGCCGCGTCAATCGCTTCGCCCACTGCGCTTGTCCAGCTTCATCGGCAATCAAATCCTGCCGGATCTCGATTCCGGTATTCATCAGCCCGCGCGCCTCGCCATGCACGGGAATGGTGTAGTCGGTGAGGTCGCTCACGGCGTATGGCTTATTGTCGCCGACCACGAGGTCGCCCTCGGCGCGCAGCAGCGACAGCAAAAGATGCGGCAGCACCGGACTGCGGTGGTAAAGCGTGCCGACATGCCACGGCCGTGTCACACCGGCATAGACTGGCGTGAAGCTGTGCAACGACACCAGCACGGTGGGGCGGTCTTGCGCCAGCCGGGCATCGATCGCCTCGGCGATCCGGCGATGATAGGGCTCGAAGATCGCGCGCCGCCGCGCGGCGGCGTCGGCCGGCGAAATGCCTTCATTGCCCGGAATGACCGTGGCCTCGCTGAGTGCGGGAATCGAGCTTGCGACATCCGGCGGCCGATTGCAGTCGATCACCAGCCGCGAGTAGCGTTGCGCGATCAGATGCGCGTCCAGCTCCGCCGAAACCCGCTCGGCGACGCCGGCGATCCCGATGTCCCAGGCGATATGGCGCGCAAGTTCGCTTCCCGGCAGGCCGAGATCACCGAGGGCGTCCGGAATCAGGCGGCCGTAGTGGTCGCAGGTGAGCAGGAAGGGCGAAGCGCCGGAGACATTGCGTTCGAGAACGGGCGGTTCAGCAAGGGGCAGGCGAGGCATGTCGCGCGGGTGATCCAGGTCTGCTGGCTGGTCCGAAGGTGATGGTTCCTTGCTGCGCATTAGAGCATGATCCCGAAAAGTGGAAACCGGTTTTCGGATAAGATCATGCTCGATCAAAAATAGGAGCTGTCATGCCGCGCGCTCCAGTCGGATATCCACCTCGCGCTCCACATAAGTCCATTCATCGGTCGCGCGCAGGACGCCGACGAGGTCTTCGAACATCGTTGCGTGTTCCGGCGCGTATTCGAACCAGGTCAGGAAATCGAACGGCTCACCCAGATCGCGGCAGTGATAGAGCTGCCGTGCGATGGCGGGAAGGTATTTGAGGCTGGCGGCGATATGGTGCGACTTGTCCTCGAAGATTTTCCGCCGTTCTTCCTGTGTCAGTTCCCACCACGCGTCGGATTTCCTGATGGGGATCAGCGCCGCGTGTGTCGCCTCGGGGCGCCCCAGCCCGGCCTGCACCGAGGTGAGCGCGTTTTTCTCGGCACGTTCGACATAGCGCACGTGGCTGGTGACGCCGCGCAACTGCCATGGCGTCGCGGACGCATCACCCAGTGCGGCGCTCGGTGCGATCGCCAGACGAGACGCTGGTACGAGGCTTTCGCCGATGACGGGAGCGATGGACAGGATATTCCAGGCGCCGGTGTTGCCGCCGGTGAAGATTGTGAACGTCATTTCACTTTTGGGGTCTGTGGACAGCTGGGATATGTCTGAGAACAGATATAGTACAATATTAAAAGGTGCTAGCTGATTCGCCCGGGCGGCGGCAGGCAGTTATATCCGCCGCCGAGATTGAGTGAGACGGCGCATGCGTTTTCCGCCCAGCTTTATCGATGAGGTCAAGGCCCGGCTTCCGGTTTCGGAAGTCGTGGGCCGGCGCGTGAAGCTGAAGCGGGCAGGGCGCGAGTTCAAGGGTCTGTCGCCGTTCCAGCAGGAAAAGACGCCCTCGTTCACGGTGAACGATCAGAAGCAATTCTATCACGACTTCTCCACCGGCAAGCACGGCAACATCTTCGACTTCGTGATGGAGACCGAAGGCGTTTCCTTTCCCGAAGCGGTCGAGCGGCTGGCGTCGATGGCGGGGCTTCCGCTTCCGCGCAACTCACGGGAAGACGAGCAGCGCGAGCAGCGGCAGAAATCCCTGTTCGAGGTGATGGAGCTCGCGGCTCGATATTTCGAGCAGAACCTCGCGTCGCGTGTTGGCGCGCAAGCGCGGGGCTATCTGTCTGACCGCGCGATCGCTCCCTCAAGCATCGTCGAGTTTCGCATCGGCTACGCGTCCGCGGAACGCTTCGCATTGAAGGAACACCTGGGATCGAAGGGCGTTCCGGTCGCGGACATGATCGAAGCCGGGTTGCTGGTTGCTGGCGACGACATCCCTGTTCCTTACGATCGCTTTCGCGACCGGATCATCATTCCGATCCACGACCAGCGTGGCCGCGTGGTTGGATTCGGCGGCCGTGCGCTCAAGAAGGACGTGCAGCCCAAATATCTGAACTCGCCGGAAACCTCGATCTTTCACAAAGGCTCGATCGTTTTCAACTTCCACCGCGCGCGCCAGCCGGCGCACGAGGCCAATTCGGTCGTTGCGGTGGAAGGCTACATGGATGCGATCGCGGTCTATCAGGCCGGGATCAAGGCCGTGGTCGCCACCATGGGGACTGCGTTCACGGAAGAACAGATCGCCACGCTGTGGAGATTGTCTCCCGAGCCTGTCGTCTGCTTCGATTCCGATCGCGCCGGCGTCGCGGCTGCCCATCGATCCGTTGACCGCATCCTGCCCTTGCTTCGCGTCGGCAAGACGTTCCGCTTCGTGTTCATGGACGAGCAGAAAGACCCCGACGACCTGATCCGGGAAAAAGGCGTCGAGGCATTCAGAAGCGTTCTGTCGAGCTCCCTGCCGTTGTGGGACGTTCTCTGGCGGCGCGAAACGGAAGGACAGGACGTCCGCACGCCCGATCGACAAGCCGCGCTGGAACAGAAGCTCTACGCGCTGGTGCGCACGATCCAGGACTCGGCCGTCAACACCGCGTTCTTTCGGACCGCCCGGATGCAGCTTGCCAACCTGTTCTGGCAGGTCAACCGGGGCGCGACCCGCAAGAGCAGGGAAGCGGGCACTCGATTAAATCCCAAACTGAAGTTTGACGGCGAAGGACAACGTTCGGGACTGCAAAAGGCCGTTCTCGGGATGCTCGTCGAATACCCTGACCTGCTTGAGGACAAGCGGGACTCCGTCTTGCGCTTGCAATTCGCCGAGGACCTCGATCGTTTTCTGACGCAACTCCTTCAGTTGCTTCTGACCGAGGCAAGACTGTCCGTCTCGGTGATCTGGGACAAACTCGACGGCGAATTCTATGAGATGCTGCAAGCCGTCCACGGAGAAGCTGGCGACGGCAAGCCGCGCGGGCATCGGCTGTTCGAGCGCTTTCCAATTTTGAGTCGCGATCCGCCGTCCGATTTTGTCTCCGGATGCATGGATCACTTCATCAAGATCCTGCACGTGCATGAGATCGAAGACGACATCCAGAGAGCCAGGCTCGACGCCGGGCAGGGAGACGAATCCGCCGTCGCACGTCTGCTGAATCTGGTGCGGGAGCGTCATGCCGAGCAGGAAAGCATCAGCGCCGAGGGGGTGACGTTATCGGAGTGGGCGGAAGACATCATTCGCATCTGGGCGCCCCAGGGCGGGACGATGCATTTGGCCGCATGAAGATGTGCTGGGTCCGGGGCGAATCGCGGCGGTTTCGCCGGCGCGAAGGGGCGGAAGGCAGAGCGGAACCGGAGGGAGAAAGGTTGCGAGTGCAGAGGGCGGGGCTCGCCGTCCGACGACCGTTCGGGTGTCTCGAAGGCGAAATCGGAATTGCGCCGCGATGTTTCACCTCCCGATACCGGCCGGGCGGCTTGCATCGTAAGTCGCGCTCATTACTTAGGGAATTACCGCAGAATACGGCAGCAAGCCGACACTGCCGGAATTAAGGGGTGCGCCGGTGGTCGTCGACGCGCCCGGAATGGGGGAACCGGCGATCCCGGTCTTGGGGCGTCCGAAACACGATTGAGGCGGGACGGCGGCGCCCGGAACCGCGAAAAGACTCGCCAAATCCATGGTTTGGCGGCAGAAACAGGGTTAATGGAAAGTCAAGGCCTGACAGGTTAGGTCATCCGACACGTAGTCCAACGCGAGTACGATCATTCGGCGAGAGGGTTGACGGGGTGGCGAGGGATTGCGCCGCCCTTTGTGCGTCCGGGAGCGGCGCACATCGAAAGCGCCGGGCGCGGCGCGGATTTCACGGGGAAGCGGGCGACTTCCCGAATGAGTGCGTTTCAGGAGCTGTGAATGGCGAGCAAGGCAAAGACGCTGCAGGTCAAGGACAAGGAAAAGGACGACAAGGCAGCGGACGCTCCCGAGAAGGATACTGCCGACGCGCCGTCGCCGTTGCTCGACCTGTCCGATGCAGCCGTCAAGAAGATGATCAAGCAGGCCAAGAAGCGGGGCTTCGTTACCTTCGACCAGCTCAATGAAGTGCTGCCTTCCGACACCACCTCGCCGGAGCAGATCGAGGACATCATGTCGATGCTCTCCGACATGGGCATCAACGTGTCCGAGTCCGAGGACGCCGACAGCGAGGAGGAGAACAAGGAAGAAGGCGACGACGAGACCGATAACGAACTCGTCGAGGTCACGCAGAAGGCTGTTACCGAAGTCAAGAAGTCGGAGCCGGGCGAGCGCACCGACGATCCCGTGCGCATGTACCTGCGCGAGATGGGCACCGTCGAGCTGTTGTCGCGCGAGGGCGAGATCGCCATCGCCAAGCGTATCGAGGCCGGCCGCGAGGCGATGATCGCTGGGTTATGCGAAAGCCCGCTGACCTTCCAGGCCATCATCATCTGGCGCGACGAACTCAACGAGGGAAAGATCTTCCTGCGCGACATCATCGACCTCGAGGCGACCTATGCGGGACCCGACGCCAAGAACAACATGAACCCGTCGTTGCTTGGCGCGCCGGTCGGCCCCGATGGCCAGCCGCTGCCGGCGGACGCCGCCGCGGCGTCCGGCGAGGGCGACCTCAATGCTACGGTGGCCGCGCCTCCCGCTGCGCCCCCGTCACCGACCCCGTTCCGTCCCGCACGCGGTGCGCCGGGCGGGGCTGGCGAGCGTGACGAGAAAGACCCGGGCGAGGCTGCCGCCGAAGGCGATATGGAGGAGGACGACTTCGACAACCAGATGTCGCTCGCCGCCATCGAGGCCGAGCTGAAGCCGAAGGTGGTCGAAACCTTCGACAAGATCGCCGAGAACTACAAGAAGCTGCGCCGCCTGCAGGAAGCCGACATCTCCAATCAGCTTCAGAATGAATCGCTCTCGCCCAACCAGGAGCGCCGCTACAGGAAGCTGAAGGACGAGATCGTCGTCGAGGTGAAGTCGCTGCGGCTCAACCAGGCGCGCATCGATTCTCTCGTCGAGCAGCTTTACGACATCAACAAGAGGCTGGTCTCGTTCGAGGGTCGCCTGCTGCGGCTCGGCGACAGCCACGGCGTGGCGCGAGAGGATTTTCTGCGCAACTATCAGGGCTCGGAACTCGACCCGCGCTGGCTCAACCGGGTTTCGAAACTCTCGGCCAAAGGCTGGAAGAATTTCGTTCATCACGAGAAGGACCGCATCAAGGAGCTGCGTGGCGAGATCCAGCAACTCGCGGCACTGACCGGACTCGAGATCGGTGAATTCCGCAAGATCGTGCACAGCGTGCAGAAGGGCGAGCGCGAGGCGCGCCAGGCCAAGAAGGAAATGGTGGAGGCGAACCTGCGCCTCGTCATCTCCATCGCCAAGAAATACACCAACCGCGGCCTGCAGTTCCTCGACCTGATCCAGGAGGGCAACATCGGCCTGATGAAGGCGGTCGACAAGTTCGAGTATCGCCGCGGCTACAAGTTCTCGACCTATGCGACATGGTGGATCCGGCAGGCGATCACGCGTTCGATCGCGGATCAGGCGCGCACCATCCGCATTCCCGTGCACATGATCGAGACCATCAACAAGATCGTGCGCACCTCGCGCCAGATGCTCAACGAGATCGGCCGCGAGCCGACGCCGGAGGAGCTCGCCGAGAAGCTCGGCATGCCGCTGGAGAAGGTGCGCAAGGTCCTCAAGATCGCGAAGGAGCCGCTGTCGCTGGAGACGCCGGTCGGCGACGAGGAGGATTCGCATCTCGGCGATTTCATCGAGGACAAGAACGCGGTGCTGCCGATCGACGCCGCGATCCAGAGTAATCTTCGCGAGACCACGACGCGCGTGCTGGCGTCGCTCACGCCGCGCGAGGAGCGCGTGCTGCGCATGCGCTTCGGCATCGGCATGAACACCGATCACACGCTGGAGGAAGTCGGCCAGCAGTTCAGCGTCACCCGCGAACGCATCCGCCAGATCGAGGCCAAGGCGCTGCGCAAGCTCAAGCACCCGAGCCGGAGCCGCAAGCTCCGTAGCTTCCTCGACAACTAGCTTTTGTCTTCACGGACGCGTGCAGCACGAAGTATTGCGCGAGCAGCCTGACGATCCATCGATGAGCAAAACGGCGGGCCGTAAGGTCCGCCGTTTTTGTGTCATGAAACATTCGTCCCGCCGCGCCGTTGTCCGGGCTCACGCAACGTGAACGCGAACGGAGACACGCCATGGCGGAGCAGCTCAAAGGCAAGCACATTCTCATTCTCGCCACCAACGGGTTCGAGCAGTCGGAACTCGAGGTTCCGCGCGACCAGTTGAAGGCCGCGGGTGCCGAGGTTCATGTCGTCTCGCCGGAGTCGGGCGAGATCAAGGGCTGGGACGGGAAGGACTGGGGTCGCGCGGTGAAGGTGGACAAGCCGCTCTCGGCCGCCAAGGCCGACGACTACGACGCCATCGTGCTGCCCGGCGGGCAGATCAATCCGGATCTGCTGCGCGTCAACAAGGACGCGCTGGCGTTGATCAAGGCCTTCTACGACTCGGGCAAGACGGTGGCGGCGGTGTGCCACGCGCCCTGGCTGCTGGTGGAGACCGGCATCGCCAAGGGTCGCCGCATGACATCGTATCACTCGATCCGCACCGACGTCATCAATGCCGGCGCGCGATGGGAGGACAGCGAGGTCGTGACCGACGAGGGCATCGTCACCTCGCGCAACCCGGGCGATCTCGAGGCGTTCAGCGCCAAGATCATCGAGGAGGTGCGCGAAGGCCGTCACCAGCGCCACGCGGCCTAACGCCGGCGCGCGTTCCGCCTCATTCCATCAAATCGCCGGCGGGTGGTGCGGATCGTAGTCGTGAGGCCGGTTGGTGCCGATCTTCTTCCAGAATGGCCAGATGAATGTGGCGCCGGCCGTCAGCGGGCCGATCGCCTGCCATTCATGCAGGTCGACCACCAGCACCGCCGGAGTTACCACGAATAGCAGGGCCGTTATGACGCCGAGCGCCAGCATCGCCTTGCGGTAGGTCGGCGAAACACCCGCGGTGAAGCGAATGACGCCTTCCGGCGCGTCCGCGAGGCGCTCGTGCAGCGCGCGGATGAAATTGCGATAGACCGGCCTGCGCGCGCGATCGACCTTGCCGTCGATGCCCGCATTGGTGACGAGGAGAAAACGGCCGCCGCGAAAATCGATGCGGCATTTGTCGACGGCATCCTTGCCGTCGGCCTCGGGCATATTCACGGAGACGATGTCGGTCCAGAGTTGCCGGCCCGCTTCGCCGGCCTCGTTGCGCCAGGCGATAGCCGAGTCGCGCCCGGCGTCGATCAGCGCCACGCCGTGGCTCGCGCTGCGCCGGAAGTAGCGCTCGCCGTTCACCAAGTAATACAAGTCATAGGCCGTCGAGGCCATGTATGCTGGCTCGATCATGCGCCGAGCATAGCGCATTTTTGTTCGCCCTCGAAGCGGTTTTCACGTTGCGCCGCAGCGGGATGAGCCGGGTTCCCAATCGAAACCTGGGCTGTTCAGTCCATTAACTCACCTGGCGGAAAGCGCGGGTCGTAGCTGCGCGGGCGATTGGCTTCGATCACCTTCCAGAACGGCCAGACGAAGGTCGCGCCGGCCGCGAGCGTGAGCAGCACGCGCCAGTCCCGCACGATGAACACCAATACGAGCGGTGTGCCGACGAAGAACAGCGCGGCGATGACGCCCATGACCGTCATCACCCTGTGGCGCCCTTGGGACGCGCCCGCATTGAATGCAATGGTGCCGGCCGGGGCCTGCGCCAGCCTCAGATGCAATGCGCGGACGAAGTCGCGATAGACTGGCGTGCGGTCGTGATCGACTTCGCCGCTGGTGTCGGCGTCGGTGACGACGAGGAAATGACCGTTGCGAAAATTGATGCGGCAGTTGTTGACGATGTCCTTGCCCGACGTGGCGGACGTCATGTTCACCGAGACGATGTCGGTCCACAGCCTGCGGATCGCCTCGGCTTTTTCAGGATGCCAGGCAATCGCGGATTCGCGCCCTCCGTCGATCAACGTCACGCCATGGTTCGGATTGCGCCAGAAGAAGTGCTTGCCGTTGACGAGGTAATACAGGTCATAGGCTGTCGAGGCCCCCTGCCGTTCTTGTTTAGATATCGGGCGCTCTCCCATTGCCTGAGCCTCAACGTTACTCTGAGGTCCTTTTGACCCGCTTGTCACAAGTAAATTACTCTGCCTGATACTCAGCCCAAATTGACGGTAGAAATGTCTAAGATCGCGGTTTTCAAGCCGGCTACTTTGCCGAAATACATGGAAATTGTACAAGAACTGCGTCGAAAGGCGGGATACGCGCTATGGTTTCGTAACTTTCGCCCCGGTGAGAGGCTTGCTTCGATTTAATCGAACAACTGCTCTTTCGCGCGCCGACCGGCACAAGAAAGTACCGCGGAGACGGCGGCGTCAGGTCTCGACCGTTGCCGGGGAGAGCACGAAGCAGGCCGAAAAACCATCGCGTGCGGAACGCCGGACGATGCCCGGTGAGACCGTGGTGACTGAATCTCGTGTATCTAAACTCATTTTTACACACGAGGCTGCGGACGCATTGACGCGTCCGGCGTTCCGCGCCCCCTCTTTTTCGAGAGGGGAGTTGGAGCGACGGCGCTCCCGCACCGTAAACAACAGGGGCGATGACGCGTGTCTGCGTGACTCCTTACCGCCCCCTTGAGGGGGAGGGTCGACGTGAGGGCAGCGAACATCGGGGTGGGGTGAGACTTTATCCTCCAGCGCCACCCCACCCCTGCTCGCATCTCGCTTCGCTCAATACTCGCCGACCCTCCCCTCAAGGGGAGGGTTCGCGCGTGCCGTCCCGCCGCCACAGTCATGCTATAACGCGCGTCGATTCAGAGAAAAAGGGATTGCAATGAAACTCCGGCTCGCCGTCGCTTTCGCCTCCGCCCTTCTCGCCGCACCCCTCGCATCGACAGCCGCTTTCGCCGCGCAATGCGGCGGCGACTTCAACACCTTCGTGGCCGCGATGTCGCGGGAGGCGGCGGCCGACGGCATCTCGCAGGGCGTGATTTCGCAGGCGCTCGGCGGCGTGCAGCAGGACCAGGCGGTGCTGAATTTCGACCGCCGCCAGCGCGGCACCTTCCGCAAGAGTTTCGAGCAATATGCCGCGACCCGCGTCACCGCTGGCCGCATCAAGGGCGGCAAGGCGATGCTGATGCGTCACGCCTCGCTGTTGTCGCGGATCGAACAGCAGTACGGCGTGCCGCCGGAGATCCTCGTTGCGATCTGGGGACTGGAAACCGATTTCGGCCGCGGCGACATGGGCAAGCTGCCGGTGTTCCGGGTGCTTGCAACCATGGCGCATGATTGCCGGCGCAGCGAGCTGTTCCAGCGCGAGCTGCTGGCGGCGCTCAAAATTCTGCAGCGCGGCGACCTGCGGCTCAGCGACATGATCGGCGCCTATGCGGGCGAGATCGGGCAGACCCAGTTCCTGCCCTCGTCCTACATCAAGTACGGCGTCGACTACGACGGCAACGGTCACGTCGACCTTCGGCATTCGGTGCCGGACGTGCTGGCCTCGACCGCGAACCTTCTCAAGGTCAATGGCTGGAAGGCCGGTGGCGACTATCACCAGGGCTCGGCCAATTTCGAGGCGATGCGCGAGTGGAATCGGTCCGAGGTCTATCGCAGGACCATCGGCTATTTCGCCGACAAGTTGGCGGGGCAATAGCTGAAAATCGAAGGCGGAGTTGCGGGGCTGTCGCGTCGATTCCGTCAGCGTTGTGTGAAGCGCCGTGATCGAAAATGCCCGGGCGAAGCGAAGTCCCGCCCGGGCCTTAAAAAATTGCTACTTCTTTTTCTTTGCGGCTTTTTTAGCCTTCTTCGCCGTTTTCTTTGCTGTCTTCTTTTTCGCTTTCTTAGCCATAATATCCTCTTGGGGTTAAATGGTTGAAGCGCGACTTCGAGGCGTGCTCGGTGGAGGGTCATCCTCGCAACAGCCTCGGAGGGCGATCCGAACAGATTCGCACGAAGCTGTCCTCGCGCTGTCACGCGGTTTCCATCCCCTTATCCACAAGTGTTGCGACCGGGTTCGCCGGGGCGACGAACGACGTCGACGTCGAGCGTCCGAAAAGCGGATCGGCGGCGGAGGGGAACGCGCCCGATATTCATGGTTTCAAAACCACGGCGCAGGGTTGCTTTGCGGCGGTGAGGGTCCGTTAAGCGGTGCGGCTGCACGCTGACAGGGCGACGTGGAAAAGCCGTGGGACACGAAGGAGGCCGGGCGGAGACGCTCTGAACCCGTGATGCTGAGCGTACCGACGCTGTGGATTGTATTCGTCGTAAACTTCCTGGCGCTGGGTCTGGTCTGGACCCACGTCATGCGGAGCTATCCGACGCTTGTAGCAGCGCGATATTGGGCTGCTGCCGCTTTCACCGCCGCGTTTTTCGCCGGGGTATCGATGCTCCGCGGTCACGTCGATTCAATGCTGCCTCTGCTGTTCGGCGGTGGCGGTTTGATCTTCGCGATTTGCCTTTGCACGATGGGAATCCGACGTTTCTACGAGCGGCCGGTTTCCTGGCAAACGACGTTCATCACGGTCGGGTCGAGCATCGTGGGTCTCGCCTTTTTTCTGTATGTCCGCGAGGACATGCCGATGCGCATTTTCATCTATTCAACGGCTCAGGCGGTGCCGATCGGCATGACGCTGAAGCTGGTGCTGTCGCGCAAGGACGGCCGTATCAACTCGGGAGCCCAACTCGCGGGGATCGTCGGCGCGCTCATCATTTGTGTCAGCGTGATCAGGTCAGTCTGCGCATTTCTGGGCATCGGCGGTGGGGTTTCCTATGTCAACTTCAATAGCCTTCAGGCCTCATTGTTGATTGCTCTCGTATTTCTGTCGATGACATGGAATTTTGGTTTTCTGCTGATGGCAATCGATCGGCTGCGCAACGAGGTCGTCGACCTTGCGTTGGTGGACGACCTCACCGGCGTCGCCAACCGGCGACAGTTGCTGGGGCGGCTGGAAGAAGCATGCGCAATGTCGCAGAGGAGCGGCGAACCTTTCGCGCTCCTTGTGATCGATCTCGACGGCTTCAAGGAAATCAACGACACCCACGGTCATGCCGCGGGCGATGCCTGTCTGCGGCATTTCACGCTGATGGCGCAGATGCAGTTGCGGCCGGGCGACCTGCTGGCGCGGACGGGCGGCGACGAGTTCTGTATCCTCTTGCCGGCGACAGCGCTGCGCGACGCTGCTGTCATCGCCGAACGCGTTCTGGATGCATGCCGTGAAGACGCCGCAGGATGCGTCGGCGCCGATGTTCCGATCGCTGCATCGATCGGGCTTGCCCAATGGACCCAGGCGATCGGAGTCTGTTCGGAGCGCCTGCTCGCCGTCGCAGATCAAGCCCTCTATGCTGCCAAGAACCAGGGCAAGAACAGGTATGCGGCCTGCGAGTCCGCCCCGTCGATCGCGCCTGGTTTCCCGGCGGAGCAGGCCATCCTGCATCAGAAGACGTAAGCGTCGCGAGAGTATTTCAGGCCAAACTTGTTCGAGCCGAGCGTGTCCCGGGGCTTGACTGTTCAGCAAAACGTTGATGGCCGGGACGAGCCCGGCCATCGCAGATCCATGTTGCTCGAAAAAGGAGACCGCCTTAGCGGGCTGCTTCCAGAGCGGCTTGCTCCTGCCGTGCGATCGCGGTCTTCACCGCCGATTGCACCTTCTCGAAGGCGCGAACCTCGATCTGTCGCACGCGTTCGCGCGACACGTTGAATTCGGCAGCGAGATCCTCCAGCGTCATCGGCTCATCGGCAAGGCGTCGCGCCTCGAAGATGCGGCGTTCGCGGGGATTGAGCACGTCCATCGCGCCGGTCAACGCCTGACGACGATGATCGAACTCCTCGTACTCGGCCATCACGGCTTCCTGGGTGGGCGAGTGATCGACCAGCCAGTCCTGCCATTCGCCGGTCTCGCCATCGTCGCGGATCGGTGCGTTGAGGGACGCGTCGCCACCAAGACGGCGATTCATGTCGACAACGTCCTGTTCCGTGACGCCAAGACGCTTGGCGATGAGCTTGACCTGATCCGGGCGCATATCGCCCTCGTCAAGCGCGGAAATCTTGCTCTTCGCCTTGCGGAGGTTGAAGAACAGCTTCTTCTGGTTCGCGGTAGTGCCCATTTTCACGAGCGACCACGATCGCAGGATGTATTCCTGGATCGACGCCTTGATCCACCACATGGCATACGTAGCGAGGCGAAAGCCCTTCTCGGGCTCGAACCTCTTCACGGCCTGCATCAGGCCGACGTTGCCTTCAGAGACGACTTCCGAGATCGGCAGACCGTAGCCGCGATAACCCATGGCGATCTTGGCCACGAGCCGCAGGTGGCTGGTCACGAGATGATGCGCCGCGTCACGATCGTCATGTTCGCGCAAGCGTTTGGCGAACATGTATTCCTCGTGCGGTTCCAGCATCGGGAACTTGCGGATTTCGGAGAGATAACGGGAAAGACCAGATTCTCCGTTGAGAACCGGTAAGGTAGCAGTACGGGCCATGGTAGCGCCCTCCACTGGTTCAGGCCCCCGATAGCGGCGAGCCCGGCAGGCGGTCCCTCAGTTAAAGCCACCGCGCTGCGAATGTTCCGCGTTGGATGTTCAACGCAGGTGCAGCATAACGAAGTCATTCTGAAAAGGAAAGAACAAAAAGGGATTACGATTCCGTGATCATCACGTAACCATCTGGCATGGCTACATTTTCGTAATTATGCGTCATTCCGTCGCCGCCAGGGCCGCCTGCAGCAAAAACAAGTCTTCCGGCAGGTCCGTCTCCCACCGCATGACCTCACCGGTCCGGGGATGCTCGATCACCAACAGATAGGCATGGAGCGCCTGCCGCTCAAGAGTTCCGAGAGCGGCGCGGGCTGATGATGCGAGCTGATTGGCCTTGGTCTTGAAATGGGGGCCGTAGACGTCGTCGCCCAGCAAGGGGTGGCCGGCATGAGCGAGGTGCACCCGGATCTGATGGGTGCGGCCGGTCGCCAGCCGGCAGGCGAGAAGGGCGGCGACCGGCTTGCCGTTGGGGCCGTTGAACGCGTCCCGCAGCTCCCAGTGCGTGATCGCTTCGCGTCCGCCAGCCCGCACGGCCATCTTTTCGCGGGCGTAGGGATGGCGGTCGATGGGCGCGTCCACGGTGCCGTGCGGACGGGTTGGCAGTCCCCACACAAAAGCCAGATAGCCCCGCTGCAGCGCGCCTGTGCGTCCGTGATCGGCGAATTGGGCGCTCAGCGACTTGTGCGCGGCGTCATTCTTCGCCGCGACCATGAGGCCGGTGGTGTCCTTGTCGAGCCGATGCACGATACCGGGACGGCGGACGCCGCCGATGCCGGACAGGCTTCCTCCGCAATGCGCTATGAGGGCGTTGACCAGCGTCCCTGTCTCGTGCCCCGCGGCGGGATGGACGACCAGCCCCTTCGGCTTGTTGATGACGATCAGATCGTCGTCCTCGTAAACGATATCGAGCGCAATGGCTTCCCCTTTCGGTTCGGCAGATATTGCGGGCGGCACGTCGATTGTGATCGTATCGCCGGCAGCGACATGATAAGCGGGGTCGCAAATGGGGGCAGCCTTGGCCGCTCTCTCTGCAACGGAGGGTTTTGCAACGAGGACCTGACCCGCCAGAATCAGCGACTTCAGGCGGGAGCGCGACAGGTCAGGACTGTGCGTTGCGAGGACCCGATCAAGGCGCACCGATCCCTCGTCGCCCCTGACAGTGATTCCAAGCCTTCGACCGCTATCCGAAGATGAGTCTTTTGAAGCAGAGCCCTGCATGACCGAGCCTGTGAATCCCGAGCCGACGCCGGAACAGGCCGCGCTGTTCGCGCGGGTGCGGCGGATGATGTTGATCGCT